>DAIDJG010000145.1 GCA_027451445.1 Singulisphaera sp.
CGATTTCGCACTTGTGTCTCGCCCCAAGTGCCCTTCACTTTAGGCTGAGGGCACTTGGGGCGAGACACAAGTGCGCAACCCCTCGGAAAGGTGGATCTCTGAGGCCGCGATAATGGCTCAGTTCCCAACCGCTGCTAACAGATGGTTTCTTCGGCGCAGCGCGCCGCACCCGGTACGGTGGCATCGGCGACCCAAAGGTCGGCGGCGCCCAGCCCACGCAATTCGACGGCGAGATCTTTCAGTTCCGTTCCTGGCCGGTCCGTTCCACTGATCAGTCGCTGGAGAGGAGCATCGAGAGAGAGCGCGAGGCATACGAGCTGTTCGAGCGAGGATATTCGGCGTCCCGCCTCGAAGAGAGAGACTTGAGCTTGGGAGAGACCGGATTTTCGGGCCAGCCCCTCCTGAGTCAATCCCTGAGCGATTCGTGCGCGCAGCAGGTTGGCGCCCAGGTGTTGAAGCTCGGAGAGGTCCGATGATTCACGATCCACGCAAGCCCTCCATATTGAAGAGACCTCGCGCACAGCATTTCAGGCTGAAATGGATTATATCGCTTCGGAATAACCTATTCCAGGGCGCAATAAGCGGACCGACGACGCGACGGCGCCGATTGCATCGACAAAGCAGCCACGGTGATGTCGCCGACGGAGGCCGTCAATCGGGGTACCGAGAGTCCGGGGCAGACGCCGCGGAAGAGGGCTGTGTCACATCGGAAGGGCCACGGGTTGCGCGGCGGACGAACGTCCGATAATGGGGATTATGTTCGTAAGCCGGAAGATGGGTGGTCTGTAGCGGTCATGCCGGATAGCGCGCTACCGGTTTGCGCCGGCCACTCATCAAAAACCATGAGATATATTGATTAATGTTTAGCATAATAGAAACCTTATTCGACAATACATATACTCCAATACGACCTTTGAATCCCTTGCGCCGCTTGTGCCCGTCGTAGCCAGCGAGGCTGTCGCTTTCGAGGGTCGACTGAATCGTACGACCGTCGAAGATCACGGTTGTCGGCTTGGGGGCCCTCTTGTCAGCGAAGCGACGCACGACGCTAAGGTCGTGGACGATGGCTTCAAAGCGACCGACGGCAAGCCTGTGGCGTGTCCGCTGGTAAATCATCTCCTGAGGAGGAAAGTCTGCGCGCAGATAGCGCGAATAGGCGCTGCTTCGGATGAGGCACCGGACGCCGTCGAAGTTATCGCGGAGATTGTGGACTCACTGGCTGTCGTCGGGCAAGAGGCGAAGGTACAAGATAACGAACCGCGATTCGGCGTCCGAAACATCATTGGGGTAGGCGCTTCTGGTAACCATATACTATGGTGATTTTACAGTTGACCCACAGTTCATAACACGATTTAAGGCGTTGGTTTTGCTTTGAAAAACATGCGCTTCTGAAGCCTCTTGCTGCTGATGGCAAATATCCGAAATCGGTCGGAATGGTCTTAGACTTAGAATCCTTTCACAAAATTTTCTTGCGTTTGTGCGACATTTGCCGCTATGTTCTTAGCCTACCATTTTCGGATCGCTGCTGGAGAATGAGATCGCCGATGTGGGCGCTTGAACCGCCCTCCAATCTCCCCGTTCCGACATGGGACATCTCCGTAGACCCGAAGCGTTACCCGGTTCCGGGACATGGTTTTGGTTGAAAAACGGTCTTTCGGAGGGATATCATTCGATGATTTTAGGCATCTGTTCACGTTAGTCACGACGAAGTGACGGCCGACGAAATCTACGCTGGATGACCGGAGTTCACCTCCCTACGGGCCTTCGCTTTTTCTCCGCACGGAACGTTTCATAGTGTCTGCCGGCTGGTCGGAACTGACAGGCAGGACTCCCGGCAAAGACGTTCTCAACATCGATCCGCAGCACCAGGACGCGCACCATGTCAACTCGCGGGATCCGTTCGCGGCGCACGAATTACGATACACGAGATCGGCGCGACAATGAGGGTCGATCACATCATACGAAAATTCGTCGGCTTCCCAGGTTCGCTTTCCGCCGGCTCGCGATGGAGCCTTTGGAGGACCGCACTCTCCCGTCGACTTATACGTTGCAGTCGGTGCTCGATGCGTATGACAACGTGACTACCGGCATTGCCATTCTCAACGAGACCGGTGCGACGGATATCATCAGTCAAGCCTTAAACGGTGTGAGCATCCCATTGCTCAACGAGAGCCTGGCGAATATTTCTCAGCTCGATCTTTCCGGGTTGCTCCAACCTTCTCTGACGAGCATCAATAGCATGCTCTCGAGCTTGTCGGGCACGGTCAATGACGCGAACGCGACCTGGTCCCAGGTGCAGCAGGCGCTTCAGAACGCGGGCTTCAGCATCGCGGTCCCGTTCACAGGGACACCCGACAGCAATGGCAACTTGCTCGAAGTCAGCTACACGGCGCCGGCGAACTCGGTCGACCTCGGCGTTCTCCTCGACCAAAACAACCCCAGTCCGTTCTCCTATCTGAACAACGGCTTGCTGGCCAACTTCACCGCGACAGCCACCCCGTCGATGACGGTCACCTTCGGCGTCGACGTCCCCAGCGGACAAGGGCCGACGTTCTTCGTCGCGGCCAATCCGAGCGCGCTGAGCGTCAACCTCGCGAGCAGCATTGGCGCAAACGCCATCAACACCGACCTGCAAATCGGCGACCTGGCAGACGTTTCCGTGTCGAACGCCGCACAGCAGATACTCGGCTTCACCGGAAGCCTCGGCTTCTACTCCAATTCCGGCAACCCGCTCGACGCCGGCAACAAGTTGCGCGCAAGTGATTTCTCCGGCTCTCTGAGCCAGGCCGTACAGGGAAATGTCAACGGAGTGGCAAGCTTCAACCTCGGCTTTAGCATGCAGTTGACCGGGTTGGGCAGCGTCCCGTGGTCAGGAACGTTTCGTGAAGCCATCACGAACGGCGTCTTACAGGTTCCCAACGTCGCCCTGCAACCGCCTAGCACATCGCAGTTGCTCGGCATCTTGGGCCAATCGCTTTTCAGCCTGGGCGATGAGATCCCGGTGCTTGGGCCGTTGTCGAACTCCTTGAATCAACCGTTGCCGTTGATTGGCGAGTCCATTGCTCAGCTCACCGGTCTCGATAAGGATCTCCCCACACTGCCGTCCCTGCCCTCGGGCTTCGATGGCCTGAGCGGTTCGTACCCGCTCGCCGGCGGTACACTCACTGTCAACGTAACGCCCTCGACGATCGAGCAGCTCATTACCGGGCAGATGGTCAACCTGGTTTCGTGGGAGGCCTCGGACGATATCACCCTTGCGGATTACAATTTCGTTGTTCCCATCTACAGCTTTGGCATCCCCGGAATCGCCAGCGCGGAGATCGATGCGACCTTCGGTCTGAACGCCTCGCTGCACTACCACGTCGGATTCGGCGTCGACACGAACGGCATGTACATCGACGCCGGTACCGCTTCAGATCCAACCCTCGGGCTCTCGTTTGGCGTCGACGCCGGTCTCCAGGGACAGGTCGAGGTCTTTGGGTTCCCGCTCGCCGAGGTGGGAGGCGACGTCGGCTTAGCCATCGAACCGTACGTGTCGCTCACGGCACCACCCTGGGCCGCCGACCCGTCAAAGGTTTATCTGAGCGACCTGGCGCTGTTCGGCTCCAACCCGATCACCGACTTGCTGGACGACCTCGCCGTCGGTATCCAGGGCGACCTGACCGGGAATATCTACGCGTCCATTGACCTCTTTCTGTTCAGCCTCAGTTGGAACTGGGGCATTAGCATTCCCGTATTCAACTTCGACCGGCAGCCATCATGGCCGTCCCCTGTCAGCGGCGGTGGTGCGGTGGCCCCTTGGCCCAACGTCCACCAAAACGGAACCACGCTCACGTTCACGGGCACGGGCGGTAACAACAACATCACTTTCTCCACCAATGGTAGCGGCGCGACTGTCATCACATGGCCCACTGGAAACGGTAGCGGCAACACATCGGGCAATTCGTCGGAAACGTTCGGCGGCATCAGCCAGATTGTGTACGACGGCGGTAGCGGCAACGATACGATCACAACCGCGCCGAACTTTGCTGTACCTATTCGGGCTGTCGCCGGCAGCGGCAACGACTCGTTCCAGTTCCAAAATACGACTGCCAACGTCACGGTCGTGGGCGGCAGCGGCAACGACACGATCGTCGCCGGTGCCGGCAAAGATATGCTTCTGGCGGGATCGGGCAGCGACGTCCTCCAGGCCGGGACCAGCCCGAACGCCCATGATTCCATTTACGGTGGTCCAGGGAACGACACTATCACGCTCGACAATGGACAGGAGTCTGTCTACGGCGGCTCCGGCGATGACACCATCACGGCGCTCACCGGCAGCACGGGCGTCTACTTTATCGATGGCGGCTCGGGAACGTACTCCGCGCAGAATCCCGAGATCATTGACCTGTCGGGCAACTCGGGCGCGGGCGATTCCATCTACGGAGGCACAGGGGGCGATAGCTTCATCAGAGGAAGCTCGGGCGGTCACGACCTGATCTACGGCGGCGGTCCCAGCGACACGATCTACGGCGGGGGCGGCTACGACACGATTTACGGCGGCGCCGGCGCCAGCACGATGCAGCCGACCAATAACGTCATCTTCGGCGGCGACCTCGGCGACAACCTGTTATATGGTGCAGGGACCGGCGACGAGTTGTACGGGGCCGTTTACAACCCGGCCGGCACGACTTATGGCGGTAACACAACGATCTACGGCGGACCGGGCAACGAAACACTGTACGGCGGCGACGGCCAGGACCTTTCGCCCAACATCAGCGGCACCTGGGATGCCGCGGGCGACAACGACGATCCCGGCGGCAATTTGCTCGTGGCGGGTAACGGCAACGATGTCCTCTTTAGTGACGCCTACGGCAAGAATACGCTCGTCGCCGGCGCCGGTAACGACGTGCTCTGGGCCGGCGGCGCCGGCAACCCCGGCGACGGTGACTATCTCACCGCTGGCACCGGTATTGATTCACTCTACGGTGGGCCGGGCAACGATACGTTCCAATTGCACTTCACTCCCACCGGGCAACAAGCGGATATCGTGGTCGGCGGACCGGGGGTCAACTCGGTGGTCCTCAAGCCCGATTCCGTTGACAGCCCTGCTCTCCTCGCCCCTGTGACGAGCACGACGGCAACGACGGTCGAAGTTACGAACCCCGCCGCACTGGCCGGCGAAGGCGCCTCGAACTTTATCATCCAGGTCGACAGCGAGCAGATGCTCGTTACCCATGTCTCGGGCGATACGCTCACAGTCCAGCGCGGTTATGACGCGACGACTGCCGCGACCCATAGCGCGGGCGACGCCGTGGTCGTGACGAAGCCAACCCTGGTCAATACCGGTCCGTCCCTGGCCACCGCCGTCACCAGCACGACCGCCACGACCTTGTCCATCAACGACGCCTCTGCGCTCGTTCCTCCGGGTGCGGCCAACTTCGTCATCGTGATCGACAACGAGCAGATGCTCGTCACGAATGTCTCGGGCGACACGTTCACCGTCCAGCGCGGCTACAACGGCACGACCGCGGCCACCTACGGCGCCGGGGCGAACGTGAGCGTTGTACCCCCCACGCTGGTCGTCAGCAACCCGACGCTCACGAGCGCCATCACCAGCACGACCGCCACCACGCTGACCGTCACCGACGCGGTCTCGCTGGCTCCCACAGGCGTGCCGAACTTTGTCATCGACGTCGACAACGAACAGATGCTCGTAACCGCGATTGTGGGTAACACGTTCACCGTCCAGCGCGGCTACAACAACACGACCGCGGCCACACACGCCGTTGGGGCCGCCGTCTCGATCTCCACGCCCCTGGCCCTCGACCCCGCCGCGACCACGATCACCGTGGCCAACGCCGCTGTCCTCACCGGCGGCAGCACCACCAATTTCGTCATCCAGGTCGACGACGAACAGATGCTCGTGACGAACGTCTCGGGCAACACGCTCACCGTCCAGCGCGGGTACAACAACACAACGGTCGCCCCTCATCTCGCGGGAGCCGCCGTGAGCGTCGAGCCCGCACTCGCCGCCCCCGTCAGCAGCACCTCGGCAACCACGATCACCGTCACCGATCCAGCCGCGTTTGCGCCCAATAACGGATACGACCAGTTCGTCTGGATTGACAACGAGGAGATGCTGGTCACCGCCGTCGCCGGTAACATCCTCACGGTCGTGCGCGGGTTCAATAACACGGTCCCGACCGTTCACAGCTCCGGGGCCCTGATCACCTCCGCCGGTGCACCCGTGCTGGATCCTTCGACGACGACTCTCACCGTCGCCAACGCGCCGGCGCTCGCTGCGGGCAACGCTTCCAATTTCGTCATCCGCATCGACAACGAGCAGATGCTCGTGACCGCCGTGAACCTGACCACCGACACTCTGACCGTGGCACGCGGCTACAACGGCACCACGGCGACGACACATGCTGCGGGCGCTTATGTCTTCCTGGAAACCCCTGCGCAGGCGCACGCTGGCGACTACCAGATCTACCTCACCCAGGGGGCGTTCACCGAAACGGGTAACACCACGGTTGGTAATAATACGATCACGGGTCTGGGCAATACGGCCGCATTGACGGTGGGCGAGTTCGTCACTGGCCCTGGCATCCCCGCAAGCACCACGATCCTCACGATCCCGTCGAACGGTTCGATCACCCTCTCCAACGGGGCGACGGCCACAGTTTCCGATGCGGAATTCGGCTTCGGTTCGCCCCTCACCGAAACGGGCAACACCACGGCCGGCAATAGTAAGCTGAGCGCACTCAACGTGATCCTGCTTGCTGTCGGCGAAACGGTCACCGGGCCCGGCATTCCGACCGGAACGACCGTCACGTCCATTATCTCCGCAACGAATTCCGTGATCCTGTCGAATCCCGCGACCGCGACGGCCACCGGGGTAAGCCTCACGTTCGGCACCTTGGAGGCCACGCTCTCCAACCTCGACAGCGGCGACGTCCTCGGATATGCCAACTTCGTCCTGCCGCCCGGCGTGGCCAATCTAGCGCTCGAAGGCGGCCCGGGAAACAATCTCCTCGCGGTCGACCCATCCGTTGCGGAAGACGTGTCGCTCTACGGCGGGCCGGGCCACAACACGCTCCAGGCGGGCTCGGGAAATGACACGCTCGTGGCCGGATCCGGGCCGAGCCTCCTCGTCGGGGGTGCGGGCGCCGATATCCTCTACGGCAGCGACCTGCCGCAGCAGGATGGGACACCCGCGCTCGATTCGGCCGAGTCCTGGTCGGCCCAGAGCGGAAACACGACGGTCAACAGTACCACGATCAGCGGTTTGACCAGCACTGCGGGCCTGACGGTCGGTCAGCTTGTCAGCGGTTCGGGCATCCCCGTCGGCAGCGTGATTCGCACGATCGCCTCGCCGACCTCGATCACACTCTCAAACCCCGCCACCAACTCGGCCGCCGGTGTCACCATCGCATTTGGCTCGAGCACGCCCGCGGGGAATGACACGCTGATCGCGGGCAGCGGTAATAGCAACCTCTATGCCGGAAGCGGCAACGACGTGCTCATCGGCGGCTCAGCCAAGGTCGCAAGCAATGGCAGCATCGTGCTCGTCCCCGGCGCCGGGCGCGATTTGCTGGAAGGCGGGGCCGGCAATGATCTCCTGATTGCGGGCGAAGGGAGCCTCGGTTGCATCATGCTGGCCGGCTCCGGCACCGACACCCTCGTGGCGCAGAACAACGGCGGCAACGTGATGGAGGGCGGAAACGGCAGCGGCAACAATCTCTTCCTGGGGTTCACAGGCAGCACCGACATCGACGCCTCCGGCGCAACTGGCAACGACACGCTCGTCGGCGGCGACGGCTCCAATACCCTGGTGGGAAGCAATGGCACCGACACCATCTACGACTATCCCGATCAAGCGTCGTGGGCCGGCGCCGTGCAACAGGCGGCGCAGGAGTTCCATGTACAGCTCGTGTCCCCCTTCGGACCCGCGCTCGGAGGAACGCCCCAGGACCCGCTCTGGACCTTGCTCGATAGTCTCGTGACCGCACCCCAATCCTTCACAGGGTCGCAGGCGCTGACAAACCAGCTCACTCAGCAGTTCCAGACCCTCGGTATCACGGACATCACTGGGACACAGGTCGAGACGCAACTGGCGGACGTGCTCACGCAGGATCCCTACCCGGGCAATATCACCCAGTTCGTGGGTTGGATCGACGAGGATCCCATCGTTCATCAAGACCTCGAACAGATCTTGCTTAACCTGCCCTACGTCACCGGCTCGACGCGCAACCAGGAGCAAACCTTTCTCTGGTACAACCTGCTCGCCGACGACCTCGTGAAAGACGCCACGCAGGAATTGATCGTCGCCAATCAGATTCAAAGTCTTACCGCGATGGAGGAGACGTTCATCGCGAATAGCCCGACCCAGATCCAGTTCAATCTCCTGGTAGACGAGAGCAAAGCCCTCAGCAACGACGAGGGCAACATCAGCAATCTCCTGGGTGCCAATATCTCACCCGATTCCCTCCAGGCGGGAACCGGCATCGACGCACTCTATGGCAATCCCACACTGCCGACCGTCATGGAGGGAGGAGGCCAGAAGGATACGTTCTACAACCTCAACAGCGACGATACGATCAACGGCGGCGCCGGCAATGACAACACGCTCGCGTTTCAGGGGGACGGCACCTTCGAGCTCCAGGCCGACGCGAACCAGCCGTCGAAGGTGATCGACATTACTCAGACGGTCCAGCAGACCGGAACTCCGAACGGGACAGCCCTCCTGGGGCTTTCGAACACAACCAGCCTTTTCGTGGGCGAACTCGTCAGCGGTGCCGGAATCCCCGCTCCGACTACGATCACGTCGATCAACAATGTAACGAACTCGATCACTCTCTCCAACGCGGTGACCGGCTCGAGCGCCGAGACCATCACCTTCACCGCCAATTCCTCGATCGCCGGCAGCGTCAACACGGCCACCGAAACCCTAACCGGCATTCAGTACATCGCCGTCAATACGGGAAATGCCAACGGCGACGTGGTCAACCTGGCATTGCAAAGCTTGCCCGCCGGCCTCGAAGGCATCCTCGTGGAGGCGGGAAGCGGAAATGGCGATGTGATCAACGCCGGCCCTCAAAGCGGCACATCCCAGCCCGACACGACGGGCTTCACGGCCCCGGCGACCTTGCTTGGCGGCACGGGCATAGACACGATCATCGTCGGCACGGAAATCAGCGCAGGGACCGACTACCAGGGCAACTCAACGTCCGAATTGGAGGTGGCCGGTACTCAGTCCACCGGTGATAACGTTACGGTGAAGAACGGCCTCCTCACCGTCGATGGTTTGCCCATCAATAGCCAGACGGGGAATACGACTCAGGGAACATCCACAATCACCAATCTGCAGAATGCCGCGCTCCTGCGCACAGGACAATCCATTAACGGCAATGGAATTCCGGCAGGCAGTTTCGTTGGCAGCGTCAACCCCACCACGCAATCAATTACGATTGTTGACTCGAAAGGAAACTCCGTCACCGCGACGCAAACCGGCAATCATGTCACCTTCACCTTCGGCGTCATTTTTCAGACTCTAAAAGCCGTGGGTTTCTCAGGAAATGGGGTCATTACCAACACATTCTCGACGGATGGATCCCTCCCGAACGTCGTCTTGCAGGGAGGCGACGGGGCCAATGTTACGAATAACTTGTCGGCATCGGGCGGGACGAGTGAGTTGGTTGGTGGAAACGGTGGAGCTACCAACGATTTGACCGCAACAGCCGGGACTGGAAACTTGATTGGCGGGAGCGGTGTCAACAATTTTGACCTCGCCGGTAGTGGAAATTATACGATCGACGGCGAGCCGGTCCAGGAGCAATCGGACTCGACCGTAACGAACGTCCCTGCACCTGTCTCCTTCGGTATGAGCGTCTCCACGGCAACGCTCTCCCAGGCAAGATCCGGTAGCGCGGCGACTACGCTCGGCGACCTTGCATTCTTTGCGGGAGGTGAAGCCGATGGCTCGGGAACGCCTAGTAATTATGTTGATATCTATAACTCATTGACAAACACTTGGTCCAACACCACATTGACTGTTCCTCGTTATGGAATCGCAGCAACATCGGTCGGAAATCTTGCCATCTTTGCGGGGGGCGACGACGGCAACTTCAACCCGACGAATACGGTTAACATCTACAATATAAAAACTGGAGCCTGGTCTACAGCGACACTTTCCCAGGCCCGTGGAACGCTCACAGCGACGACCGTGGGAACCAAGGCCATTTTTGCCGGAGGCTACGGATTCGCCCCGAGCAATGTAGTCGACATTTACGATTCCAGCACAGGGGTCTGGTCGCAAGCCACTCTGTCCCAGGCTCGCCAGGATCCGGCTGCCGCATCCGTCGGTACGACCGCGATTTTTGCGGGAGGCTTCTACAGCATTCCACAAGGAGATAATGGGCCGAGCAACGTTGTCGATATGTATAATGCGAGCACAAACGTTTGGTCCACCACGACACTTTCCGACCCGCGCGTCGATATTGCGGCAACGACCGTGGGCGAAAAAGCCATCTTTGCGGGCGGCATGGACGACAACGGGTGGACCAACGCCGTGGATATTTACGACGGCAGTACCGGAACATGGTCCACAACCACACTGCCAGTGAACCTGGAAGCGCCTGTTGCAACAACCGTCGGCAACATGGCCATTTTCGCCGGACAGGATGTGGTCAACGGGCAGACGAATGTGCTGGATATCTACAATTCCAGCACAGGCGTCTGGTCGAGCGCCACCGCTTTTGTCGGCCAGTCATACGCGGCTGCGACAGCGGTGGGCACACAGGCGATTTTCGCTGGCGGCTTCAGCTTCAACTCGGGAACGACCAGCAATGCTGTGGGAATTCTCACGTTCGGACCTCAAGTCGCTGTGACGACACCCACCGGATCCTCGGGAGGGATGGTCGCCATTCCTTATACGCTGATCGATTCGCTCTCGAATACGTGTAGCGTTCAGCTTCAATACAGTGTTGATGGTGGTCCATGGCAGAACGCCACACTTGGCGCAGGGGGTGATGGTGCGACCAACCTGAAATCGAGCGCGACGGGTGTCTCGCATACTCTGGTTTGGAACACGTCTGCTGATCTCGGCAACGGCGATTTTCCGAGTGTGCAAGTACGAATCGCCGCGACTGATTCCATTGGCACAGGACCGACTCAAACCAGCGGCCCTTTCTCGGTGTATAACGGCACTGCCGTCAACACCTTGGCGATCTCCTTTAGTGATAGTAACAATGATACTGTCAAGCTCGTTCAACGAGGAAGCGCGCTCCTTATCACCGGGAGCGTCGGAGGGTCTGCACTTAACGATGTTGCCCTGAATATAACCAGCATTACGGTAACGGGAGGCACTGGCCATAACGATGTGGATGCCTCTCAGGTGTCGTTGCCCGTTACCTTGAACGGAGGAAGTGGGAGTGGGGCAGACACTCTTATTGGTGGGGTGGGGAGCGATACGTTTTACTACAGTGGCGTGGGAAGCTCATACACGGGTGTTGGCGGCGGGGCAGACACTATCGTCTACCCCGCGAATTCTGGCGATGTGATCGCTTTGACCGCGGCGAGTACGGCTCTGTCGCCTTCTCTAACTTCGCCGACCCTTATCGTCAATGATGTGAATAAGCCTTTGGGACATATTACTGGTATCGAGAATTTTTTTGTATCGGGAGAACCGGCCAGTGTAAACAACGGTCAGCAGGTTTTCTGGCCTCTCGATGACGTTCCCATCGCGAATGGCTCGGTCACCGGTATGACCGTTACATCCACAACGGCTGTGACGACGTTGAACGCGACGTTCACCGACCCCAACGGAGATGTGGACTTCTTGTCGGGTCCTAACGTCGTAGCGACCGTCGCCTGGGGCGACGGGACGACGTCGGCTGCGACGATCACGGGGATTAACGGCAACAACTTCACAATCAGCGGAAGTCACGACTATGCGACTGATACGACGCGGTCCGTGCTCGTGACGGTGGTCGATAACCTGGGTACCGCGGTAAGTTTCGGGACGAATTACACAGGCGGTTTGCTGTTGGATAGTCAAGGCAATCTTTGGAACTATGACGGCACAACATCCACAAAGGTCGACTCCAATGTGGAAACGTCGGTTCTCAACCCTCCTCCGTTTGTCGTGGACGACCAGGATCCAACGCCGACCGTCTTTACAGTGCACAGTGGCACCGGCGGACTTTGGGCCTTCGTCGGCTCGGCTGCAGGAAAACAGATCGACAGCGGCGTCGAAACGGTCCTCGTCGGCCCGGATGGGACGCTTTATGACCTCCATTCAGGATTGGGCGGGGCGCTTTATACACTCGCGCCCGGTTCGTCGCTGACGCCGCAACCGCTGGTATCTTCGGTCGAGACGATCTTGTCGGACAGCCAGGGCGATGTTTATCAACTGGACGACAACGGCGCCTTGTCCGTCCTTCCTCCCGGCTCGAGCCCCAACACGCCGTCGAACTGGCTGACAGCTCAGGCGCCGAGCGAGAGCGGAGCCATCGTCCGCTCGATCGAACCGGATCCCAGCGGCTCATCGATTGACGTGATGTACACCGACGGAGACGATTACCAATTCAATGGGTCGAGCTGGACATTCCTCTCCGGCCCCAAGATTACCATCAGCATGCCAGCGACGAGCACCGCGGGGGCGTCGGTGGCGGTAACGGTCTCGGTGACGGACGGACTCGGCGAGGCCGTCACGGCCTATTCCGGAACGGTCGTGTTTGCGAGCACCGACGGCGAGGCCGGTGCGCTTCCTCCCTATACCTTCACGAGCGGTAACGGCGGGGTTTACGCCTTCGATGAGACGTTCTTGACCGCGGGAGTGCAGAGCCTCACCGTCACGGACTCGGCGAATAACCTTTCGGCAACCGCCGCTCTCACCGTGAATCCAGCGGCGGCGGCCTACCTGTCTGTTGCGGGCTCGTCGTCGGATGTGGGCGTGAACGACGCCTTGCCGGTCACAGTCACGGCTTATGATGCGTTCGGCAACGTCGCCTCGGGCTACTCGGGTACGATCGACCTGACCGGCACCGATCCGCTCAGTACGGATTACACCTTTACTATCGGATCGGGGGGGGACAACGGCACGCATACGTTCTATATCCCGTTCGACGAAGTGGGCAGTCAAACGGTTTCAAGTACCGACATCAAGACGACCTCACTCACGGACGCGAGGAACTTCATTGTCGCTCCTGGCTCCGTCAGTCTCGCGCAGTCGATTGTGTCTGCGCCGGTCAGTGTGACCCCCGGCAGCACGATCGGCGTTACGCTGATCGCGCGGGACGGCAATGGAAACGTGGAGAGCACGGGCGGCTTGAACGTGGCTTTTGGTCTCGGCGCCGAGAGCGCGGGCGGTACGTTCAGCACGGTGACGGACAACGGCAATGGCACCTACACCGCTTTCTTCACTGCGGATTCGAACTCCGGCAGCGATACCATTACGGCAACGATAGGCGGCCAGGCGGTTGGCTCAACGGCAAACGTTGTGGTCCTCAATCCCCCTTCGGCGTCGACGCTGGCCGCCTCGTCGGTCACTTCCACCTCGGCCACATTGAACGCCAACGTGGACCCCGAGGGGAGCCCAACGTCGGTCACGTTCGTCTACGGTACGATCCCGACGCTATCCGCGGGCACGACAACCACGACGGCTCAGTCGGCCGGCTCAGGGACGACCAGCGCGCCGTTCACGGCCTCCTTGTCGGGGCTGAGCCCCGATACGACGTATTACTTTGAGGTTGTGGCGACGAGCGCAAGCGGAACAACCGACGGCTCGGTCCTGAGTTTCACGACATCGATGCCGCCGGTCACTCCGCCCGGAACGACCACCAACGCGGCTTCGTCGATCGCGCTCAGCACCGCAACCCTCAATGCGAGCGTCGATCCCGAGGGGAATTCCTCCTCGGTCGTGTTCGTTTACGGCACCACCCCGACTCTGGCCTCGGGAACTACCACCACCGTCGCTCAATCCATTGGCTCGGGAACGAGCAATGTGGCGGTCACCGCGCCCTTGACGGGCCTGGCCGCCAATACAACGTATTACTTCGAGGCCCAGGCAACCAACGCGGGAGGGACGACCGACGGATCGATCCTCAGCTTCACGACCGCGGCCAATCCTCCCGCTGCAACCACCAACGCGGCTTCCTCGGTCACGGCCAGCGGCGCCACGCTCAACGCCAGCGTCAATCCGGAGGGCGCCGTAACCTCGGTCACTTTCGTCTACGGTACCAACCCCTCGTTGAGCTCGGGAACGACCACAACAGCGTCCCAAGCGGCCGGGAGCGGCACGAGTAATGTGCCCGTGACTTCGGCGCTGACGGGCCTTTCGGCCAACACGACTTACTATTTCGAGGTCGTGGCGACCAGTTCGGGCGGCACGGTCGACGGCTCGATCCTGAACTTCACCACGACGTCTCCGGTCATCACGCCGCCCGCCGCCTCGACCACTGCGGCAACAGCGCTCACCTTCAGCGGCGGCACGCTCAACGCCAACGTCAACCCTGAAGGAACCGCGACGTCGGTCACGTTCGTGTACGGGACCGATCCGACGTTGACGACAGGTACGATCACAACCTCGGCGCAAGCGATCGGCGTAGGCACGAGCAGCGTCGCGGTATCCGCACCCATTTCCAGTCTCGCGGCCGCCACGACCTATTTCTTCCAGGTCGTCGCGACGAACGCGGGTGGGACGACTCAGGGTTCGATCCTCAGCTTCACGACAGCCCCCATGCCGGTCACGCAACCGGCCGCCTCGACGATCGCGGCGTCCTCCATCACATCGGGCGGGGCCACGCTCAACGGCGACGTCAATCCTGAAGGGAACGCGACCTCGGTAACATTCGTTTTCGGTACCGACCCCACTCTGACGACCGGTACAACGACGACCACGGCCGAGTCCGCCGGAAACGGCTCCTCGAGTGTGGCCATCGCCACCTCGGTGACAGGCCTCCAGCCCAGTACGACCTATTTCTTCCGGGTCATCGCCACCAATGGGGACGGCACGACCGATGGCTCGATCCTGAGTTTCACGACGACTCACGCGATCCTGACCCCGCCCGGTGCAACCACGATCGCAGCTTCATCGCTGACATCCAACGGTGCTACGCTCAACGCCAACGTGAATCCTGAAGGAACGTCGACGTCCGTCGTGTTCGTCTACGGCACTGACCCAACCCTGACGACCGGCACGATCACGACAACGGCCCAAGCAATCGGCGGAGGGACCAGTGCCGTGGCGGTCACTCAGCCCGTCTCTTCTCTCCAACCCAGCACAACTTACTTCTTCCAGGTACAGGCAACGAACGCGGCTGGAACGACGAACGGCTCGATCCTGAGCTTCGTTACGAACAAACCGCCTCTGGGCATCCCAAACGCCCCGATTCTCAGTTCCCAAAGCGACACGGGAATCAGTAACACCGACGATCTTACCAAGAACAACGGCTCTGCAAACGCCCCTCTGACCTTCACCGTCAGCGGTGTGAGCCCACCCAACGCCTTCGTCCAGCTTTACAACGAAAGCGACGGCGGCAACCCTCTCGGCAGCCCCGTCCAGGCGACTAACGGGACCGCGACGATCACACTCGACGGCGGCGCCGGCCTGACTCTGGCCGATGGCTCCTACAACTTCGCCGCTACCGACGCCCTGACCGCTGGCGGTACACCCAGCACACTTTCGTCCAACTCCAACACGGTAACGATCCAGACCAGCCTCCAAGTCCTGAACATCAACGCCTCGGCCTCCTTCTATAACGGGACGACCATCCCGCTTCCCAACAACGGGCAGATTATCGTCACGTTCAACCACCCGCTGGCGGGACTCGCCGCGCTGGACCCGAACGCCAGGGGATTCGCGGCGGATCCGTTCGTCGTCATGCTCATCCCTAGCGGGCCCGATGGACTTACGAATCAGCAACAGACGGGCAACCTCTGGACAGCCCCATCCGGCGTCGATGCGGGTGATTTGCCGGTACCCGCCACAGCCACCTATTCCGACAACGGCAACGGCACCTCCACCATTACACTCACTCCTCACGAGCCCCTTTCCACCAACGTCTATCTGATCTCGATCAACTCCCTCCAGGATCTCGCCGGCAATCCGCTCTTGAGCAAAGCGGGCGTTCCCGGCCCTTACTACAGCTCGTTCGAGTACCTGCCCCCTTCCCCCTCGACATCCCTCCAGGTTACCTTCGTCTCCACGCTCAACGGCACCGTGCCCATCAATGGCAGCACGATCCCCGAACCCGATACCATCGGCGTTCAGTTCAACAAGCCGCTCGATAGCTACACCGTCAACGACTCCACCGTCCTGCTCTTCGCACAGGGGGCCAACGGTCCCGTGTCCGCCACGGTTGCCTATAGCCCCACCAACGACACCGCCTACCTGACACCGCAAATCACGCTCCGTGCGAACACCGTTTATTACGTCGGCGTCAACGGCGTCAGTGACGATCACACCTTCCCATCGGCCGACACAGCACCGGGAGGGACTGTGAGCGGCTTCGCCACTTCGTTCAAGGTCAATCCGACCTCGCCTAAGGTCTCACCGACGCTGATGGTGTCCGGAACCAGTCCGCAAAACGGCACGCCCTACGGCAACGCGCTCGGTTACGCCTCGGTTATGCTCAGCGAACCGCTCAACCCGGCCCTCGCACAGTCGATCCTGGGCCGTTTCTCCGTGATGCTGATCTCGCACACAGGCGGCTTCACGACGGGCACATCGGGTTACGCCGATGTTCCGCTGAACGCGAAGCTGGCGTACAACCCAAACACCGACCAGCTCATCATCGTGCCCACCGGCGTGCTCCAGAACGACACCATCTATTTGTTCTCCCTCCAGGGGCTCGCGGCAATGAACGGCGATCGGCTCTCGGGAACGTCCTACGCAACCTTCCTGCTGAACTACGCCGCGCCGCCTGCATCCGTCGTCAAAACGAGCAACAGCGCGGCGCTCATCGCTGTCGACGCGGTCTCCACACCGCAGGTATTCATTCCGGCCAACACGACAACTGCGGCACAAAAACCGAACTCGATTCGTCTTACTCGCTCGGTCCCGTTGCAGGCCGCGCGGCCGCCTCAGGGGCTGGCCTCAGGAAAGGTCCGTATCGGAATGGCCACAAGCGATCGGGCCGTCTCGAAGCTGATTCCGGCCGGGCCCCTCGGGCTCGTGAGGCATCCCGCGTGAGCGGTAGATAGCCCTCCAGAGCCTGGCGCGGTTACGCTGAGGCTTTGGTTGTTCTCCATTCGCGCTTCTTGCCGCCGCGTTTGGCAGTGGTTTCACATTCAGGGCTCAGCGTGCACATGCACATTCTCTTTGTCCACCAGAATTATCCGGCACAGTTCGGACATGTCGCGTCCTACCTGGCCCTTCGGAAGGGTTTCCGCTGCACGTTCGTCTCCAACCAGCGTGCCGGCCTGACAGGCGGAGTTGAGCGCATCCAGTATCAGTTGCGCGGCGGCGCGACCGCGCAGACCCACTATTGCAGCCGCACTTTTGAGAATGCAATCTGGCACTCCCATGCGATTTACGAAGCCCTGACAGCCCGCCCTGACATCCAGCCCGACCTCGTCGTCGCACACTCGGGGTTTTGCTCGGCGACGTTCCTTCGGGAGCTCTACGACTGCCCGATCGTCAATTACTTCGAGTACTTCTACAAGGTCTCGGGCGCAGATCTCGACTTCCGGCCCGACTTCCCCTCCACGGCCCTCAGCCGGCTGCGCGTGAGGGCAAGGAACGCGGGCCTGCTGCTCGACCTGGACAACTGCGACGCGGCTTACAGCCCCACCTGGTGGCAGCGCACTCTCTTCCCTGATGCCTACCAGGCCAAGATCCGAGTTATCTTCGACGGGGTCGATACGACGGTCTGGCGGCCCCGATCCGGCCTGCCTCGACGCGTCGGAGACCGTGTTGTTCCCGACGACATGCGCATTGTCACTTACGTCTCCCGAGGCATGGAGAACATGCGCGGGTTCGACGTCTTCATGAAGGCCGCGAAGCTTCTGTGCGATCGTCGTCGCGACGTGATCTTCGTCGTTGTCGGCGAAGATCGGGTTTGCTATGGGGGTGACGCAGACGTCATCGGGCAGCCAAGCTTCAAAGACTGGGTCCTATCCCAGGATCAGTATGATTTGTCACGGTTCGTCTTCACAGGCTTGCTCCCCCCGCAGGCGCTCGCCCAGCTCTTCGCGATCAGCGACCTGCACATCTATCTGACCGTCCCGTTCGTGCTGTCTTGGTCGCTGATGAATGCGTTGGCGTGCGGAACGACGGTTCTGGCCTCAGACACGCCTCCCGTGAAAGAAATGGTCCGACACGGTGAAACCGGCATCCTCGTCGACTTCTTCGACGTCGAGCGATTGGCGGAGGTCGCTAGCGCGGTTCTCGACCAGCCTCGAGACTACCGCCAGCTTGGCCAAGCCGGCGTCGAGCTCGTGCGCGAGCGCTACAGCGTGGACGTGTGTCTGCCCCGAATGCTCTCTCTGTACGAGGATGCCGTGGACGCGTATCGTTCTCCCTTCTGAAGCCCACTCCGTGTCGGTCCCGTTCACCGTCCCCGACCGCCGCGCCATGCTTTAACACCAATCCCTCAATGTCCGTCGGTGGGTCGCAGTTCACCAGCAAGGCTCTCGTCGACACTCGTCGGGGAAGTCCGCGACCGCGTGCTCGACTCGCCCCGGATGGCCGCCTTCACCCGTGTTTCAGACCCAGAGAGCCCTTCCTCCACACGGCCGGGATCGACAAGGTCCCAGCGGGGGCTTTCCTGAATCGTCATCCGGTTGGTCGGGCGTTCAATATCTTGTCGGTGCAGACGGTGTCGATGAACCGTAAGCGCCCGGCGCGACCATCCCCCCGGCGCCCCCGCTGGAGCCCGAAGGGCACGCCGGGCGCGCATGTCGGCGGGCGTCGCTTGACGGCTCGCACTGAGTTCCTCGACGGTCGTCGCATCGCGGACCGTTGGCCCAGAGCCGTTCAGAGCGTGAGTCTGCCCTGGGAGAGCCCGATCGGACTCAAGTCACGTTCATGGCCCTCAGGCCGTTCTCGAGCGACCACACTTACGTTCCAGACGGGACGCTCTTGGCGGGCTGGACCACCGGATCGGCCGCGGATCGCAACTTCGCCCGCCGGTCCACACGGCGCTTCCGGCGCCTTCGGGCGGCATCCTCCGCCTCGTTGCGGCGATCCTGCTGGAAGTGCTCCGGATGGGCGGCAATCCAGACGTCGGGCAACAACGGCTTCAGATCGACGTCCTTTGACGACAACGCCGTCAGCAACGCGGTGACATAGGCGACAGGCTCAATGCAGTGCCGCTTCGCGCTGGCGATGATACTCATGCAAATCGCCGCCGTCTCTCCACCCCGATCACTCCCAAAGAACATCCAGTTCTTCCGGCCGATCGCGCAGGGACGCAGTGTCCGCTCCGAGCGGTTGTTGTCGATCTCCAACGCCCCATCGGTCGTGTACAGCACCAGAGCCGGCCACTGGTTGAGCGCGTAGTTGATCGCTTGCCCAAACTGGCTCTTCGGCAACGCGACCAGCTTCTGCTCGTCCAAGAACTTCTTCAAGCGTTCCAGGATCGGCACGCTCCGCGCCTGACGCGCCGCCAGGCGGTCGGCTTCGTTGCCGGACCTGACCTCGTCCTCGATGTCGTACAACTGAGCGATCAAGGCGAGAATGTAATGGACCTCGCGCGCCTGGCTCAGGCGCGCGTCGAAGAAGTCCCGGCGCACGTGGGCCCAGCAGCCGACGGCAATGATTTTGCCCTCGGATCTGAGTACCACGGACTCGTAAGAGACATACGCATCGGTCTGCAAGAAACCCTTGAAACTCGCCAGGAACTGCGCCGGGCCGTCCCGTCCCCGCGAGGCGGTGAAATGGCACGTCGTGTAGGGGTGTGAACGATCGCCGATCGTGGTCCAGATATACCCCGTCCTCGTGGAATCCCGCGTGGGATCGAGCACGGGCACCGGCGTCTCGTCGCCCTGGATGACATGAGACTTGAGCACTTCCGCGTGCATCAGATCGACCAGGGGTTTCAGAAGGTTCCCGCACCGTTCGAGCCAGTCGCACAGCGTACTGCGTGGAAAGAAGATGCCCGCTCGGGCCAGGTCGTCTTGTTGGCGATAGAGCGGCGTATGGGTGAAGAACTTGCTGACCAGGATGTGCGCCAGCAGTCCTGCCGTGGGAAGACCGCCGGGGATCGGGGCTGGCGCGGTCGGGGCCGTGGTCACGCCGTCCTTGCAGCTTGGGCATGCATATTTGGGATAGATGTGCCTCAGCACGACGAGCTTGCCCGGCACGTAGTCGAGTTGCTCAGTGATGTCCTCACCGATCTTCGTCTTGGCGCATCCGCAGGTACACGTTTGATCGGCCTGGGGCACCTCGTGCGGGACGTCTTTTCGCGGCAAATGGTCCGGAATGGGACGCCGGCCGTGTCCTTGCCGCCGCTTCGGGGAAGGGGTTGCGGACGGCTCATCGGCGTCCTGCTCCGGGAGCACGCTCGGCGTGGTCTTGGTATCGAAGAGATGACCTTGGCCCGGGTCCTCGGGTAAACGTTCGCGACGCGGTCCGAACAGGAGCCGTTTGAGCGCCAGGTGTTCTTCCTTCAGGCAATCGTAGGAGTGTTTCAGTTCCTCGTTGGTCGCGCAGATTTCGTCGAGTTGGCGTTCGAGGTCGCGAAGCCGCTGGAGCAAGGCCGCCTGTTGTTCCAGTTGCTCGCGTGCGACGCGGAGCTCTTCCTGGCAGGCGGCGAGGTCATCGGGGATGGGTGATGAGTGTTCCGTCATGATCTATTATACGCATCAGACGGAAATTTATTCGATCTTTTCTCGACTTTTTAGGGACGGACTTCGGCCGGCCGCGAGTAGCGTTTCCGCTGTCGCGCCGTGGAGAGATCGATCCCACCCAAGATCAGCGCCAACTCGGTGCCCGACAGTTCGAGGCCGTCGGTGCCCGATTTCTGCGCCGTGCGTAGCGCCGGATCAAGGCTCTGGAAGGTGCCGGCCTCGAGCCGCTTGTACCAGATCACCAATCCGTCGCGATCCCAAAGGAGGATCTTGGCGCGATCGCGACGGCGGTTGAGAAACAGAAACAGGTGACCGGAGAGTGGGTCTTGTCCGAGGAATTCGCGGACCATTCCAAACAGACCATCGAAGCTTTTGCGCATGTCGGTGGGCCGAGTGCAGAGGAAAATGCGAACGGCGGAGGGAAGCATCATCATGCCGTGGCCTCCTGCGAGGGGAGACCCGCGAGAGCGGTCACGACGCGTCCCAACCATTCCGGATCGGGTGGCGAGTCGAAACGAAGTCGAACTTGATGGGGGAGGACGAGTTCTACGCTCGGGGAAGGCGCCTGTGCGTCTCGGGACGGCTGAGTCCCAAGGCGGAGCGGAACGAATAACGGGGACTGTGGAGGTGACGAAAGCAGACCAGCCGCGAGCCGTCGCTTCCAGGCGTGGAACGAAGCCACCGAAACACCTTCACGCGCACAGAACGTCGCGATGGACAGGCCACTGGTTTTCTGCCGCTGAACGCGTTGTCGCCACATGCGTTCGAGGTTGGGATCTTT
>DAIDJG010000146.1 GCA_027451445.1 Singulisphaera sp.
TGCCACGATTTCGGAACGAGACAGGGCCGTTTCATTTCCGCACCTGAAGCCGTTCGCCCGAAGGGGTCCGAAGGATTGGTACAACCACATGTGATCCAGAATGAGGCGGCGCGGGAACGGGAGCGGAGCGCACGCGATCGCATCAATTGATCTTGTACGCTTCAGCGCTTTCCCGTATAAACCCGCGCGCCGAGGTCGTTGCACGTCTCCGTACCCATGATTCCGGGGCGAACGCGATGAGAAAATGGATGGTCTTCCTCATCCTGGGTGCGCCGCTGTTTGCCGGCTGCGCCGACTTCTGGGAGCGGCAACGGCTGAAGACCGAGATGATGCGCGAGGCGGTGGGAATGATGAAAGGAATGCACGGCGAGATGTCGGGCGGATTTCCAGCCGGCTCCACGCTTCAACCCGGATCGATTCCGAAAGTCGAAGAGCCGGCCGCGTCTCGATAGTTTGAACGCCGGCTTGTGTCGTTTGGGCTGAGGTGGATTGAGTATCTTCAGCGTGCCAATGTGAAGGTTGCGCAACATGTGGCTGACTGGTGCTGACGCACCAGTCCGGTGTGGCACCACCGACATTGACGTATTCCGACTCTTCGGACGCTTCGTCTTCGTCGTCCTCCTCAAGCTGCTTCACGACTCTATCATGAGAGCTCAGTCCTGCCGGTCCGGCTGTCCGAGCACGTTCGCAAGGATAACAGCCGCAGCGATCGTTCGACCTTGACCAAGCGCTGCCAGGCCTCGCACGGTGGAGGTCTGGGCCACAGGGCGCAGATGCATAAACGCACGCCCGAAGTCAGCGCACGCCGCGTCCAGCGATTTCGTGCCCAGGTAGGCTAAGCCTCGCCGGACGAAGACCTCCGAAAGTTCGACAGAATATTTGTGTTGCCGGGCGATTCGATTGCCGCTTTCAAGTCCGTTCTGCTCCTCGTCCGGAAGCACCTTGAAATGCAACTGGCGATCTGACACTCCGCCGGCCGACAGGGGAATGGAGGTCCGCCGAAGCTCAGCATCGCGGATAAGGAACGGGATGGCCTTGGAATAGTCGTCGATCGAACGCGCGAACTTTCCCTGAGCAAAGTGGGACAATCCGAGGCCGAAGTATCCAAAAGGCTCATCGGGTTTGAGTCTAACGACCTGATCGAAATCGACGGTGGCACTGTCCAAAGCACCGCGCAGATAATGAAGCTTGCCTCGTTCCAGAATCGCGGGCACAAAGCTGGGTTGGCGTGCTAAGACTCGATCGAAGAGCGCCAAGGCACTGTTCTGGTTGCCTTGGTCCAGTCTAACCATCCCACGGACGTAATCCGGCTCTATCGCTTGAGGGAATCCTCTTTCGAGCTCGTCGCACACGTTCAGTGCCTGGTGCCAATCGCACCCACGCATCGCGTCAATCGCCTCGCCGACCAGCGCGCACAAGGCGAATTCGGGACTGATCGCGATCGCCCTTTCGCGCTCTGCCCGTGCGTCTTCTGGCTTCCCTTGGCTCTCGAATACGACGCTCCTCAATAGAGGCACGAATGGAAGGTCCGCCTTTGTCTCTTGCAACCGATCCAGATCAGCCAGCGCCCTAATGTCCTCATGCTGCTTGATCAGGGTGCAAGCGCGGGCTAGCA
Source organism: Singulisphaera sp. (assembly GCA_027451445.1). Lineage (GTDB taxonomy): Bacteria > Planctomycetota > Planctomycetia > Isosphaerales > Isosphaeraceae > DAIDJG01. The sequence goes on from DAIDJG010000146.1 coordinate 1,616, forward strand.
AGAGTTGAGAATCGTCGGGATTGATCCGAAGCGCGACGTCAAAATCCGCGATCGCGCCTGCGAAGTCTCCCGTGTCATTTCGGAGGAGTCCGCGTCGATAATAAGTCCAGTGAAAGCGCGGGTCGAGTTGGATGGCCTGGCCATAGTCGGCGAAGGCCTTCTCGTTCGCGCCTGTTCTTCCCTGGCTGTTGCCTCTGTAGTAGTAATACAGAGCCGTCCCGGGTGCGAACGCGAGCGCCTTATCGAGGTCGAGAATGGCGTGAGGATGATCACCTAAGTACTGGTAACTTCTAGCCCGGTAGTAATAGAGGTACGCCTGATCTGGTCTTCGCAAAAGCGCCTGGCTATAGTCCACGATCGCACGATGGTAGGCTTTCTGCTCAGCGAAAAAAACTCCCCGTGCTTCATACCACAGGCCCTCTTCCGGATTCAGCTCGATAGCGCGGTTGATGTCTGCAATTGCCCGAGCGTGATCGCCAAACTGGCGGTACGTGCGAGCGCGGAAACCATAGAGGCTCGCATCCCCGGAGTTAACTTTGATGGCCTCGGTATAGTCTGCATTGGCATGCTCATAATCTTTCATCTCTTCGTATAGCTGGCCGCGCTCCTTAAAGCACATAAAGTCATACGGACTCAGCTCAACGGCGCGATTGCTGTCTGCAAGTGCGGCCTCATAATTATTCAGCCGTCTGTAAACGTTCGAGCGCCATACATACGACAACGCGTGTTGAGGATCGAGAGCGATGGAGCGATGGAGTTCAGCGAAGGCGCGGTCCAATTGGTTTTTCTTGCTATAGACCATACCACGACCGAAGTAGCCTTGTGCGTTGCGCGGCTGGAGGGAGACCGCTCGATTGAACTCCGCAAGTGCGGTATCAAGGTGTCCGGCTCGGAGCAGGCCATCGCCTCGAAGGAGTGCCTCATCGGCTTCGGACAGCCGTGGAGGCTCGGCAGGCACGTTTCCGAACGGTATCGGCGGGAAAAGACCCCGATCTGAAACCGCGCCGCGCGGTTCTTGGCCGCGCGCGCTGACGACAAGTGTGAGCAGAACGCAGATCGTCCCCAACGCAAAACGGGGCGACCGTCCTTGCCGACCAGCGAACCGCGTGCTGACGCCCATAGCCCTGCCTCCCTGCCTGGGGTGCGGAACTCCGTCACCCTTCCACCTACCCCGAATCAGGATCGGCGTCAAGAACAGTTTGGCAAGCCCATACGTTTTTTCGCGTGATCGTATGCCGAACTCAGTGATCTACGCCGCGCGGTTCGTCACCACCTCCAGAATCCGCTGCTCGCGGCTTTGGAGCAAATTCCCGAGCCCCTTGAGCGAGACGCGGTACACGAAAACCAGCGCCGCGAATTCCAGGAGAGCCAGTAGCAGATAGATCGGGACTCCTCCGTCCCACCCCGCAAAGGTCAGCAGCGCTTCGAGACCCAGCGGCACGAGTGTGATCGCCTGGGTGAGCGGAAACAGCAGCATGAACACCAGGAGTTGCACAACGATCGTGAGCGCCTTGGGATTCGAAGCCTTGAGCGCTCCGCTAGGGAGGTAGAGCGGCGTGTAGATCGACATCAAGTTCGCCATCAGGGTGAACATGAGAAACATCGAGGCATATTGCGGGACCATGGCCAGGAGGTGGTCCCAGCGCAGGGGGCAAAGGATCTCCACGCCAAGGAGCAAGATCGCGGCCAATCCGAACGCAATGGGGGCGAAGGCCAGGTTCTTGCCGAGCAGAATGTCCCGCCGGGGCGCGGCACACAACACGTAGACGCGGAAGCCGTCGCGGTCGAAGCCGAACTGGTTGCCCATCAGTTGCAACAGGCCCATCAGCGAGAAGGCCATCCCCCCAAACGCGAGCATCGGCCGGACCTCGACGGGGATCGTGTGCCGGACGTTCCACATCAGCGAGCCGAAGATCGGTAACATGATCACCGGCGGCAGCATCATCATCTTCGCCTCGGGCGCACGCAGGAGCGAGTGAAAGCTCCCCAGCGCGATCGCCGACACCGGTTCGGAGAGACCGGGAAGTCGTGCCTCGATCCACGGCGTTTTTGTCTTGTGACCCGCTCCAACCTCGGCCGATCGAGCCGACGGCGCGACGCGACGGCTGGACGATTGACCCTGGTAGAGCGCAACCGTCGTCCGATAGGCCCGCCAGAGGCTCACCACACCGATCGCCGTCATCCCCGACAACCCGAGCAGCGACGGCAATACACCCCCCTCCGCCGCCGACATCACACCCAGGGGCAGCCACCCGATCGGCAATACCATGTTCACTAGACGAGCGATCCGGTAAAAGCGTTCGAGCATCGCGTGGCCGGCCTGCTCGGAGTCGTGACGGCGCTGCTCCATGAGCGCTTCCTGCCGGCGCGTGAACTCTGCGTGGTCGATTTTGTTGGTCAAAACGGCTTGCTGGAGCTTGTTGGTCTCCACCATGAATTGCTGCGCCCGACTCGTCTCTTCCTTCGCCGCCGAGAACACGAAGACGTTCAGCAGTTGGGGGAGTTGGAAGATCAGGATGAACCCAGCCGTCACGGCCACGAGAACCGCGCGGCGCCGGCGAGGGTTGCTCATCAGCGTGGCCAGCCAGCCTTGAAATTGATACGACAGCGCCGAGATCATGAGCACGAACCCGGCCAAGAGCGGCAGCACGAACAGTAGCATGGCCCCTTTCACCACGATCAGAGCCAGCGCGAACCCCAGCATTGGCGGCAGGAAGATGATCAGGGTCAAACGGAACAGCGAGCTGACGTAGTTGATGAGGAACGCGCCGTTGACCGAGACGGGCAAATGCATGAACTTCGAGAGCGACAGCACTTCGGCCCTCTGGAGCTCGGTCAGCAGGCCAATGCTCCAGAAGAAGACGAAGCCGGCGATCAGCACGTCCCACGCCAGCAACAGATGCACCGGCTCGGCCTTGGGAATCACAAATAGGCCCAGGACGAGGGTGCCGATGAACGTCGGAACCGCCATGCCGAGGGCACCGAGCGCAAAGATCATCATCAGCACGAGGCTCAACGTACCCCCGCGTCGCCACTGGTTGACCAGCAGCCGCGTGCGGAGCCAGAGCAAGGTCCACAAGTGCTGCCAGTTCACGAGTTGGCCTCCTCGAGCCAGTTGAGCTGGCGCGTGGCCTCGGCAGCAGCTCCCGCACGCTGCAAGAAGCAATCTTCCAATGATCCCCCCTGTCGAATCGCGTCGAGCGACGCCTGTTCGACCAGGTGGCCCTTGACGATGATGCCGACGTGCGTGCAGAGCCGTTCCACGATCTCGAGGACGTGTGAGGTCAGGAAGACCGTTGAGCCTCGCGCGACGAATCCCGCGAGCAGGTCGCGGATCACGCGCGAGGTCACGGCGTCGACCCCCTCGAACGGCTCGTCGAGGAATAGCAAGTCGGGGTTCGGCAGGAGCGCCGCGGCGAGGGCGAGCTTCTTCTTCATGCCGTGCGAGTATTCGAGCGTGAGCTTCTTCTCCTCGTTCTGGAGGTCGAGGACCGCGAGCAGCTCCTCGGAACGGCTGCGGATCGTGTCCCTCGGCATGAGGTGAATGCGGCCGACGAACGTGAGGTACTCGCGCGCCGTGAGGTAGTCGAACAGGGCCAGGTCCTCAGGAATGACCCCAATGTGGCGCTTGACGTCGAGGCTCTCAGCCGGGTTGAGGATGTTGCGGCCCAGCACCCGCATCTCCCCCGATGTCGGGGCCAGCAGGCCCGTCAGCATCTTGATCGTCGTCGACTTCCCCGCGCCGTTGGGCCCCAGGAACCCGTAAAACGTCCCGCGCTCAACGGACAGCTCGATGCCGTCCACGGCGCAGAAGTCGTTGAAGTACCGCGTCAACCGGTGCGTCTCGATCGCGAGGGTCATGTGAGTCGCTCGATAGAGGTCGTTCGCCGAACCGGGAATCGACGATAACAGAGCCCACAGAGCCACGCCACGATGGCGCTCGGCGGGTCGGCAATTCCCCACGCCTTTCGCCAAGGCGAGCATATACCCACCCTTGAGAAGGGGAAACATATAACTCCCCCCCTTGGGAAGGCTGGCGACCCGACACTTTTCACGGGGGGCCGAAAAGGCACACGGCATCGGCTGGCCAGCCGACGAGAACGAACATGGCGACGGTGGCTGAAAAACAGCCTTGTTCGAGCGATCGCCGCCTGTTGGATCATAAGTACAAACCTTGCAAGGAGTTCTACCAGGAAAAAAGTGTCGGGTCGCCAGCTTGGGAAGGGGGGGGTAGGGGGCTTACGCGTTAACTTAACGCTATGGCCACCCCCGTCGCGACGGCGAATCATATAACTCCCCCCCTTGGGAAGGGGGGGTAGGGGGGGTGGGCCTAAAGCGCCGCCATCGGTTCATTGCTTTGCCTCCGCAAGCGCTTCCTTCGTTCGGAATCGACGTGGACTTTCGCGTACGCTCGTTTCGAGGACAACGAAGGTTTCCATCATGACGCCTGTCTGCGACGGTGTTTCGCCGTAACTCGCGGTTTTGTCTTCGTCGGTTGCCGCAGGCCTCACGCGGAGCGTGAGCTCTACGATCATTGGCCGCTCGTGGCAAAACTGCACCCATCGGACGGCCTCTGCCCACCCCCCCTACCCCCCCTTCCCAAGGGGGGGAGTTAATATGTTCGCATCTCGCAAGAGATTGGGCGTAGCGTTAAGTTAACGCGTAAGGGGGGTTGGGGGGGGTGGGCCTCAGCCTCCGCTCGCGCGCCGTGCCTTGGGCCGTCGCGATCTCGGCCTTTTCTAAATACGGAGGTCGCCACTCCGCACGATTCGGCGGCGATATGCCGTCGGCCGAGCTCACTCTCCACCCCCCCTACCCCCCTTCCCAAGGGGGGGGAGTTATATGTTCGTCCGCACGAGGTGTAGGCGAATCGGCCGCCCGGCGTGCGCGATCCAATCATTAACCAGGCTAAGATTCGTCGCGCTCAAACGTTATCAGTTTGTAACAACCTTCAACGCGGGGAAGATTCCCCGCGCCAAGAGGGGCGCTGTCCGGTAGAATTCGGAGTATCCCTTCGGAACGGATTCCGCCGAATCGCGTCCAAGCATGGGTTTCGCATCTCTTCGGTTGGACCTCTCCCCTGATCAGGAGGCTCTCGTCATGTTGTCGCGCACCGGCTTCGTGCTGGCGGGGATCGCGTTACTGCTCGCCGGTCTTCCCCGGAACGATGGGTTCGCCGCCGATTCGCCTCCGGCGCGGGCGCTTGCGGCCAAGGAGGCGATCACGCCCGCGGCCCCCGTACTCCCCGCCGAAGTCGTCGCTGCGCTCCAGGAAGGTCAATTCGCCGATGCCCAATCGGCGCTCGCAAAGCTCGCCGAAAAGGCAAAAACACCTGACGAGTCAACCTATTATGCCTACGTCCAGGGAATTACCCAGCGTCTCGCCGGCAAGAGCGAGGCCGCTCGCGAGACGCTGAGCGCAGCCTTGAAGGCGAATCCCAAGGGCACCTGGACCGCGAAGCTCCGCTTTGAGCTTGCCGCCGTCGAGCTCGCCGCCGGCCGGTTCGCGGCCGCGGAGGAGCTCGCGAGGGCCGAGGCCGAGACGCTCCTGACGGGCGATCGCAAGGACCGACTCGCTGAGGTCTATCACGCCTTCGCTCGCAAGCTTCTCAAGCCCGACGATCCGATTTCGCCGCCCGACCCCAACGGCGCGTATGAACTGCTCGTCCAGGCGCGCTCGCTGGCGAAGAGCGACGGGCTGCGTGCCCGTTTCCTGTTCGCGATGGGACAGGCCAGTCAGGCCGCTGGCAATCACGCCCGCGCGATCCAGGACTATCAGAATTATCTCAAGGACTACCCGCAGGGCGACGACCGCAGCGCCGCCCGTTTTCATCTCGGCGAGGCCCAGTGGAACGCGGGTCAGCACCTGCCCGCACGATTGACCTGGACCGATCTCGCACGCGACCTCGAGGCTATGAAGCGCCCGCTCACGAAGGACGAAACCAACCTGCGCGCGAATGCGCTTTACAAGATCGCGCAGACTTTTGGGATTCCGAATCCGCCCGACGCAACGAGCCTGAACCTCGGCATCGCGGCCCTGCGACGGTTCCTCGAGGCAAGCCCCGCACACCCCTGGGCCGTCAAAGCGGCCTACCAGATCGGGGCGTCCTATCTCGCACGGGGGCAGAGCCAGCAAGCCCTCGAGGCACTTTCCAGCTTCCTCAAAGAAGAGGGTTTCCAGGCGGAAACCGACGAGGGCAAGCGCGACCTGGCCGAGCTCTCGATGACCGCGACGTTCCAGGTCGGCCAGATCCTCCAGGGGCAGCAGAAGTTTGCCGAGGCCATCGCCGCGTGGAAGGGCTACCTCGCGAAGTTCCCCAATGGCCCGCAGTCGGCCGACTCGCAACGAGCGATTCTCGACACCCAGCTTCTCATCGCGGCCGACCACCTCCAGCGCGAGCACTACACCGAGGCCCGCGCAGCGTGGCAAAGCTTCGTCGCGCAGAACCCGCTGGACGCACGCGTGCCCCAGGTCCTGTTCCAAACGGGCGAAAGTTATCAGACTGAGAAGAAGTTCGACGATGCCATTGCCGCGTGGCTCCCCTTGATTTCCAAGTTTCCGCAGAGCGAGCCCGCTGCACACGCACAGTTCGCCACAGCGTCGATTTACGAGGTGGAAAAGGGTGATCCCGCGACTGCGATCGAACGCTTCCGCAAGATCACGATCGAACCCTGGAAATCGCAGGCCGCTCAGCGCGTCGCGGTCATGGAGTCGAAGGCCCTGACGGTGATCACACCGCGCACGTTCCGGTCAGGCGAGAAGGCCCATCTCAAGATCACAACGCGAAACCTCGAAAAGCTCACGTTCACCGCGTACAAGCTCAGCGCCGAGGCGTATTTCCGCAAAAAGCAGATGCTCCAGAACGTCGAGTCGCTCGATATCGGGCTCGTGCAGCCCGACGCCGAATGGACGGCCGACGTGCCGGGCTATGCCAAGTTCAAACCGATCGAGAAGGAGTACACGCTCAAGGTCGACGTGCCGGGCGTCTACGTCGTGAAGGTCACCGACGAGAAAACGCTCCAGGCAACAACGCTCGTGCTCGGCAGCGATCTCGACGCGATCGTCAAGACGTCGCGCGAGCAGGTCCTCGTCTTCGCGCAGGACATGAAGACCGGCCAGGGGCGGGCCGGAGCCAAGGTGCTCGTAGCCGACAATAACTCGGGTCACATCATCCTCGAGGCGAAGACGGGCAAGGATGGCGTCCTGCTTCAATCGTGGGATAAACCCCGAGACCCCAACTCACCGCTCAACTATCTCGTGCTCGATGGCCCGGACGTCGCGGGAAACGGCCTCGGCGTGCCCGACAAGGTCGCTCAAGGGATTTCGCCGCGTGCCTATATCTACACAGATCGTCCCGCTTACCGACCCGGTCAGCAGGTCGCGCTCCGGGGCATCGTACGCGAGGTGCGCGACGGGCAGTACGCCAACGTCCCGAAGATGGAATACCGGCTCGAGGTCACCGATGCGAGAGGCCGACAGATCGTCGCACGCTCGGTGATGTTGTCCGAGTTCGGCACATTTCACGAGACCTTGCCGCTCGACTCGGGCGCACCCGTTGGCACGTATCGCGTGCGCGTCTACCACCCGGGCCAGACTGAATTCGCCGGTAGTTTCGAGGTGCAGGCGTACCAGCTTGAAAAGATCGACCTCGCCTTCGATCTCAAGAAGATGGTCTACTTCCGCGGCGAAACCGTTTCGGCCAAGCTCGTGGCCAAGTATCAGTACGGAGCGCCGGTGGCTAACCGGCCCGTCGCGGTTCGGTTGCCCGACGGCCGCATCCTGCATGGCACCACCAGCGCCGAGGGGACATACCATGTCGAGTTTCCAACGGAGGGCTTCGCCGAGGAACAGGCCCTCCACCTCGTCGCCCAACTCCCGCAAGATAATGTGGCGACCGCATCAACCGTGATGCTCGCGATTCGTGCCTTCAACATTAGCCTCAAGACCACGCGTGATGTCTATTTGGACGGTGAGAGCTTTCAGCTCAACGTCACCACGCACGACGCTCAAGGTGAGCCCACCGGAGAGAACCTGACCGTCGCGCTGCTCAAACAGGTCAATCAAGCCGGCCGAACCACCGAACGTGAAGTCGTGCGGAAGACGCTCAAGACCGATCCAAAGACGGGCCAAGCCGCCGTCTCGCTCAAGGCCGACGATGAGCAGGGCGGAAGCTACGTCGTGCGCGTGTCGGGCACCGACCGCTTCGGCAACCCCATCGTCGCCGATCGGGCCCTGGTGATCTCGGGCCAAAAGGACGAGACCAAGCTGCGACTGCTCGCCGACAGACAAACCTACAAAGTTGGCGAGGACGCCAGCGTCAACCTCCACAGCCGAGGGAAGGCCGGCACGGCGCTCCTGGCCTGGGAAGCCGACCGCATCCTTTCGTACAAGCTCATCAAGCTCGCCGAGGGCGACAACACCGTCGACTGGCAGATCGAGGGCGCTCAGTTTCCCAACTTCACGCTCACTGCGTCACGAATGGCCGGCACGCGGTTCGACGAGGCGAAACTTGATATTCGCGTCGAGCGAGACATGCGCGTTGAGCTGAAACCCGTCAAACCACGTGTCGAACCAGGGGAAGAGGTCGAGCTCGACATCACGACGGTCGATCAACTCGGGCGGCCCGTCCCGGCGGAGCTGTCCGTGGCGCTCGTCGATCAGGCCCTCCTGAGGCTCTACGGTGACAAACTGCCCCCGATCGGGCCGTTCTTCTACAACCAGACCCGCACGGGCGCCTTTGCGACCCAGGCAACGAACGTCTTCCAGTACGCACCCGCGACGACATCCGTGAGCGAGGCGCTGGTCGAGGAGGCCGAACAAACCGCAGCCCGAACGGCAAACGCAGCCGATCGCGCCCAGGTTGTCAATCGAGCCCAGAGCCAGGTACCCGCCGAGATGCCACCGCCTGCCGCGGAACCCGCGGCTCCCGCTCTAGGAATGATCCTGGCGCCGGCGCCTGCGAATGGACCTGCGGGTGCAGAGGCTGCAAAAGCACTCGCAAAGGACAGCAACGCAACTGAGGAGTTTGGCGGATTCGTGAAGGGGCGGGCGAAGCGCGAGGATCTTGCAGCCTTGAGCGAATTGCAAGAGGACGATAAGGGAGGGGTCGCCGGCAAACCGGCAGATCGCCGTCGTCGACTTGCCGGTGCGATGCGGAGCGGCGCAATGGGAGGCTTTGGAGGCGGCGTCGGGCAAGCGGTTCAACCCCGAGAGCGATTCGTCGAAACCGCGTACTGGAACCCCAGCGTCGTCACCGACAAGCAAGGCAAGGCCCGCCTCACCTTCAAGGCCCCGATGGCCCTGTCAGCCTACCGATTCAATGCACGAGGCGTTTCTGGAAACGACACCCTCGTCGGACAAACGACGGCCGAGCTCGTCGTGAAGAAGGACTTCTTCGTCGATCTCAAGGCCCCCGCCGCGCTCACCCAAGGCGATCGGCCGAGGCTGATTGGTCAGGTACACCATATCGGAATTACAGGCGCTTGCTCGTTGAGATTATCCACGTACGCGGGAGGGAAAGATCAAGTCTTCCCGAAGACAATCAATCTCAAAAACGACGGCGTGGACGAGGTGATCTTCGAGCCGTTTGAAGTTCCGGACGGCGACACCGTGCGCTTTACGCTGACCGCGAACGTCGGCGACGCAAAGGATCAGCTCGTGGTCGAGGCCCCGATTCGCCCCTGGGGCGTGCAGGCGTTCGCGTCGGCGTCAGGGACGGGCAGCGATGACACGACGGTTTTCGTCGGCCTGCCGGCGGGCCGGACGTATGAGAGCCCAGATATGCTCATCGTGCTCTCGCCAACGTTGCGCCGGCTGTTGATCGAGCTGGCCCTTGGAAGGGACGCGTATCCGTGGGTCGTCCGCAATCGTGCGCACATCATCCCAATCCCACCGAATACCACGGCCGACCGTGCCAGCGACCTGCTGTCGGCGGCGTCGGCCCTGAGCTATCTCCATACGTCGCGTGCTTCAGCAGCGCCCGAAGCGAGCCGCTTGACGAGCCGAATGCAGGGGCTTGTGACCGAGCTCGTCGCGATCCAGAACGAAGACGGCGGCTGGCCGTGGGTCAGCGGCGGGGCGAGGCCCGGTCAGGCGGCTCAGCCGAGCGATCGCCTCACGACCGCGAGCGTCGTGTGGGCACTCAGCGCGGCGGAGTCGCTGGGTTTGCTCACTGACAAAAACGTGCTCGATAAGTCGGCCACCTATTTGACCCAGGAGTTTGCGAAAGCGAACGGCGCCGATCATGAGACGCGTGCCATGCTTCTGCACGCCCTCAGCACGCGTCACAAGGCGACCTTCGAGCAGGCCAACAGCCTGAATCGGCTGCGCCAGAGCCTGCCCGACTGTGCGCTCGCGTACCTCGCGCTGACGTTTGCGAACCTCGATCGCGTGCCGATGGCCTCCGAGGTGCTCGACGTCCTCGGCCCCCGTTCCAAGACCGAGATCCCCGGCCCGGGCCGACGTCCCCGGCGTTACTGGCCGGGCACGAGCCCCTCGCCCGCCCATCGTGGTCCGGCGCAGGCCACGTCGCTCGCCGCCTACGCCTACGCCCGGGTCCGGCCGCAAGCCAATGAGCTCGAGCAAGCGATCGACTGGCTGCTGGCCCACCGCACTGGGAACGGCTGGCAGCCCCATAAGGCCAAAGGCGCCGCTCTCGCCGCCCTCGCCGCATTCTATGGACGAGCCCAGGGGGCGGAGGATCGCTACAACCTCGTCGTCACGGTAAACGACACCGAGGTGCTCAAGACTCAGGTGCTCGGCTCCGCCGAGGGGCAGTCTGTGCTGGTACCGCGCAAGGCCCTCAAGGTTGGCGACACGAACCGCATTCATTTCGACATCGATGGCCGAGGTACGTTCGGGTACGCCGTCACCCTAACCGGGTTCACCCGCAACTTCGGCCCGGACCAGGAGCGGGCGAATCGGACCAGCGCCATCGAGCGCCGGGAGTGTTACCCGGCCGCGCCGGAGCTCGACGGCAAAGTTCTGGCAACGGGCTTCGGCGTGTCGGTCAACGCCCCTTACTTCGAGAACAAAGCAAGTAAGGTTGCGCTGGGCGGGAAGGCGCGGATCTTGATCCAGGCCGCACGCTACGCTCCCGCGAATCAGCCCGCCTGGGAACGAGACTTCCTGATCGTCGAAGAGCACTTGCCCGCCGGGACGACGCTGATCGAGGGATCGGTGCAGACCCAGGCGAGCTCCTACACGGTCGCCGACGGCGTACTCACCTGCTACTTTGCGCCCGAACAGTGGCCCGGCACGATTCAGTACGAGGTCTACGGCTACCTCCCCGGCCAGTATCGGACACTGCCGGCCTCGATCCGGAGCGCCTACGAACCGGGCAAGATGCACCTTGGTCCGACCGGTGAGCTCAAGGTCCTGACGCCCGATGAACCCAACAACGACCCCTACAAGCCCACGCCCGACGAGCTCTACGCCCGCGGCAAGGTCCATTTTGAGGCCGGCCGGCTTACCGACGCCGAAGCGCCGCTCGAGGCGCTCTTCTCGGCCTACACACTGCGGGATGACGTTGCGAAGGACGCCGCGCGGATGCTTCTGCTGATCAACATCAAGGAGTACAACGCGCGCAAAGTGGTTCAGTACTTCGAGGTCGTCAAGGAGAAGGCCCCCGACCTCATCCTGACGTTCGACCAGCTCCTGGTCGTCGGCAAGGCCTATCGCGACATCAACGAATTCGAGCGTGCTTACCTCGTCTGGCGCGGTGTGGCGGAGGCGAGCTATCTGGAGGACGCCCGAGTCGGTGAGGTCTTACGCCAGCGCGGCAAGACGCTCGAAGGGATCGCCTACCTGATCGATCTCTGGCGGGAGTATCCGAACACGGCCTCGATCGAGAGCGACTTCTTCGGTCTGTCGCAGATCCTGGCCCAACAGGCCGGCAAGGCGTTCACCGATGCCGCCCTGCGGCGCGAGCTGGCTTCGGCCGGCGTCACGCGTTCCGAGTTGCTGCTGCAATCGATCCGGATGATCCAGGTGTTCCTCAGCCAATCGCCCAGGAACCCCATGGCCGACGAGGCAAGCCTTGCGCTGGTGGGAGCATTCCTGGAGTTGGAGGATTTCAAGGCCGTCGTGAAGCTCGCGGCCCGGTTCGCCACCCTTTATCCCAAGAGCACGTTCCTCGACAGCTTCCAGTACAGCGAGGCTCTTGGCGAGTTTCACCTCGGGCATCATGACCGAGCCATCGCAGTCGCCGAAACGATCGCCAAGGCGACGTACAAGGACGCCAACGGCGTCGAGCAGCCGAGCCCGAACAAGTGGCAAGCCCTTTACATCCTGGGACAGATTTACGACGCCCGCCGGCAGCCCGGCAAGGCGCTGAAGTATTACGAGCAGGTCGCCGAACGGTTCACCGACGCCGCCGGCGCAATCAAGTTCTTTACCCGGAAGGACCTCAGTCTTCCCGAAGTCTCGGTGATCCGTCCCGATGCCAAGGACGCCGTGGCCGATAAAGGGGTCGGCCTGCGAGCGGTCGCGCCGGATGCACCTGCGGCCAAGCCCGAAGTCAAGCTCGACTACCGCAACATCGCCGAGGCCGACGTGAAAGTGTATCCCGTCGACCTGATGCGTCTCTACCTGACGCGTCGCAACCTCGATCAGATCGCCGGGATCGACCTCGCCGGGATCACTCCGCTCTTCGAGACCACCATCAAGCTCGGCGACGGCGAGGATTTCGCCTCCAAGATGCGGGAGTTGCCGCTGCCGCTAAAGAAGGAAGGGGCGTACTTGGTGATGGTGCGAGGAGACAGCCTTTACGCGTCGGGGATTGTTCTCCTGACTCCGCTGGAGCTGGAGATCCTCGAAGAGCCCGAGAGCGGCCGGGTTCGCGTGACGGTGCGCGACGCCCACACGAAGGATTTCGTGCCGAAGGTCCAGGTCAAGGTGATCGGCACCGAGAACCCGAACTTCCTGTCCGGTGAGACCGACCTGCGCGGTGTGTTCGTCGCCGAAGGCGTGCGCGGGGAAGTGACGGCGGTTGCCCGCAAGGACACGGCAGAGTACGCGTTCTACCGCGGAAAAACCTTTGTGGGTGCGCAATCCACCCCTCCCCAGCCAAACGCTCCGAACGCACCTGCGGCACAACAACCGGGCAATTCGCTCGACCTGGGCGAGAATCTCAAGATGCAAAACCTCAGCAACCAAGTCCGGCAAATCGAGCGGTTGCAACAGCGCTACCAGGAGCGTAAGGGGAATGGCGCAGAGGTCCGCGACTTCAAGTGA
>DAIDJG010000147.1 GCA_027451445.1 Singulisphaera sp.
CGCCGGCGTGCGCGGGAAGTACCGGTGGCCTCTTCTCTGGGCCGCGTGACTCGTCCCCGGCCGTCCGACCAGCCCGACATGGCCCTCATGGACGTTGACCAGAAACCGCGAGTTTCCCGTCGATTAAATTGGCCGCACACAGCTTCGATCCATCTTCGACTCTCTGTTCCGGGGCATGAGGGTCGATCACCGAGGGATCAGTCAGCCAGCGCGCGAAACCTACCATGCGCAGCCGTCAGGGACAGCGGCTCTTCCCCCTTCTCGCAGCCAAGCCGCTTCGCAACCTCGAGCACTTCGCACCACGTCGGGAAGGTTCGGCCGCTTTCCCGCTGGAATTGCCGAATCGCCACTAACAGCTCCTTCGCGGCGTCCGACTCACCGCACCGTGCCGCCGCGACGTCCTCACGGGAATCCGGGTACACACCGGTCCCCGCTTCGCTGCACAACACGGCGACGTTCCGCGAGAACGCCTCCGACGCAACACCGATCAACGTTGCCAAACGCCCAATCGAACCCGGAAAGCAACTCATGGTAAAGGCTCCGACATGGAACCAGCATGGAATCGCCACATCGCGATTCCATCGCTCCTTGATCCCTGTCACTTGCTCTGGTAAGGTTTCTCTTCCCAACCATACTTCCTGCCGCAAGATGTGCCATAGGGTGTTTCCCCGATCACGGCTCAGCATTTTGCTGAACGCGATTCTGGCGTATCCGATAACATTCGTTGTTATTGATTCACACTTCTTCATCGGGTCTGTGCTGCTGATGGCACTCAAAAAGCGTACACGTTCTTGTGGCAGTGAAGCCGCTCGCCGGCACCTGCGCCGTTCAAGCATTGGCATACGCTATGGATGCCAGGCTGGGATGGAATTCGGAAATTTAACTTCCCTATTGCATGGGAAGTTGGGATGCTTTACCCTCATGAATTGCCGCGTCGAAGCTCCCCTATTGCTCCAAGTCCGTTTTATTCGCGCCGGAGTTGAATCCGCCCTGTGCAGGTGCACGCTGAGGTCCTGTCGGAAAGACCACTCCGTCATGTCTTCTGTTGCCGCATGATCTCGATATTTGTGCCCTATTGTGTGTCGCTTGGGTATTGCGGGTTGTCAGCCCGAGCTGCGCCTTCGCCTGGAAGTCGAGTCCACTGACGTTCCTCCATTTCACTGCTGCCGCGGGAGTCGAGGCGGAACCAACGCACAAGACGTTGCCATCTCGCGGGTCGGGATGCCGGCGTGGTATCTGACGCGCTCTGGAAGCGACCGTCGAGCGCGGTTGTCGGATTCTCGGGACGGAGTCGCTCTCACGGCCGGCGGCCTGGTGGCGCCACACGTCGCGGCTGTTGGACCTTTTGCAATGCACGCACCTGTCAGACCTCCGTTTGCCTGCGACGAGCGTAAACAAGTCGTCGGACTTGCGAGGACTCATCGTGGCGACGTGGAAACGCACCGGCTCGGCGTCCGGTGCGGCATCTTTAATCTGGTCAAAGTCGAGCAACCCATCGAGATCGTCTGGCGAACGAGCGACCTCGCAGTCGCCAACCGCGGTACGGACATTACGCAACGCTTCGATACCGTTCTGCGGTCGGCATGGGCATCGAGAGAGCTTGGACAGCCATGACCACGCCACTCAACGTGCTCATTGTCGAAGACCGCACGGCCGATGCCAAGCTGATGCTTGCCGAACTCCGCCAGGCGGGTTTCGAATCGCACTGGTGTCGGGTGGACACGGAGGCCGATTATCTGGCGCACCTGGAGCCCGTTCCGGACCTCGTGCTGTCTGACTACAGCTTGCCACAGTTCGATGCGCTCCGGGCGCTCGAGCTGCTGCGAGAACGAGGATTGGACATCCCGTTCATCATTGTGTCCGGTGCGATTGGCGAAGACGTGGCAGTCCAGACGATCCATGCCGGCGCGGACGATTACCTGCTCAAGGATCGGCTTGGCCGCCTCGGCGTGGCGGTGACGCGGGCATTGGAACGGAAACGGCTGCGTGATTCGAGCCGCCGTGCGGAAGCGGTTTCGCGGGCCAGCGCCGAGAGTCACCAGCGTGCGGCCGCGCTGACTCAGGCCATCGTAGACGCCCTACCGGCCCATTTGGCCTTGCTCGACCCTCACGGAACGATCGTCGCGGTCAACGAAGCCTGGCGCCGATTCGGGATCGCGAACGGATTTCCGGGCTCGGATTGCGGCGTTGGGACGAATTACCTCGAAGTCTGTCGGAAGGCCCATGCCGCCGGCTCGCAGGAGGCAGGCGCCGCGGGTGCGGGCATTTGTTCGGTCCTCGAGGGCAACCGGCGCGGGTTCAAGCTCGAGTACCCCTGTAGCGCGCCTCGCGAGGGGCGCTGGTTCCAGATGATCGTTACTCCGCTGGGCCCGGAC
The DNA here is from genome assembly GCA_027451445.1 of Singulisphaera sp. Classification (GTDB taxonomy): domain Bacteria; phylum Planctomycetota; class Planctomycetia; order Isosphaerales; family Isosphaeraceae; genus DAIDJG01. Next base: position 2,376 of record DAIDJG010000147.1, read on the forward strand.
CAAGGCGGAGGTGTGGTTATCATGCACCTCGACATCACGGAACGCCGGAGAGCCGAGGAGCTCGTCCAGCGTAGCGAAGAGCGCTACAGGACCCTGCTCAACCGAATCCCGGATCCGCTGTTCGTCTACGACCGGGAAACGCTCGTATGCCTGACGGTGAATGATGCCGCAGTGACCGACTACGGATACTCGCGGGGCGAATTCCTGCGGATGAAAATCACGGATCTGTGCCTCCCTGAGGACACGGCCGTGCTCCAGGAGAACCTGGGAAAGGAATCCATTCTGGCCGAGCAGACGGTCGCGCGCCGACATCGGAAGAAGGACGGGACCTACATCGACGTGGATATCACCACGCATACGCTGACACTGTCCGGCCAGCTCGCAAACATCGCCTTGGCCAGGGATGTCACCAAGCAGCGGCGGGCCGAAGCAGCCGTTCGCGCGTCGGAGCGGTTTGCCCACGGGATCCTTAACTCGCTGCTCTACGAGATCATCGTGGTCGAGGCCGATGGCACGATCCTGGCTGTCAATCAAGCCTGGCGCGATTCGGCAGCTCGAAGTATCCGGCTCGCCGGTCGCAATAGCGCTGAGGGGGCGAACTACTTTCAGGTTTGCGCCGCGATTCAAGAGCGGTCACCCGAGGACGAGACCGCATTTGCGGCGGGTCTCCGCGACGTGCTGAGCGGCCGTTGTGCGTCATTCCGGATGGAATACGCGCGCTTCCGCGAGCCGCTACCGTGTTGGTTCGTCGGTCGCGTGACTCCGTTCGCAGACGACGGACATCGCGGCGCGGTGATCGTACACATCGACGTCACCCAGTATCGGCGCGCGGAAGACGCGCTGCTCGAGAGTGAGCAAAGACTCCAATCCGTCCTCGACAGTTCCAAGGCTGTCGCCTATCTCAAGGACCTCGAAGGCCGTTATTTACTGGTCAACCGCCAGTGGGCAGAACTTTTCAGCCAGAGCAAGGAGGCTGGCCTCGGTAAGACGGATTACGAGATCTTCCCCCTGGAATTTGCGGAAACCTTCCGAGCCAACGATCGAGAGGCACTGAATGCCGGTAAAGCGATCGAGTTGCTGGAAACGGCACCTCACCCTGACGGGACCCACACCTATCTCTCCATCAAGGTCCCGATCTACGATGCCCAAGGTAACGCGTACGCGACCTGCGGAATCTCGACCGACATCACGGCCCGTCTGGCCGCCGAGGAAGCGCTCCGGCGCAGCGAGGAGCAGTTCCGAGGTGCCTTCGACGCGGCGGCGGCCGGTATGGCGCTTATTGCGGCAGACGGCCGCTTTCTCCAGGTCAATCACAGCCTCTGCACGATCACAGGCTATTCGGAAGACGAATTGCTTGCGACTTCGTTCCAGGCCATAACCCATCCCGACGACCTGGCCGAGAACCTGGACTTGCTCAAACAGGCGCTCGACGGGACGCTTCCATCCTACCAACTGGAGAAACGCTACGTTCACAAGGAGGGTCCTATCGTTTGGGTACTGGCCAGCGTCGCGGTCGTCCACGACGATCAAGGTCGTCCCATTCATTTCGTCTCGATGGTGGAGGACATCACGCTCCGCAAGCGCGCCGAAGAGACGCTGAAGCGGTATGCCGATCGAGTGACCAACTTGCATCGGCTGGACCAGGCGATTCTAGCTACACACCGCCCTCGGCACATTGCCAGCGAGGCCCTGAGCTATCTTCGGGCGTTGGTCCCCTGCTGGAATATCACGTTGTTCCTGTTCGATCGACGACAGCAATGCTTGCGCGTACTTGCTTCTGAGGGGGCCGCGTGCCCGCTCATGGCCAATACCGTAATGTCGTTGACGAACTTCGGGATCAAGAAGCTGGCTGCGCTCGGCCGGGGGAAAACGTTCGACGTGCCGGACGTTCATCGTCTGCGGAACCCCTCCCCCCTTACGCAGATCTTGATGGCCGAGGGCCTCTGTGCGTTCACCCTCGTCCCTTTGATCGCGGAAGGACGATTGATCGGTAAACTCCGCCTCTCGCGCAATCAACCCGGCCGTCTCGACGCGAACGAGATGGAAGTTGCACGTGAGGTGGCCGACCAGCTTGCGATCGCGATTCGTCACGCCCAGCTCTTTCAACAAGTCCGCCGCGGCCGGCGACGGTTGGCTGAGCTATCGAACCGCCTGATCACGACCCAGGAGGCGGAGCGGCGGCACCTTGCCCGCGAGTTACACGACGAGATCGGGCAGGTCTTGACTGCGTTGAAGATTAACCTTCAAGCCATCGCCGTTGCCGATTCCGCCTCGCGCGAGGCGCTGGTCCAGGAAGGTTGTCAGACCGTCCATCATCTGATCGGACAGGTGCGCAACCTCTCGCTCGACCTGCGGCCCTCGATGCTCGACGACTTTGGACTTGTCTCCGCGCTGCGGTGGTTCGTGGATCGGATGGCACTGCGCTCGAAGCTCGAGGTCAAGCTATCCGAGAACCTCGGACCGGCTCGTTTACCGGCCGCGATCGAAACGGCCTGCTTCCGGATCGCGCAGGAAGCACTGACTAACGCGGCGCGGTACGCGTCCGCGAGACACGTCTGGGTCCAACTGAGCCGGGATCCCAGTGAGTTGACCCTGATCGTTCAGGACGACGGTGTTGGCTTCGATGTGTCGCTCATGGAGAAACGCGCCGCGCAGGGGACGGGGCTCGGGCTCCTCGGGATGCGCGAACGCGCTGCGTTGCTCGGAGGGCACATCACGATCAGCTCAACCGCGGGCGAAGGCACCGATATTCGGCTGACACTCCCGCTCCCTCTCACCCAACTTCCTCAATCCCGCTGAGGCTCCCTGCGCATGGACACCATTCACGTCGTTCTCGCTGACGACCACACGCTGCTTCGCGCAGGATTGATTGCGCTTCTCGGGTCGATTCCCGGAGTTGCCGTTATCGGTGAAGCGGGCGACGGCGTCGAAGCCCTAGCGCTTCTCGCGGAGCGGCGGCCCGATGTTTTGTTGAGCGATATCTCGATGCCGAGGCTCAACGGCCTGGAACTCACCCAGCGCGTGACGCAGGATTGGCCGGCGACGCGGGTGATCATTCTCAGCATGCACGCTACCGAGGAGTACGTCTGCCAGGCCTTGCAGGCGGGGGCTTCGGGCTATCTCCTCAAAGATTCCGGAATCGCCGAGCTGGGCCTTGCCGTGCGTGCCGTCGCGAGGGGCGAGACCTACCTGAGCCCGTCTGTGTCCAAGCACGTGATCGCCCGATATTCGCAACGCACGTCGAGCGAACCCAAAGGTATCGAATTGCTGACGCCGCGACAGCGGGAAATCTTACGGCTGATTGCCCTGGGCCAATCAACAAAGGTAATCGCGTGGATCCTGGGCATCAGCGGCAAGACCGTGGAAACGCACCGCATGCAGCTCATGAACCGCCTTGACATCCACGAGATCGCCGGCCTCGTGCGCTTCGCCATGCGTGCGGGGCTGATTGAAGCGGAATAAAGGGCACAGGCCTTCGGCGCTCGCCCTGTCCGGCGAGACCTCGATACAGCCGCTTCGTGGGCTTCCGCGCGAGTCCGCGCTGACGAACGGCCAGCGAAAAGGCTTGTCTCCTGAAGTCTTTTCTCGGCCCAGTCCTCTGGGCTATCCGCCGGTTGTCGAGGAATTCATGTTTGCCGCCGCCAATGCCTGGAGCCCGGTCAAAACGTTTGACGCGAGTGCGCTCGTGCCGGTGTTGGTGCTGGTCTGCGTGCCGGTGTTCGCGGTCGACCCGACGTTTACGCCACCGGTGGTCAGAT
>DAIDJG010000148.1 GCA_027451445.1 Singulisphaera sp.
CAGCGTGGTTTCCCTGTTCAACGGTGGCGATCCGGCGCCGAGACCGCGCCGGGTGTGAAGCGCCAGCCTTGCCGTGGAAGGGCTTGAAGACCGGGTGTCACTGTCGTCCATCGGGATCGGTAATCCAGGCGGTGGGTCGGGCGGATCCGGAGGCTCGGGTGGAAGCGGTGGGTCGGGCGGAACGGGTGGCTCCGGCGGAACGGGTGGCTCCGACGGGACGTCGACGCCGACCGGCCCACCTTCGATCGTTCATCACCCAGGCGGAGGGGGTGGCGGCTCCGGGGGGTCAGGCAGTGGACATTGCCACTGAAACGATGTTCTTGGTCCAGTGTGATTCACCGGACCAGCACCCGGGTGGGGTGAATTGTCGCACGATCCGACCGACCCTCGGCCACGGCGACGAGGGCCCCGTCCGGGTCGATGAGCGCCATCTCTCCAGTGGCCGGCGGGCTGCCAGCGATGTCGATCGCGGCGAGGCACCGGCCCTGTCTCACCTGGGCGACCTGATCCGCGGAAAGACGGACCCGCGATAGGTCGCTGAGCGCATCGACGGCCGGGTGAAGCGCTTTCGGGAGCGTCTCGCGAGTGAGTGTGCCGGGATCGATGGCCTGCTCGATTGCGAACGGGCCAATCCGGGTGCGCGTCAAGACCTCGACGAGACCCCCACAGCCCAGGGCGATTCCCACATCACGCGCGATCGAGCGGATGTATGTCCCGCTCCCACAAAGGATTTCGAGTTCGAGCCGAGGCCAATCGTACGTCAGCAGATCGATACGTTCGATTACAACGGTCCGAGGTGCGAGCTCGACCTCCTGGCCGGAACGGGCCAGGTCGTACGCGCGTTGGCCCTCGACCTTCAGTGCCGAGAAAGCGGGTGGCTGCTGCTGGATGGTGCCCACCTGACCCGCAATCGCAGTCTGCACTTCATCGAGCGAGGGCACGCGGGGATTCTCTTCCTCGACAACTTGGCCGTCGGCGTCGAGCGTGTCGCTCGTTGCGCCGAGGCGGATCACGGTGCGGTAGGTTTTGGGCATGCGCTGGACGTACTCGATCAGGCGGGTCGCCGCGCCGACGCAGACGACCAGGACGCCCGTGGCGAGCGGGTCGAGCGTCCCTGCGTGGCCGACTTTCGTCTTGCGGAGAATCCGCGTGACCTGGTTCACAACATCGCGCGACGTCACGCCTGCCGGCTTGTTCACATTCAAGACCCCGCAGATCGCGGCCGCGTTACTCTGTCCCTTCAATTCCGCTTCCTCGCTCCAGGACCAACTCGTCGCGCTTGAGAATCGGCAAGCGTCGCGACTCGGGCTACACATTGTACTGCGGTTGACGGTCTTCTCGCACCGTCACTAGCCTAGAACGTTGGAGCCGCGACTCGAATTCGGGGTTCACTTGTTTCCTTCGTTCCCGCGGAAACGTTCCCGTTCTGCGGGAGTTGATTCCGAACGGAGTTTTCTGGATGACGTCAATCAACTCGTACCTCGACCTCGCGCGCAAGGGGCATCGCGAATCGGCCCAGCTCGGACTCATGGAGCTGGGCGAGCATGCCGTGGGACGGCTGGAGGACGCATATCGCGTCGAGGTCGAACCGAGCATTCGGGCGCTGATCGTCGAAGTCATCTGGCAACTGCGGACCCACGCATCGATCCCGTTCCTGGGCGAAGCCCTGCAAGACCCGGCGCCCGAAGTTTGGAAACAGGCACTCGATGGACTCGTCACGCTGGCCTCGGCCGAGTCGCTGCGCGTCCTCGAATCGGCGAGGGATCGGATTGGCGACGACCGCGACGAGTTTCGCGACTGGATCGACGGCGCCGTGGAGGATGTCAGCGGGCGTATCGACGAATAGCGGCGGAATCCCCGTCCGCGATCGGGTCCGGAACGTTTCAGCCCGCGCGGCGCGTCCCCACGCCCTTGCCTTCGCGAGCCAGGTCGCGCTGCTGTTTGTTGCGCAGGAGTTGCCCCGTCGTGAATTCCCCTGCGGGATCCTCCGCTGCCTTCCAGCGCCGGAAAATGAGGCCGAGCAGGAGCGGTGTTGTGGGGAAGACGAACGCCATGGTCCCAAGGACGTAGACATCGGGGAACCGGCCGAGGAGAGCGAGGTGGACTGCCTTCAGCACCAGATCCGAGGCGAGCAGGCCGAGCGCTGCGTTCGCCGTCGTCCGGTGCAACCGGGCGATTGCCTGGGTCATGACGACACTGACCCCAATCGCCACCTCCACAATCACGCAATAGGCATAGTCCAGCGTCTGGAGCCGTAACAAGCCTGGTACCATGGCCACAGTCGCGACCCCGATCATCAGGATGATGCAGGCCTGCACCAGGATCGAGTGCGGGGAACGCGACACGACGAGTTCTTCCGTCGGTCGGTTCGCTGTGGCGAGCGGTGCCCTGGGGAGTCCCTCTTCGGGCTCCATCGGTGCGGGCTTCGACAGGTCGAGGATCCAGTGCGGCCAATTCGCGGCGGGTCGCAGTTCGCGCCGCAAGCGCCGCAGACGCGCCAGGACCGGCCCGAACCACGCCCATCGGTCATCGTTCGGCCGTGGGATCGGCTCCCATTCAGCGACCGCCAACGTATGAGCGCGAACCACCGCCCAGCGAATCCGCTTCACGGTTTCAGGGGGAGGTTCCTGGGGGACGTCCGAGCGATCACGCTTGGGCCGCGACCGCGTGAGCCCGATCGCTTGATCTGGTGCGACGCGCTGGTATTGTTGTCGGCACTCCAGACACTCACGCACTCCTTGAGAGTCGGGCCGCGACACGGCGCATTCACGACAGGACGGACAACGCCGGGTTTCCCGGGCCGCGTAGAGCGCGAAGAATCCGAATATCGGTACCAGCAGCCCGACAGCACCGTTAATCTCGGTTGGTCTCGCTGTAAGACCGAGGAGGAGCCCGAGGAGCCAGAGCGCTGTCAGCAATTCAGGCAGGTATGAGAGACGGGGTCGGCCTCGCGTCTTCATGGCACACCCTCGCAGGCCGTGCGGGACGCCACAGGTCGCGGCGGACTGGTCGGCCACCGCTCGATATCAACTATAACAAAAACCGTTCCGACGAGTATCCTCAACGACCTTGCACGAATCTGGGACGCAGAAGAAGGTATGCTGGTGTCATGTCTCCCCGACCCCAGCCACCTTGTGTGGCTGGTGAAGAAGGTCTCCGGCTGGACGTCGTGTCGCCGTGTTTCGCCGACCCCAGCCACCTTGTGTGGCTGGTGAAGGAGGTCTCCGGCTAGAGACGGGCGACCGCTAGCCAAAGACCTCCTTCACCACCCGCACAAGGCGGGTGGGGTCGAACGTACGAGGGCACCGTGTCTAGCCAAAGACCTCCTTCACCACCCGCACAAGGCGGGTGGGGTCGTGTCATGGCGTGCGATGCATCTCGGGTCAAACGAAACGGGTGCAGACAACATGCGAATCGCTCAAACAAAAGCCGTGCGTCCAGGCGCTTCCCAAGTTCCCGCAAGGTATTTAGCAGTTCGCACGGTTCAGACGCTCGGCGTCATCCATCGAGCCAGGGGTCCCGCATCGGGTTTGGCGTGGTCGATGCCGTGGGAACGGTCTTCTCATGCACAGCCCTTCCATTCGAGACACCTTGTGCTGGGTCTGCCCCGGGCGTTTCCCATTCCACTCCGGCGTCATCGGAGAAGAGTCCGAACCACCTGCTCCCGCAGCGGACCCATCCCGTGTGGACGTCACCTTGAGGGTCGCGAACGGTCACGTAAACGACATCACGGCCCGTGGGAGCGTCCTGTCCACTGACCTTCCAGAAGCGCCAACTCCGTCTGTACCGAATCAGCCAGAGTCCGTTGGCGTCAGCCCAGCGCATGAGGATGTCGTCCACGCGTTGGCGTCGCCAGGCGACGTGGAAGACCCAGCAAGAAAGGATCGCTATGGGAAATGAAAGAATACAAAGCATGATGATATAAAAAATATTTATGTGTATGGTTTTCGTTCCCTCGCGGTCACTTCACCCCAAGTTGCTCGAAAAGGAAGGTCCATTTATCCGCGTCTTCCTCGATCCGTTTGGTCAACGGTTTACCCGCCCCATGGCCCGCTTTCATCTCGACGCGCAAGAGTACGGGTCGATCGCTGGTCGTCGCGGCCTGGAGACGTGCCGCCATCTTGTACGCGTGCATCGGCTCGACGCGTGTATCGCTTTCGCCGGTCAGCAGGAGCACCGCCGGGTAGGCCGTGCCGGGTGAGACCTTTTGATAGGGCGAGTACGCCGAGAGCCATGCGAACGCCTCCGGGTCGTCGGCCGAGCCGTATTCCGGGACCCAGTTCCGGGCAATGGAAAAGCGATGGTAGCGCAGCATGTCGCAGAGTGGCACGGCACAGAGTACGGCGCGGTAGAGGTCGGGACGTTGCGTGAGGCAGGCTGCGACGAGCAACCCGCCGTTCGAGCCACCTTCGATGGCGAGCTTTGCGGGGTTTGTGTAGCCGTTCTTGATCAGGTACTCGGCCGCGGCGATGAAGTCGTCGAAGACGTTCTGCTTCTTGCCCAGCCGTCCCGCGGCGTGCCATTCGCGGCCGAGCTCGCCGCCGCCGCGCAGGTTCGCGATCGCGTACACCCCACCTCGGTCGAGCCAGACGCGAAGGTCGGGGTCGTACGCCGGGGCAAGGCTGATGTCGAATCCCCCGTAGCCATAAAGCAGCGTCGGCGCCCTGCCGTCGGGAACGAGCCCGTTCTTCGAGATCAGGAACATCGGGACGCTCGTCCCGTCCTTCGACGGGTAGCGCACCTGCTTGACCTCGTACGCGTCGGGATCGACCTTCGCGGTTGCCCTGTCGATGACCTTCGAGCTCCCCGACCGCACATCGTGCTGGTACACGGTCTGGGGGAAGAGGAACGATTGGAACCCATAGAAGAGCTCGGGTTCGTTCCACTCGGCGTTGAGCCCGCTGACGGTTCCTAACGTGGGCAAGGGAATCTCTCGGAGTTTCTTGCCGTCGAGGTCGTAGAGCGCGAGCGACGACACGGCGAGGTCGGTCGACAGGACGGCGAGCTTGCGGTCGACGACGGTCAACTGCTTGAGCACTGCGGTCCCCGGCGGTTCGGCGATGATCTCGCGCCAATCCTTCGGATCGAGATGGTTGACGTCGGTTGCGAGCACGCGGTAGCGGGGCGTCCGAGAGTTGGTATGGAGAATGACCTTTCCCTCGAAAACCGCGGCGTCGACCTGGCCATCGAGGCCGACAGCGAGCGGCACGACCGGGGACTCGTCGCCGAACTTCTTGAGGTAGAGGTCGTTCTTGATCCAGTCGGTGGACGAGAAGATCACGGCGTAGAGTCCGTCCTCGCTCTCGGAGACGCTGAGCCAGTCGGTCTTCGAGCGTCCCTGGCCGAACGTCATCGGGTCCTGGTCGGGGTCGGTGCCGAGGACGTGGCGGTAGATCTTGCGGTTGTACATCTCGTCGCCCGGTGGAACCGTTCCCTTCTCCGGGTAGCGTACGTACCAGAACGCCTTCGCTCCCGGCTCCCACGCGACGGAACAGGCACGGGTGCGCGTGATTGTGTCGGGGAGATGGGCGCCCGTCTTGACGTCGAGCACTTTGAGCGTGCTCATCTCCGAGCCGCCGGGGCTGGTGCCGTAAGCCAGCAGCGCTCCGTCCGGCGAGGGAAACATCCAGTCCAGCGCGACGGTGCCGTCGGCGCTGAACGTGTTGGGGTCGAGCAGGAGTCGCGGTTCGGCCGTCGCGCTCCCTTCGCGGAGGTAGACGATCGGCTGGTTCTTGAGGCCTTCCTTGCGCGTGAAGAAGTAGCGCGTTCCGCGCACCTGCGGCGCGGTGGTGCTCTGGTAGTCGTACAGATGGCGAATGGTGTCAACGAGGGCCGCGCGGTTGGGGTCGCGATCGAGCACAGCGCGCGTCAGCTTCGTTTGGGCCTCGGCCCAGGCGCGGACCTCGGGGGCGTTGGTGTCTTCGAGCCAACGGTATGGGTCGACGATCTCGCGGCCGTGATAGACGTCCGTCACGGGACGCTCGGGCGTCTCGGGGTATGCCAGGGCGTTCGGTTCCTTCCCGTCGGACATGGTCGCGAAACCTCCGATGCAGAGTGCGAGGAATAGCATGCCGGTGAGATTCGTCGTGCTCATCGTAAAATCTCTTTGGTTCATTCGCGGGCTGCTTCAAAGACGGAACCGCAATCGAAAGCGAGGCCTGGTAGCAGATGCGTACGGTAGGTTTCCGGCGGTCGTACGAACTGTTCAGCCCAACGGCCTCGCCAACGCTTCATCACGAGCATTTCGCCTTTATCCGCGTCAAGAATCCAGTACTCGATGACGCCGAAGCGCAAGTATTCCTCGGGCTTTTCCTGGTAGTCGCGGTATCGAGAGCTCTCCGAGATGACCTCAATGACGATTTCAGGGATCCATTCGGACCAGACGTTATCGCCCTTGGGAGGCCGGTTCTTGTAGATCGCGATGTCCGGATGGCGTTCCGACTCGAGGTCCGCGATCAGGAGTTTGCACTCGGCTGCACCTCCAACGGCATGAATACGTCCGTTCTGACTGAGGCGATGCGCCGCGATTTGAGTTCGCGTCACGTCGATCTGAGCCAGATGTCGGGGGTGCGGAATGTCATCCACGGTGATGACACCGCGGCTTAGCTCATAGCGATGTCCTTCTACGCACTGCACGGTGTCGAAATCATCGAGACTCATCCTGCGCCCACTGTCGGCGGGGCCGATCTTCCGGATCAGCGTGCTCATCGAGATCGTCCTCAATCCGGATTGCGTTTTAGTCGCTGCCGCTTTCGATGGGAAACCGCTGTTCGAAAGTGGGAGCAAGCTCCGCACACTCCAAAGCCCTCGGCCTCGGTCTTCGAGGCGTTCGGACCAAGATCGAACGGGTCGTTTATCATTACTTCGCTAACGTCACCGGAACTGTCAACGTCCCCGGCGCCAGGCAGACGCGATCGTCGCATGCCTGATACCGAACCTGAAGCTTGAGCGTGTCAGGCAGTGCGTGGGCACCGAGTTGGACCTGTGCCTTTAGGGTAACCTCGCCCTCGTAAACCGCCACCTCCTCATCGCCACTCGAGGCCAGCTTCTTCAACTCACCCGCGGGGTAGGTCACCTTTTTGAGCGTGGCGTTCTGAGCGGGTGCGACGACGAGCGTCGTCGGCTTCAGGTTCTCCGCCTGGGCGGGGTTGGCGTAGATGTGCCAGCCTTTCTTGATGGTGACCGTTACGTTGATATCGACAGTCGAATCGCTCACGACTTTCGCGCCCGGGGCGAGCGCTGCGCTGGCTTTGACGACTTCGGGAGCCCCTGGCAGATCGTTGGCGGCTACGGGCTCGGGGGCCGGCGGACGAACGTCAAGGTACTGCTCGAGAGCCAGGAGCATGTACGGGTAAGCGTACGGATTCTGCGCCAGCGAGGTGCTAAACGATTCGAGCGCTCGCCCGGCGCGGTCGAGGTAGGCGGACTCGCGCGTCAGTGCGGCCAAAGTGATGAGGTTGCGGATCGCGACGCTGTTCGGGCTGGGGAGGACGCCGTCCGTTTGCGCTTTCGGCCGCGCCAGCAGGCTTTCGTGATCACCGGCGGTGTAGAAGAAACCACCGAGCTCATCGTCGGAGAAATCGGCGATCATCCGGTCGGTCAGAGAGCGCGCTTGCTCGAGACGCTTGGGGTCGCTGGTCGCGGCGTGGAGACGTAGGAGGCCGTAGCTGAGACAGGCGTAGTCCTCGAGGTAGGCCGGTAGCTTCGCCTGCCCTGCGCGGTAGGTGCGGAGGAGCCGGCCGTCGGAGGCCCGCATGGTTTTGAGCAGGAAGTCGGCCGCCTTCTCCGCGGCGAGGCGGTAGCGATTGTCCTTCAGGACGCGGAAGCCCTCCGCGTAGGCGGCGATCATGAGGCCGTTCCAGGCCGTCAGCACTTTATCGTCGCGCAGCGGAGCGGGTCGCTGCTCGCGCGCGGCGAGCAGGCGAGCGCGGAGCGGTATGAGGCGAGCCTCGAGAGCGTCGGGCGTGGTCTTGAGCGTTTCGGCCTGTTCAGCGCGTGTGCGGGGCTCGAGCAAAACGTAGCGGCCTTTTTCGAAGTTTGGGTCGCGTTTCAGGCCGTAGACCTGAGCGAATGGGTCGTAGTCATCGGCCCCCAGGACTTTCTTCACCTGGTCCTGCGTCCAGACGTAATACGCCCCTTCCTCACCGTCCGTCTCGGCGTCAAGAGCCGAGTAGAACCCCCCTTCCGGTGCGGTCATCGAACGTGCGATGAAGGCGAACGTGTCTTCCGCTTCTCGCTTCCAACGTGGGTCGTGGGTGGCTTCGTAGGCGAGCAAGTGCGCCTCGGCGAGCTGGGCGTTATCGTAGAGCATCTTCTCGAAGTGGGGCACGATCCAGAACCGGCTCACGGCATATCGGTGGTAGCCGCCGGCGATCTGGTCGCGGATGCCGCCACGGGCCATGCGGTCCATCGTCAGGGTGACCATCGCCAGGGGGGCCGGCTTGCCGGCGGCGTCCTCGGCAGATTTCTTCGCCTTTAGATCGCGCTGGTGCTGGTCGAGCAGGAAGATGAGGTTGACGGGTTCCGGGAATTTCGGCCTGCGCGCATTCTGAGGGTTGAAGCCGAAGCCGCCGTACTCCGGGTCGAACTCTTCCGTCAGCACCGCTCGACCGGCCGCCGCCAAGGCCCGGGTGAGCGGCACCTTGCGCTTCGTCGCAGTACCAGCGAGCGAACGACGGACCATCTCCGTCAACCCGTTGGCCGATTTCTCGACCGCCGGGCGCTCGTCGCGCCAGGCGTCGGCGACGCCGTTGAGCACGGTGGGAAAGCCGGTCATGCCCTCGCGGTCCTTGGGCGGGAAGTATGTGCCACCGTAAAAAGGACGCCCATCGGGGGTCATGAACATCGACATCGGCCACCCGCCGCTGCCGAACGCCTGCAGGGCATTCATGTAAATCTGGTCGACGTCGGGCCGCTCCTCGCGATCGACCTTGATGCAGACGAACTTGGCGTTGAGCAGCTTGGCGATCTCAGGATCTTCGAAGCACTCCCGCTCCATCACGTGGCACCAGTAGCACGAGCTGTAGCCCACCGACAGGAAGATCGGCTTGTCTTCCGCCTTCGCCTTCGCGAACGCCTCCGGCCCCCAGGGGTACCAGTCCACAGGATTGTGGGCGTGAAGGAGCAAGTAGGGACTCGTCTCCTTCGACAGCCGGTTGGCCGGATGT
>DAIDJG010000149.1 GCA_027451445.1 Singulisphaera sp.
TGGGGTGGGGGGGCCGTCGCACGGTTACTGGTTGCCCGGAACCCCCCACCCCAACCCTCCCCCACAAGGGGGGAGGGAGTTCTGATGCTTCTGTGTTTTGATTGGTTGTCGCCGTGCGCAATCCAACCGTTCGGCGCTCTAACGCCCACCCCGTCTCGGGAGGAGAACATATAACTCCCCCCCTTGGGAAGGGGGGTGGGGAGTCAGCGCACGTATTCAGGCGGTCCCGTTGCCCTCAACCGCGTAACACGGGAGAGCCGTTCGCGGCTGAATTGCACATATTGGACGGCGACTCCTCATTCCCCGTGCCGAGACTGGCCTCGCGTGACGTCTCATGGCATCCGCCTCGCCAACGATGAGTTCGGCGAGATCAAGGAAGGGATCAAGCCCGGTGAGTCCGTTGTGCGGGATCCGGACAAGTTGATCGAATTGATGACCAAGGAGGAAAGACGAGAGAAATTCGGGGCGGGAGTTGGCTTTGGCAGGTTTCAGTAGTTAGGGTGGGCCTTTAACAAGCCTTGCCGGCTCAAAGCAAGCCCGTGAGAAACGTGCGCATGACCCCGCCTCAAGTCTTCCGTGGTTCCCTGGTTCTTCCCGATCGGATCCGCAACGGTTCGATCGTCGTGCGCGAAGGCAGAATCGCCGACGTGCTCGACGCGTCAGCGCCCTTGCCGCCCGAAGCCAGCTTCATCGACGCCGACGAGGGCTACATCGCCCCCGGCTTCGTCGACCTCCACTGCCACGGCGGCGACGGCTCCGACTTCATGGACGGCACGACCGAGGCGTTCCGCAACGCCTTGCGCGCTCATGCCCGGCACGGCACGACGCGCATGGCGATCACCACCACCGTTGCCCGGCACGACCAGATCCTCGCGACGCTCGAACGCACCCACGAGTTCCGCCTCAAGCCCGAGCCCGATTGCGCCCGCGTGATGGGGGCTCACTTCTACGGCCCCTACTTCCGCTACGAGGCCCGGGGCGCTCATCCCGGCGGCCCGATTCGGCCGCCCGTCGAACGCGAGTTCTTGCAGTATCTCGAATTCGCCGACGACCTGGTCACGGCGACCGTCGCGCCCGAAGTCGCCGGTGCGAGGGAGTTCGTGCTCGCGTGCACTCGCAAAGGCGTGCGGACGAACGCCGGTCACTCATGGGCCACGTTCGCTCAGATGGCCGAGGCGGTCGGCTGGGGTGTGCGGCACGTCGATCACCTGTTCTGCGCGATGTCGGACAAGAGCAAGCTCCGGCAGTTCCAGATGTTTCCCATGCAAGGGGGGGTGCTCGAAGCGACGCTCTACTTCGACGAGCTGACGACCGAGGTCATCGCTGACGGCAAACATCTGGATGCAAGCCTGTTGCTGCTCGCGCTCAAGATCAAGGGACCGGACCGGCTCGCCCTCGTGACCGATTGCAGCCGTGCGCTCGACATGCCGGCGGATCGCCCGTACGTGTTGGGACCGCTCGACGGTGGCGAGCCGTTCGTCAAAGGGGACGGCGTCGGCATGTTGCCGGATCTCAGTGCGCTCGCCTCCAGTGTCGAGGGAATGGACCACATGGTCCGCACCTTCGCGAGGCTCACGGAACGGCCCCTCTGGGAGGTGATCCGTATGGCGTCGCTCACCCCGGCACACATTGCGGGCCAGGATCGCGAGTTCGGGAGTCTGGAGCGCGGCAAGCGTGCGGACGTGCTGGTGCTCGATCGCGATTTGCGGGTGCGCAGGGTGTTTGTCGATGGCGAGGAATTGCGAATCGACCGATCGCCGTCGGCCCTGTGATCTTCAGATCGGGTGTGACTTCAGCGGTCGCTGGGCAGTTCCCACGCCTGGCTCGGTTCCGGTCCCCGGAAAATCCAGCGCGCCACGGTCTCGCCAACGGCAAAGAGTCCGCAGCCCAATGCGCCGAGGACGACCGCCGCGAGCAAGAATCCGACCCCAAATAAGATCACCCCGAAGAGGCCCAGGACGAGCGGACGGGTGTTGGGATCGAGCGCGAGACCGAGCCAGACGGCGAGCACCACCACGGCCACGGACAGCGTGCGAATCCGGTATTGGAACGGCCGGCGCGGGAGGTTCTGTCGCTTTTCAGACTGAGGAAGGATCGGCATCGGTCGGCGCTCGGGGACCGTTGTGAAAAAGCATTCCCTGCTCTTCAAGTGTTCGCGTTCCTGGCGACCCGGTCAAGTCGGGAACTTATCGAATTCGGCTTCGTCCCGTTCCTCCACCTTGCAGTCGGGTCGAAATTGTTGAAGAATAGGCATCTTATCCAGTCGTCCACCCCTTGTCCTGATCGCCTCTTCCCAGGCTGGGCGCTATCGAAGGAAGGATCGACCCATGCGTGGCATTCCGGTTCCCTACGTTGCAGTAGGTCTGGCCCTCGCCTTGCTCATAGGGGGGGGATACGAATCGCGGGCCCAGTTACCGGGGATGATGCCCGGCATCGCCCGGCCGGCGTCCGACAACAGCAACCCCCTGTTCGTGGCGATGTCCCCGCCGGTCCAGTCGGAATTGAAGCTCAGCGACGAGCAGAAGCTCAAAGTCTACGAGCTGGCGACCTCAATGACCCAGGAGCAACGCGAGGTTACCCAGGCGGCGTTCCTGAGCGGCGGTGCCAACCCGCAGGAGATCATGGCGGCGCGGACGCAGTTGCGCAGGAAAATGGAACAATCGCTCGGCCAGATCTTCGACAAGAAACAGAACAAACGATTCCTCGAAATTGTGCTGCGCGCGGAAGGTCCCCTCGCCGTGGCGCGGCCTGAGATCGCCTCGCGGATCGGAATGAGCGACAATCAGTCGAATCAGGTGCACGCGATCATGCTGGGTCTCCAACGAGCCCAGTTCCAGCTTCTGGTCAGCATGCGTGCCAACGGGGTCACCGCGGGCGGCCCCGGTTTGAATCGCGCCGCCGTCGATCAGTTTGGCGCAGCGTCGGCCAACCTCCGCAAGGAGGCCATTCAGCGGGTGAGTCGCGTGCTCAACCAGAAGCAAAAGGATAGCTTCAACGACATGCTGGGCGAACCGTTCGACCTGGCGAGACTCCAGTCGGGCGCGCCGAGCTCCGGCAGCGAGTCGTCGAAGTCGGATGCGAAGACCGCCGACGCGAAGACGGATGAGACGAAGACCGCCGACGCGAAGACGGAAGGCACGACGCCGGCCGATGATCCCAAGGACGACGACACGAAGACCGAGAAGCCGAAGACTACCGCGAAGAAGAAGGGTCGCAAGACCCAGAAGTAGTGCATGGCAACTTCAGGCCATGCGGGCGGCTCGAAGCGAGGTTTCTTGAAGTGCACTCTCAAGGAGAAGAGAGGGCTGCGGCTCGAATCAGCTCATCGGCCCACGCTTGATCGCTGGGTGAGAGCGGCGGAACACACGGTTGGTTGTAGTCGAGTTGGTTGCGGTAGAGCCCGGCCTCGTACGTTTTCTCGAGAACGGCGCGGAGGTCAAGCGAGACGTCGGGGTCGCCATCGGCCAGTGGGATCCGCAGCTTCCGCGGCAACGCGTCACGAACA
This sequence comes from Singulisphaera sp., assembly GCA_027451445.1. Classification (GTDB taxonomy): domain Bacteria; phylum Planctomycetota; class Planctomycetia; order Isosphaerales; family Isosphaeraceae; genus DAIDJG01. The sequence continues at coordinate 3,506 of DAIDJG010000149.1, forward strand.
CCCCGTCGATAGATTTCATACTCGTTGCGCAATTCCGAAGCGCGGTTGATACAGATCAGATAATCATAGTGTCCTCGTTCGCGCGCGGCCCATTCGGGAATCGCGACAACATGCGGACCCGCGCGGAGCAAATCGATTTCAACGAGGTGAGTCTCGCTCGCGAGAACCTCTCGTTGTTTAGCCTGGTACGAATCTCTTCCCGGCCCAGCGTATTTGTTTGTGGGGCTCACGAGTTCGATTACCGTAACGATGCTCTGCCCGGTGCGCCGATCGAGGATTGCCACGTAAGGCTCGTGAATTTCCAGACCTGCGACACGGACGAACTCAGGCTCGTCGGTCTCGGCCACGGCGACCACACCTTCACGGCTTGCCGCGCGTCTACGCTTGATGAAAACATCAGGCACCGTGTCACGGTTTGTCTCTTCAACAAAAACGCGTTCCTCCACCGCCGCGATGTAGCGTGGCTGGAGGCGCGGCTGCAGAAGTTCGGCGAGATACACGATCATTCGAGTATGGACGCCCGGCCAGACGGCCGGATGTTCCAAGTAGGGATCCATCCCAGGAAAGATCATTGTCATCGAATTACCCTCCGGTCCCCCTCGCAAGACTGTCAAAGTGATTGCGGAACCACAGTTCAAGCATCAGTAGCGCCCAGAGCTTGTACGCATGGTCCGCGCGGTTCTCGATGTGTTCGTTCACGAGTCGGGTCACTTCGGACTCGCGGAAGAGCCCGCGCCCCAGCGCCAACGGATCGAGCAGCACCGCGCGCAGCTCGTCCTTGAGCTCGCCCCGGAACCAGCGATCGATCGGGACGCCGAAACCCATTTTGGGCCGCGTGCGAATGGGCGGTGGTAAGAGGTCGGCAAACGCTTGCTTGAGCACGACTTTCGAGCGTCCGCCGCGGAGCCGAAGCTTGCGCTCCAACGGTAAGCCTAGGGCGAGCTCGACCACGCGATGATCCAGGAACGGTCCGCGGCACTCCAGGCTGAAGGCCATGCTCGCCATGTCGACTTTCACGAGGAGATCACAGGGCAGGTACGTGAGCATGTCGGCGACCATGGCGCGAGACACCGGGTCGCGCTTCGGGGCGGCGGCGAAGGCACGCAGGAGCATTGACGTGGGGTCGGACTCTGTGGGCTCAGCAGCGCCGGCGGCAGCGAGGGTGTCGAGCCAGGCTTCGCCGTAAAGGGACAAACGTTGGGCTTCGTGGAAACAGCCGATCCATTGCAGATAACGTGTTTCGGCCGGCTCGGCCATTCCCTCGAGCATACGTTTGACCCGCCGGAGCGACGTTTTTGCCCGCGTCGACGCGGGCAGGGCTCGGGCCAATGGGCCGCAAAGCACCGCACGAGGGCCGCTCGGCAGGCGGTCGATCAGATTGGCCAGGGCGATGGCGCGGTAGCGGTCGTAGCCGCCGAAGAGCTCGTCGCCAGCGTCGCCGGTAAGCGCCACGGTGACCGACCGGCGCGTCTCGCGCGAGACGTACCAGGTGGGAACCGCCGAGCTATCCGCGAACGGCTCGTCGAACTGCCAGGCCAGTGCCGGCAGGATCTCCCACGCCTTCGGGGTAACGCGAAAGGTGTGGTGCTCCGTCCCCAGATGGCGCGCGGCCATCTCGGCGTAATGCGTCTCGTCGAACGCGGGGTCGTCAAATCCGATGGCGAACGTTTGAACGGGTCGCGTCGAATGGCGCTGCATCAGGCCGGCGATGATCGTCGAATCCACCCCCCCGGACAGGAACGCGCCGAGTGGCACGTCGGCGACCATCTGCTCGCGCACGGCGTCGCTCAAGGTTTCGCGGAGCCGCTCGACATCCTCGCCCGGCGCCGCGGTGCGCTCGACGTCCCATTCGGGATTCCAGTAGCGCTCGAGCGTGAGCCGGCCGTCGTGCCAGACGCCGAAGTGTGCGGGGGGCAGCTTGTGGACGCCCCGGAGCATCGTTCGCGGATGCGGGATATAGCCGAACGTGAGGTAGCGGTCCAACGCGAGGGGGTCGACCTGCCTGGGGAACTCGTGCTCGGGCAACGCCAGCAATGCCTTCAACTCGCTCGCGAACACGATCCGGCCGTTGTCGTGGCGGTAGATCAGAGGTTTCTGACCCATCCGATCGCGGGCCATGATCAGGGTGCGTCGGGGAGCGTCCCAGATCGCCAGTGCGAACATGCCACGCAGGAGCGCGAACATGCCGGTTCCTTCGTCCTCGTAAAGGTGGACCAGAACTTCCGTGTCTCCCTGCGAGCGCAGGGTATGTCCGCGCGCTTCGAGCCGTCGGCGCAGGGCGGGGAAGTTATAGATCTCGCCGTTGAAGACAACCCAGACGGTCTTGTCTTCGTTCGACAGCGGCTGATGGCCCCCGGCGAGATCGACGATCGACAGCCGCTGGAACCCGAGCGCGGCGTGGGGATCGCGGTAGGTGCCTGAGTCGTCGGGGCCGCGGTGGGCAATCCGCTTCATCATCGCGGAGAGCTGGGCGTCCGTCAGAGACCAGCCGGATGTGTCGGTCCACGAAGCGCCTGCAATGCCGCACATGGGACGAGCTTCCTTCGAGGTCGAGGGCCGGATCAAGATGAGAGCGGGTCACGATGAAGTGGCACACGATCGGTCGGCGGACTGCGCTCACCTCCGTCTCAACGGTGGGAACATATAACTCCCCCCCTTGGGAAGGGGGGGTTGGGGGGGTGGGGAGTGGCCTCGGGCAGTGTCTCAGCCGCTGCAAGCGTGTGGCGGATACCCTTGGTTACTTGCGAAATGACCAGATCGCGACGGTCGAAGGCCGTAAGCCGTGAGCGGACGCAAAGGCCCACCCCCCCTACCCCCCCTTCCCAAGGGGGGGAGTTATATGTTTTCTCCCATTGGAAGGAGAGGATTACGCACCGGAATCGTTCTTGCCGTCGAAACCGCACTGCCTACTCCCGTTAAAATCCAAGTGCGCGAAGTTTGCCACTTTCATCGTCAGTGGGAGGAGCGCCTACGTCAAGGCTGAGGGACGCATCGTGTTAGGAAGTCCTTTCGTCTGAGCGAGCGTTTCATACAACGTGGCGAAGCGCTCGATCATCGTTTCCGCTCGAAACTCGGCATCGACTCGGGCGCGGCCAGCCTCCCCGAGGCGCTTTGCGAGCTCAGGATCCGCGGCGACGCGCCGGATCGCCTGAGCCAGCGCCGGTCGATCACGAACCGGCACGAGCAATCCGGTTTCGCCGTCGGCCACAACCTCAGTCGTCCCGGGTGCCGCGGTGGCCACGACGGGTTTGCGAAAGCGCATGGCCTCGAGCACCACGTTGGGCAAGCCCTCGTAGAGGCTGGGAAGCACCAACAGATCGGCAGCCGCGAGAAGGCGTGGAACGTCGTCGCGGTGGCCCAGAAAGCGCACACGATGGGTCATTTGGAAGGCCTCGGTCGTAGCTTCGAGCTGCTCCCGCAAAGGACCGTCGCCGACGATCCAGGTGTGGAGGTTGGGCTGAACGTGCTGGAGCAAATCAAGTGCAGCCAACAAGTCGTCGACGCCCTTCTGATGTGCCAACCTGCCCGCGAACAGGGCCAAGGGGGCGTCAACCGGCACTCCCAGCTCCGCACGAGTCGCGGCGGGATCGTCCGAGGGCGGTTCTTTCGGACCGATGCCCGAAGGAATCATCGCCAGGCGGTCGTCGGGGATGCCGGCTTTGCGGTAGAAGTCGACGACGGCGTGCGAGTTCCCCACGACGCGGTCGCACCAGCGAGCCAGGCGGCGGTCGATGGCCAGGTCCTTCCGGCCTTTCCAGAGGTCGACGGCCATCTCCGCGGTGATCACGATCGGTACGCCCGCCCAGCGTGCGGCGACGCGCCCGTACGTGTTGGCCGCGAAAATCCAGGTCTGCACAACGTCGAATCGCCTCGCGCTCATCCAGCGCTTCAGCCGCAGGAGAGCGAGCGGGTCGACCTTCGCACGCTTCCCGATGAGTGTCACCGGCACACTCGACGCACGCAGCTCCCCCTCCAGCGGCCCCAGCCGGGTCAGTGCGGCAACCTCGACGCGGAACCGGTCTCTCGGCAGACCCGACGCCAGCAGGACCATTTGTTTCTCGGCACCCGAACGGTCGAGGGTGGGGATCAACTGCAAGACGTTGAGCATGGTTGTGACAACAATCCTCGGCGCGGGTGTTTGATTGTAGGGTGGGCGCCACCCACCGACACGTTTCAACATCGATGGGCAATGCCCACCCTACGAGCGGGCCCCCTGCTCTGCGATGAGCTGGCGAAACAGCGCCATGTGCCGACGCGCGACGGCGGCGATGGAGAACTCGTTCCGCACCCGACTCCGCGCCGTGCGACCCATTTGAACGGCACGGTCGAAGTTCTGCCACTGGTCGAGGATGACCGCTGCCAAGGCCTCTGGGTCGTTGGGCGAGACGAACCGGCCATGCTTGAAGTCCTGAACGATGCGACGGTTTCCTGGCACCGACGAAGCGATGAGGGGCAGTCCGAGTGCCATCGCCTCGAGCAACGCGATGCTCATCCCTTCCTCGCGTGAAGGGAGGACAAACAGGTCCGCGGCGCGTAAGGCCGCTGTGGGATCGGTGACGGCCCCGGCGAATTCCACCGCGTCAGATAGCCCCAAGGCTGCAACTTGCGATTCGAGGCCGGCCCGTTCCGGGCCTTCGCCCACGAGCGTGAGTCGTGCGGTCGGCCAGGAAGCGCGAACGTTCGACCAGGCTCGGACCAGCGTGTCCAGCCCCTTCTCCGGCGCGAGGCGGCCGACGAAGACCGCGCGGGGCGCCTCGCGCCAATGGTCTCGGCGTTGCCAGCACGTTTCGGGAACGGGAACGCCGTTGGGCAAGGCGTGAATGCGATCCGGATCGTAGCCGTCCTGGCGGAGTTCCTCGGTGATCGGCGAGGAGATCGAGACGACGGCGTCTGCCTGCCGACAGCGCCTGGCAATCGTGCGACCGAACCGGCCCCACGATTGCCAGGCGATATCGCCGGTTGCCCCCGCACCTTCGGGACGCAGCACGACGGGGAAGCCGCGCTCCCGGCCTACTCCGACCGCAACGTACGCATCATGCTTCAGCATCGACACATAGGCGAGGTCGATGGGATGCGATCGCAGCCAGCGCCGCAGGTGGCTCGCGTAGAGCCACGTGCCCAGGAACCGCACGCGCGAGGTCGGGAGACGCGCGACGGTGAGCTCGCCCTTCGCGGTGGTGCAATGCTCGATAGGTGGCAAACCGAGACCAATGGGCTGCGCGGTGAGCACCGTGACCTCCGCCCCCTCGGCGGCCAAGGCGGGCGCGAGGTAGCTCAGCACTTTCTCAGCCCCACCGATCAATGGGGGATAGCGGCGGGTGACGAGGGCGAGCTTCACGGATGATCGCGTACTTGGCTTTCGTCGAGCACGCCGACGTGCGGGAGGTGCCGGTAGTCGTCGTTATAGTCGAGCCCGTAACCAACCACGAATGCGTCGGGAATCACGAAGCCGCAGTAGTCGGGTTCAAGATGCACTTCCTGCCGCCCCACTTTACGGAGCAACACGGCGGTGCGGACGCTCGCCGCGCCTCGTTCGTGCATCCTGTGCACGAGTGTGCCCAGAGTATGGCCTGTGTCGAGGATGTCGTCGAGCAGCAAGACGTCTCGCCCGGCAACGTCGGGGGCGAACGCCTCGTTGATGATCAAGGCGCCGGCACTCGTGGTCGCGCCTTTGTAACTGCTGGCCTGGAGCAACGCAACGCGCAAGGGGAGGTGGATCTGTCGGACCAAATCGGCCAGGAGAATCAGACTTCCCGTCAGAACGGCGACGATCGTCAGAGGTTTACCCTGGTAGTCGGACTCGATCTCCCGACCAAGTTGACGCACACGCTCTTCAATTTGCGCCTCAGTGAGCAAGATGTTCACGGCAGGCAAACGTTCTGCTCCGAAAGCCCAGGTGCCGGGTCACGTCACGAGGTTGTCTATCTTGACGACGGCGCAGCGCATTGCCAAGAGGACGAGCAAGCGCTGCGAGGCGGCGAGCTTTGCCGAGGGCCTTCGGCTCGCATCCGAAACCAACTCCAAATTGGCGACGAATCTACGAATTGAACCTCAGCCCTGGACGTTGCGGCGGAGCCTCCGTACGCGTCTGAGACCGGCTCCCGCCAAAGTGGACCACAGCAGAATGGAGAGCGGCTCCGGGGTATTGCTCGGCGTCGTCGGTGGGGGCGTGTCGGAATGGCTGTCACTGCTCGACTGGGGCGGCGGGATCACCTGGAATGTCAGTCCTGCCGGCTCCTGGTAAGGGTTCCCGGCGGGCGGGTTGTAGAGGGCGACGACAGGGGTCGCCTTCCCCGGGCCCAGGTTCAGCGAAAAATGGAACGACTGTCCGGGTTCGAGCGGCGCGGTGCTGTATCCCTTCGAGGAATCGCCGGTGAACGCGAGGGCGAGAAGGTCGTAGTGGATCGAGGGGTCGTTGGGAGTGCCCACGAGCGTCTGGAGCGGCAGACTGTCGCCGGGATGGCTGGGGTCCGGATCGGTTTGGAACGTGGTACCTTGAATCTGGGTGTTTACGGGAGGGCCCGAGGCCAGAGAGCCGGAGGGAGTCACCGTGAATTCGACCACCGAAATCGGGCTGTTCGAATTGTTAGTGACCTCGTAGGTGGTGATTCCGTCGGCACTGACCCGCGCGGTCAATCCCGCCAGCATCAGGCCGGCCGTGAAGGCGGCCAACAGTGTGCGACATCGACGCATCACGGCAAGATTCCTCCTTGAATGGAGCCTGCGAGTAGCTAAGGCACCCTCAAAAACCACGGGCGATCACGCTCTGAGGTTAGTCGGAGACGGGCTGTTTCCAATCACTCGGGCGAGGTTGCGCTGTCCTTGTGCGCGGGCCCTTGGTGCATTGGCGAGTCGAAGGGGGATTGTCAGGGAATAAAACAGCCATCAGCTCCGTAAGGGTTCCTCGAAATTCCGCGGCATTGTGTACGGGGTCTCTGAAACGGTCAAGCGTGAGTTAACCATTTTTTCGGTTTGTTGTAACCATGACGTTTAGAAAGGATGGAGCGATTGTCGACGAGCGGGAGGGTCAGCCATTGCCTTTGTCCGAAGTTGCAGCCCTGACGCGACTTCGGCGACACCTCGATTCGGGACGCGCGGTGAGGTTGCCGAAATCGTGTTCAGGGGGAAACTTCTTTCCCGATCGAACGTGACCGAATAAGATGAAGGTCGATTTCGTCTCTATTTCTCAGGTGAGTGTATGCCTGAGGCCCCCACCGGCGTGGTTTGCGACGATGAGACCCTGGTTCAACTCGCCCGTGGGGGGGACCGCCCTGCTTGCGAGGAATTGTTCCGGCGCCACCGAGACGCCGCCTATCGTGTGGCCTTCCGAATGCTCGGCCACCACGACGATGCGCTCGACGCCGTTCAGGAAGGGTTCATCAAAGCGATTGGCCACCTCGAAGATTTTGGCGGCCGAAGCGGTTTCCGGACCTGGCTCCTTCGAATCGTGCACAACGCCGCGATCGACGCGGGTCGAAAACGTAAACGAATGCCCAGCCTGGGGATCGGTGATGAAGAACATAATCCGATCGAGCCGGCATGCGAAGACGACCCCGCCCGCGGCCTGAACCGAGCAGACCTGAGGCGCATTCTGGATGGGGCGTTGAACCGGTTGAGCCCGAAGACGCGAATGACCTTCATCCTGTTTGCGGAAGAAAACCTGAGTTACAAGGAAATTGCGGAAATCCAAGATGTACCGATCGGCACGGTGATGAGCCGGCTCTCGTACGCTCGACATAAGCTACAATCCTATTTGGACTTGGATGCGATCGACGAACTTTAGTCAGAGTACGATGAGAAGCCGTTGTGGGCCGAGCGGTGTTGATGAGGGGAGGGTTCTTATGCGTTGTGTGGACGTCACTCGCGAACTTTCAGCCCCGACGGGGGATCGGCAGTCCTCCGCCCTCGCGCAGCACCTGGCCGCGTGTCCTCAATGCGCAGCCTGGGCCGCGCGCGACATGAAACTGAATCAATTGTGGGATGCTACCCGGCCCGTCGAGCCTTCGACGGAGGTCTGGAACGAGGTTTGGACGGAGATCTCCGCCAGGCTCGATCGTCCCGACGTGTTGCCATTCCGGGAAGCCCCGACGATCCGTCCCGGCCGCCGGATCTTGATGATCACGCTGGGGGTTGCGCAGGCCGCTGCGATTTTGCTCGCGGTCTTCTTCTTCACCCGTGCGCCGGGTGGGCCGCAACCGGACGCGACTGTGCACCAGCCTGTTCGGCCCGTGGATGGGGCGCCCCCGAGTTCGGTGGCCCAGTCGGACTCCGATCCGCTAGACATCGACCCGGACGGTAGCCTGGTTGTGTTGCGGATCGAGGCGCCAGGGAAGGTTGAGAAGACCGAGGTGGCCCTGAACGACAACTCGGGGCGGGTGGATTCCGGGTTTGAGATGCTCAACTTTCTGGAATCGGCTGCGAAGCAATGATGAGCCGGTTCCCCCACTGGCCGAGGTTGTTGGTTCCCTTGGTCGTGCTTTGGGGGACGCTCTGGCTTTTACCGAGTGTTCGAGCAGGCGATAAAGCGCGTCAGGTCACGATCTGCGCGATTATCGCCGATCCGAGCAACCAGACTATCGATCCGCGTCTCGCGGCGATCGGGCCGCAGTTACGTAAGCTGTTGCCGAATCACGGGTTCACTCTTGTCGACGTGAAGAGCAAGCGGTTGAATAGCGGCCAGTCGGTGGTGTGCAACCTTGGTGGCGGCTTGACTGCGGAGGCGCTTCTGGTTGAGCCCCTGGACGACAACGGTAAGGTGCAGATCAAGTGCGACCTTTGGCTGAACTCCGTCAGCCAGTTCAGCACTGCGGTCGCGACTCCGCCCAACCAACTCTTCTTCTGCGATCAGAAGCGCATGAACGGCACGCATTTACTGATTGCCGTCGGGGCACGTTGAAGCGGGAATTACCCCATTCGAAAAACGGAAGGCCGTTGCCCCGCAGTTTTGCGCCTCGCCGAACGAGGCACTGCACCAGGGCAAGCGGCCCGCCGTTGACATTTCGACTGGGAGCAGGAACCCGAAGGCGACCGGAGGCGCCGGACCGCCGTCGGGGTGGGCTCGTCGAACGTCCCGTGGAATAAGTCGAGTGGGGCCGATCCCTGGCCCCTTTTGGCCACAGCGGTTGCTCCTTCCGTGGACACAACCTTCCTTCGCGGCCCAGTTCCGGTCATCCCTGACCGGCCGGTCTTCCAACCGACACCAGTTCTATCGGCATTACCGAGTGCCCGTCTGCAACGATTTTCCGCGCTCGAGCGCAAGGCGCGACGCGGGGCGAGCTGCGCTCGGGTCCTTGAAAAATCAGGTACAATCGCTACAATGGCAGCCTATGCATGGCGGGTTGGTCCGCGCGCAGAAGAGGTAGTCAACCCTACCCCGGCCGACTGGCAAGCAAGCGATTGGGCTCCCCCCTCAATCCGGTCACGAGCGCCTCGACGTCCTGTTCTGAATTTCGCCAACCCCCCCACTTCTTGGGATCTTTTGGAGAGCTTACCACAATGGCAACCGCAGAGATTACGCGCCGACTGGGCGCGACCGTTCTTCTGGGCAAAGGGCTAACTCCCGGCAAGCTCCGGGGCCTGCAACGTATCAGCAACCCAAACGGGACGCTGACGATGGTGGCGTTCGACCAGAATAGCTCGATGATCGAAATGGCCGCGAAGGCGCTCAAGGCCAAGGGCGAGAGCCGCGAGCCGAGCTATGAGGAAGTCGTCGAAGCGAAGCTCGACATGATGCGCAACATGGCCCCCGCGGGCTCGGGCATCCTGATCGACGCCTACTACGGTGCCTGGTCGGCCATCGCGTCCGAAGCCATGCCGCCGGACAAGGGAATGCTCGTCCGGATCGAGAAGTCAGGCAGCCCGAAGAACCCCGCCGGCGGACCGATGGGCGAGGTTGAGCCCGGCATGAGCGTCGAGAAGATCAAGCTCATGGGTGCCGATGCCGTCAAGCTGCTCGCCCCGTTCGAGCCCGGTGAGCCGATCTCAGCCGAGCACCAGTTCGCCATGATCCAGCAGATCTACGAGGAGTGCAAACGGTTCGACATCTTGATGCTGCTCGAGCCGGTTGCTTTCCCTTACAACGGTGAGAAGAAGACCGACACGCGCTACCTCGACCGCAAGGCCGAGACGGTCATCGAGTCGGCCCGGCAGATCAGCCGCTTCTGTGATGTCTACAAGGCCGAGTTCCCCGGCACGCTCGGTCATGAGCCCGACGACCAGCTCATCAACAACCTGCACGCGCTGAGTGAGGCGAGCGAGCGCCCCTGGGTGTTGCTCTCGGCCGGCGTCGACTATCCCGACTACTTCAAGCAGGTGAAGATGGCGATGGAGTGCGGATGCTCCGGCGTGCTCGGCGGCCGGGCGTTCTGGAAAGAATACTTCCAGCAGGATGGCGAGGAAGCCCGGACCCACTTCGCGGCGACCGTCGGGCACAAGCGCGTTGCCGACGTCGACGCCGTCGTCCGTGCTCAAGGGACCCCCTGGTTCGCCCGGTACGGCCTCACGAAGGAAGAGCTGACCACCGTCCGAGCGAGCGAGGGTTGGCACTTCCGCTACGCCCCGCACGCACGAGGCGCCGGCGGCGTCGGTGGCCATGCCGTCCGCGCGGGCGAAACGTACTGACGTAAAGAATCGCGAATCACGGGTGGCCGGACGAGTTCTTCTTGCCCGGCCTTCCTGTTGTGGATTCACCCTCCCCACGGCTCTTGCCCGATTTCGACGCACGTAGGAGTCGGGCGAGGAGCATTTCGTCACGCTGCGTCGCCCGTCGTTGCGCGGCCTGTGACCAGAGAGCGCCGGCCTTGTTGAGACACGTCTCGATTTGATGCACCAACGGCGCACGGGACGACTCGCTCGTCGCGGTGTCGAAGGCTTTGGCCAGCGGGCCGATCTGAACAAGAAGCGCCAGTGCTTCGCGTTCGTCGGTCGTAAGAGCCTCCTCCAGTTGCTTGTGCTTGAGCTTGTTCTCATCGTCGCGCTCCTGCTCGAGCGCAGTCTGCTTCTCCGCGAGCTCCGCCCTGGCTCGCGCCAGGTCCTTGGCGAGCTCCGCCTTGCGGCGGGGCTGGGTGAGCTGAACGAGCACATCACGTTTGAGTTTTGCCTGCTCGAAGACCAGCCGGGCACGCGGTAGGGAGGGCTCGTCGGCACCGGCCGTGGGGCTGGGAACGGGAGGCGCGTCGTGGGTCGCGGCGTCGGCACGACCGACGCGCTGGGCCTCTGACGTCGCCTGTTTGAAGTCGGATTCGCTCAGACTCAACTCCGCCTCGGCGAACTCCCGATCGACCCGTGCGGTCCCTTCCTCATATTCCTTGAGGGAACGCTCCGCCGCCTCCAACTCGCGTTGTGCCAGGGAGACCGCCGCTTCGGCCTTCTGCGTTGCCGCTTCCTGGTCGCTCAATTCATCGGCCCGCTGTTCCGCTTCGTCCAGGCGCGCCAGAGCCTCGGCTTTCAGACTCTCCCAGCGATGCCGCCAATCGGGCCCGGGCGTCTCAGTTGCGCGTTGAGGTCCGGGCTCCATGGCCAGGCGAGACTGGATCCTGGGTTCGGTTCGTAGGCCACGCCCAATGAGCGCGATCCCCAGCGCGAATCCCGCGAGCGAAAACACGGATAGGGCAAGGTATTTTCTCATTCGAGACGCTCCTGACGCCGTTTCAGCCAGCATCTGGTCGATACTCCTACGCACGCCGGCGCGTTCTGGGATCGAAATCTGTCGTTAGCGTTCGAAAATCGCCGCCTCTGCGACCCAAGTTGGCTACCAAGAACGTACAGACGAAGAGTTCATGTGGGGCGACAGCGCTTCTTAAAATCAGGTCGGCGACGGGTTTTCCTCGATCCTCGCCGGCGCCTTGAAACATGCTGGAGACAATCTCGCATGCATGTCGACGCGGTAGTTCGGGGTCTTGTGGTTGGTGGGCTCGCGGCGGTCTTTGGTTCGCTCGGATACGCGCGCTTCGAGACCGGCAATATCACAGCAGCCGAGACTCGCGGGTCCGTCCTCCGCGTTCTGGCGGTCGGGGTGGGGCGTTACCGCGATCAGAAGAACTTGAGCTACCCGGTGAAGGATGCACGTGCGGTCGCATCCGCCCTGCAGAAGCATGCGGCCGGACTGTTTGAACGCGTGGAAGTGCGGTTGCTGACAAACGATGAGGCGAATCGCCGCGCGGTGCTCGCCGCGCTCGAGGCGCTGAGGACGCAAGCGCGACCCGGCGATGTCGCCGTGATTTATTATTCGGGGCACGCGGCTAACGATCCTCCGGTCGGTTTTTATTTAGCCCCTGGCCGCTACAACGATAAGTTTTGGCGCGATACGATGCTTGCCGGCGCCGATCTTCACCGCGCGTGGGCTGCGATTCCCGGCCGGGTGGTTGTCCTGCTCGACACGTGTTTCACCGGGGCACTCTGGGAGCCGTCCGAGACGCCGACGGCCTCGCGCGACGAACTCTCACGGTCCTTTGCGGTTGTCAGCGCGACGCGTACCAGTGAGGAAACGCACGGAGGTAACCGCTTCTGGCACGCGGACTTTACCCAGGCGCTACTCGAAGCGCTGGACGGCGCTGCGGATGCCGACCACGACGGGGTGATTACGTTGGGCGAGTTGGAATCTCATCTCGACCTTCGCGTGAATGCCCACCGGGGCTCGACGCAGCATGTGGTCAGCGTGGTGCCTTCCTCGCTCCGGTCGGTCGTCCTCGGGTCCTTCTGACAAGGACGGTGGCGCGGTTAGCGCCTCGATCTCGGTCTTCGTCTCAGCGTTCGCTCCTCGGGAAGGAGCGACATAATACCGCCTGCCTTGTCGATCAAGTACCACGACTTGCATTCATCACAAGTGCCCAGCATTTGTTCCGGCATATCGACGTCAGGCTGATGGAGGGTGAGCGGTTCGTGGCAACGTGAGCAGAGAATGTCTTCAGCAGAATCCAGTAAGCAACGTTCGATCGTAACGGAAACGGATACCATGTTCGTTGGGCCTCCTTCGCACAAATCATAGGCGGCGTCGGCATGTGCGCATCGCATCCTGCAGTTCGGCGGCATCGCTCGTGGGAGAAGCACGGCCCCAAAGAGGGAGTCGGTCGACCCTGGCGTAAAGACCGTGACCATTCGTGGGCTCGGTCTGCACTTGCCGGAGTATAAGGATTCGGGAGGTCCGAGGACACTCCGCAAGATGGGGCGATCTCTTCTCTGTCGTAGGTAGAAGTCAGTTCGGAGCCCTATGTCCGCCAAAAAACCAGCCGCAGTGTGTTCACATCGGGTAGCTTCATTTTCAAACACATCCTCGACGACGATCAGCGACACACCATTCCGAGTCCTGCCGATGCGCCGGTGGGTTTCGTGCGTATTGGCGGCATCCTGTGGTCGGTTGACCCAGTCCATCGGCTTGAGGGGTTCAGTGACAAGTGGACGACCCGTCGGCGGAAGATGGTGAAAGCGATTTCAGAATGCATGCCTTTATTGTTCGCTTTCGCTCACGAGCAAGTGCTGGTTGAAACAACCGGAATGAGAGAGCACCGCCGGTCTGGTTGTACATCATTTGTGCATTTCGAATTGTCATTCGAGCGGCGAATCCGCAAGCGTGTGAGGATGGCTATAATTGGCTGTGACGGCGTCTTTCACTCGGCTCATTCAGTCTTAAATGGAATTCCCACACCTTCTCGATCGACCGGCGTCTCCGTCATAAGAGTGACATTGTGAAACGATAGAGAGCGATCAGGCGCTCGTCTGTGAGGTTTACCGACGATCGGAAGATCGCTCCAGGGTGCGGTTTCCGCAGGGCCGTCGGCGACTGCTGCTCGCTTGACGGATTACTGCTTTCCAGGTTCCAGCGAGTTGCAATCCTTTTTTTGACGCGATATCATAAACCTTCCAACCTGAGTGCAACCGGTGACCTAGCCTCATCGCGCATGGGTGCTTCGAGACCATCGGTTTTTCTAAATCTAATAAATAACAAGGTTCGTTTTCAAAAAAGGATCCGGTGGCTGCACGCACGTGTCTGGAGCGGTTTGCTCAAAAACTCATATGTGATTAGATTCGTAACCTGCGCGCTGACTTCAGGTGATTCTCGACGGTGGGAGAGCGGATTAGGGTTAATCGGCAAAATGTCATTGCGGCGTCACGAACCTTTGATGACTGCGTAGAGGGGAAGATTAGGCTCTGCCGTGCGGTGCAGATCCGTTGCAGTCGTGCATGGAGTGCGACATGGCTCTATCACGATCTCTGATAAACCTCCTCTCTATTCCCAGAATTGGGCCAAATCGTCGAAAAGCGTTGGCGGTCATCGAAGGACGAATAGACTTACCTCTAGGTCAAGGATAGCCGTACATGCTGGTGGAACGACAAGCGGGGCAGGGCGATGAGGCCTTGTCTCAGTCCGATGCACCCCCATCGGACCGCACGCTGTTGTACGAGGTCCGGCAAGGGAGCCAGGAGGCTGCGCAGCAACTTTATCAACGATATGCCCATCGTCTTCGAGCACTGGCGCAGTCCCGCCAATCCAGGGACCTGGCGGCTCGTCTCGATCCCGAAGACATTGTCCAGTCCGTATTTGGAAGTTTTTTCCGGGGCGTTTACCGGGGCGCGTACGACGTGCCTGCGGGCGAAGTGCTCTGGCATCTTCTCCTCGTCATTACCGTCAATAAAGTCCGGGAAAAAGGGTTATTCCATCGCGCTGCGAAGCGCGATGTCCGGCACACGGCGGGCGATGAGCAGATCGATCAATTTGTTGATCCCTGGCAATCGGACAGCCAGGCTTATGCATTCTTGAAGATGACCGTCGAAGAGGCACTGAGCCAGCTCCCAGCGCACCACAAGCAAGCGATTGAGCTGCGGCTCCAAGGACACGAAGTTGCTGAGATCGCGCGGCTCACCGGCCGCTCGAAGCGCTCGGTGGAACGAAACCTCCAAGAAGGAAGAGAACGGCTCGCCAAGCTGCTCGAGGTGAACTGATCATGGTTTCCTTGAACAAGCTGATGGAACAGGACGAGCTGGACGATTTCGTCCGGGCGTTCGAGAGTGCGTACTCCGACCAGGGTTTGACCGACCTGGCGGAGTTCTTGCCGGCGGACGATCACCCTCTTTACCCGGCGGTGCTGCGGGAACTCGTCCGAGTCGATATGGAGTATCGTTGGGAGCGTGGGTGTCCCAGGTTGCTCGGAGATTACCAGCGGGCGTTCCCAACGTTGGGCGACGATCCTGCTGGGTTGAGTGCGATTGCGTTCGAGGAGTTCCGACTGCGGCGGCAGGCCGGCGAAAACCCGCTCCCCTCGGAATATCAAGAACGGTTCGGGGTCGTTTTCGAGAAACGGATGCTGGATTGGCCCGCACCGGTGCAGGAGCCTGCTGAGGAGTCGAGCGAGGGTCCCTCGAGCCACCGTGCGATGCTTCACGCCGCCCAGGCGTATCGCGATTTCCGCGGACGCTTCCGTGATGGCGATGGCGCTGCGGAGGCGCTGGAGTCGTGGTGTGCCTCGTACCGGGGTGCACCGGCCGAAGTTTTTCGTGATCTCCATCTCCAGGACCGCGATGCGGCCTATGGGTTGGCCCGCAGTGTGACGATGCTTCCCGAGGTGGGGGACAAATTCCTCGGGTTCCAGCTCGTTTCCGAGCTGGGTGAGGGCGCCTTCGGGCGCGTCTATCTCGCCCGCCAGGGGGAGCTCGCGGACCGATCCGTCGTTCTGAAGATCACGACGCTTCCGTTCGATGAATCGCGGGCGTTGGCCCAGTTGCAGCACACGAACATCGTACCGATCTACTCGAAGCATCGCGCCGACCCTTACCAGGCCGTGTGCATGCCGTACTTCGGTGTGACGACGTTGCGGGACGTGTACAAGGACATCCAGGAGCACGACTCGCTGCCCGAATCGGGCGAGGGCCTGCTGAGCACGCTCAGAAGCCATCAAAGCCGGAGTTCACAACGGTCGACGGACCCCTCCCAATCGCCAGGGGGGGCCGGTGATCCTGCCGTGCCGTCGCAGGATGTGAGTTCGCAGCCGCTGGTTGCGGCAGTCGCGGAACCGGCGACCGAAACGCTTCGAATGCTGGGCAGCTTGAGCTACGTGGAGGCCGTGCTCTGGATGGCGGCACGCCTCGCCGCGGGCCTGGCCCACGCGCACGAGCGCGGCATCATTCACCGCGATTTGAAGCCGGCCAATATCTTGTTGACGGATGACGGCCAGCCGATGCTGCTGGACTTCAACCTCGCCGAGGACACCAAGTTGCGCCGGTCGGCCTCGGCCGCTGCCGTCGGGGGAACGCTTCCCTATATGGCGCCGGAGCATCTCGAGGCGTTCTGCGGGGGCACAAGGCCGGTTGACGCAAGGAGCGATATCTATTCGCTCGGAGTCATCCTCTACGAGTTGCTGACGGGTAAGCCGCCGTTCCCCCATCACCGTGGTGCAACTTCCGGGGCCGGCCTGCGGCAGATGCTCGAAGATCGACTTGCGCCTCCGCCTCGGCTGCGCGCGGCGAATCCGGCCGTTTCTCCGGCCGTGGAGTCGATCGTTCGCCACTGCCTCGAACCGGATCCGGCCGCACGTTATCAAAGCGCCCGAGCTCTCCAAGAGGACCTCCAGCGCCACCTCGAGCACGAACCGTTACGGCACGCCCCAGAGCCTTCACTGCGTGAACGCGTCTGGAAGTGGACATGCCGCCATCCTCGGCTCGGGCCCTGGTTGCTCGGAGGAGTCTGTCTAACTCTGGTGGTCAGCCTCGTCGTCGCACTTCTCGCCCATCACCGGCAGAATTCCCGGCTTGGTGCGAGCCAGACCCTCGATCGGTTTCAGGAACATTTCTGGGAGGCTCAGTACCATCTGACCTCGAGGTTGGATGATCCCGTATTCCTCGCGAAGGGTCTTGATGAGGCGGAGTCAGGCCTTGCCCTCTATGGCCTCGACAACGGGTCCACTGGGTTACAACCGGATTCGGTCTACTGGCTACCGAGCGCGCTTAAGGGCAAAGTTGCCGAGGACGCGGCCGTGCTCCTCGTTCTGGTGGCATGGGGTAAAGTGCGTGAAGCGGCCGACCAGCCTGAGGGGCCGGAGCGCCGGGCTTTGCTCGCTGAGGCCCTCAAGTCCACCGAACTCGCGGCGAAATGCCTGCCTCTGCTTTCACAAACGAGGAGCTTCGGCGTCCTGCGGGCTGGTATTCTTGGGAAGCTGGGCCGGGGTGAAGAAGCCGATCGCGCTCGTGCCGAGGCGGCCGAACTAGCGCTGAAGAGCGCCCGTGACTACTTTCTCGAAGGTGTCGAAAAACTCTACGCCAATCGCCTGGACGCGGCCTCGCCCTTGTTTGCCCGGGCGACCCAGGACGATCCCGACAACTACGCGGCTTGGTATCTTTCTGCCAAATGCCGTGGTATCCCCGAAGTCGACGATCTCAGGAATTATGATCGCGCTGTGGCGGATTACTCCGTCTGCATCGCGCTTCAGCCGAAGAATCCCGCGGGATGGACCGGTCGTGGCGTCGTACGGGGGTACCAAGGCCATCATGAGGATGCGATTGCGGATTTTACGGAAGCGCTTCGCTTGAGGCCGAATCGGTCGGAACTGTATATTGATCGCGCCCTTGCCGAGTTCCGCCTCAAAAGGTTTGACGACGCGTTGCGCGATCTCTCGCACGCCCTGGAACTGCCTGGTGTCCCGACTCGCGTGTACTTTATCCGAGCGCAGGTCAAGAGCGCCCTGGGAGACAAGGAAGGCTCCGAGCGTGATCTGCGCGAGGGGTTGGCGCTCAAGCCTTCGGACGAGGTGAGCTGGGTCGCGCGTGGCGTGGCGCGTACGACGTTGAAGAAGGACCATCAGGGAGCCCTCGACGACTTTAACCAGGCACTGGCTTTCAATCCGAGGTCGTTCTTGGCCCTGAACAACAAGGTTCACATTTTGGGCGAACGACTGGGGCGTACGGAGGAAGCGGTCCACGCCCTCGATGACGCGATCGACCGTGTTCCTTCGCATCTTCAAGCCCTCACTCGTAGCGTACGCGGCGTCTATCTCGCTCGGCTGGGGCGCCGGGAGGCGGCGCTGAACGACGCCGAGTCGGCCCTGGCGCAAGAGCCTGGCCCGGCGATCACATATCGCGTTGCAGGAATCTATGCTTTGACTTCGCGGCAGGTGCCCGACGACCGATTTGCCGCGCTGGAGCTGTTGGCTTCTTCGTTCCTGCTCAGCCCCTTTGGGCTCCGGCAGGTCGAGAATGATCCTGATCTGACCCCGATCCGAGACCTTCCCGAATTTCGGCGCATCGTTGCGTTGGCGCGAAGGGCTCAAGTCTTGAAAGGAGGTCAAGCCGAACGAAGGGCCACCGGAGCAAAGCCTCGTTGATCTTGATGTACCACGCTCAAGGACGATGCCGTTTTCAAGCGCATACGGGACCTCCCGCGACGACGGACCGAATCGGGCGATTACCTCATTTGCCTATCATCTGTGTATATGCTCGGCCGGACATCGCCGTCCGTCGCAGGCAGACCGTTCGGTTCGGTCCGCCCGCACCGAGCTCGGTCCTAGAAGAGGCTTGAGTCATGTCGCGAGCACCACGACGTCGTCTGTCGTTGGAGTATCTCGAAGATCGCTCGCTGCCCGCGCTCTTCGGCATTCCGTGGCCCGATCCCGGCCACCTCACGATTAGTTTCGCCCCCGACGGCACAAACGTTGGCGGTGTTCCGAGCGCGTTGACGCAACAGGCGAATCAGCAGAAGCTCCCCGCTGACTGGCAGGCGGACATTCTCCGCGCCGTTCAGACTTGGGCCAATGTAGCGAATGTCAATGTGTCACTCGTCAGCGACGACGGTGCGCCGTTCGGTCAGACCGGTCCGCTGCAGCACAAGGCCGGTATCGGGGACATTCGGGTCGCCGAGCTTCCGCTCAACGACTCCGTCGCCAGCATCTCGATCCCCTTTGACTTGGTCAACCCGTGGGCGGGCACTATCATCCTCAATAGTCATTACACGTTCGTCGATGGCAGTAACGGGGGATTCGACCTCTTCACCGACGCGCTCCACGAGATGGGCCACGTTCTTGGCCTTCCCAGTGACAGCGATCCGACGTCCGTCATGTTTACGAACTACACGGGCGTCTTCGCGGCTCCTTCCCCCTCTGACGTGGCGGCGATCCAGACGCTCTACGGCGCCCCGTCCGCGAGCGCTCCGAGCAACAACTCGATCGACACAGCCAGCTATATCCCCTTTACGTTCAACTTCAACGGAGAGGGTTCGTTTGTGGGACCCGTCGGGTGGGGGGCCTCGATCAATACGCAGTCCCAGGCGGTGGTCGCGAGCATTAGCACTCCCGGCACTCAGGAGTTTTACCGAGTCTTCAACTGGATTAACAGCAGCTTTGTCGTGGACCTTCGTACTTCAGGGATCAGTCTGCTGACGTCGCAGGTGACTGTCTTCAATTCCGCTCATCAGGTGGTTGCAACGGCCTCGACATCAGACCCGACGAATGGCGATCTCTCGCTCACCGTGAACAACGCGTCACCGTGGAGCATGTACTACATCGAGGTTCAAGGGAGCCAGAGCAACGCCCTGGGGACCGGGTCGTACGTCCTGGCGGTGGGCAATACCTCGGCTGCGGCCGCAGCCGTCGCTGCGTACACGCCCAGTTCATCGACACTTGCGCAGACAAGTGGTCCAGATAAAATGGAAAAGGCTCTGTTCCTTTCGCCCTCAACGCCGGGAACCGACGAGCGCTGGACGTATGCTTATCAGGCAACCCTCTCCGGCGACTCGGAGCAGGACTACTATCACATTCAGACCGGTTCGCAGGTCTCATCGACGATGTTGGTCACCGTCTGGGCGACGGGCTCGAGCACGCTCTCACCCGTGGTTTCCGTGTTCGACTCGAAGGGCAACCCGATCGCCGCACAAGTGTTCTCCCAGGATGGAGCGAGCGAGACGATCCAACTCGCGGGTGTCACGGCAAACACGAAGTACTATATCGAAGTCGCCGCGCGCAACCCGGCGAATTCCCAGAGCGTGGGGAGTTATTTCCTCGGAATCGACTTCCTCGGCGCACCGCTCGCGGTGCCGACAGTCTCCGCGGGGACGGTCACGCCGTCGAACAACCAGAACCTGCTTTCCCTGCAGGTGAACCTGCCACAGGTCCTTCACTTCAATCTCGCGATCGTGGACCCGAACTCGTCCGAGACCGCTGGTGTCCGAATGACCCTGTACGACGCGAATCGCAACGCAATCTTCACGATGACGGCACAGACCGGCGCATCCAGTGAGGCCGACCTCTTGATTCAGCCGGGTGTGTACACGATCCGGATTGTCACCGGAATCCAGGGCAACACGAGCCTCTCGTCCGCGAACTACACGCTCACGGGCCTTGCTCGAAGTTCTCCAATCGGGGCTGATCTGACCGACCCCACACTCAATCCTCCGGACGCGACGACTACGACGACGACGGATACAACGATAAT
>DAIDJG010000150.1 GCA_027451445.1 Singulisphaera sp.
GGATCATCGCGTGTCGCCCCGGGGAACCGCGTCATCACACGCGATGTTCAGAGGACTCGAAGACTCGTCCTCCGAACAAGGCTGGCTCGGACGGAGCCTCGCCCTCCCATAAATATACCGATTCCGAACATGAGATAATGTTCGGCGGGACAAGTATGCGAATCGCGGATGAAGATCCGCGCTAACCGCTCTCCTCCGTGCGCAAGCGGTCGTACAGCAAAAGCGCAAGCAGCGACTTCGCGTCCTCAATTCGGCCGTCGTGCACCATCGCCATCGCCTCGCTCCAGGCGACGACAACGGGTTCCAGCCGTTCGTCCAACTCCGGACGCGTCGGTCCCGGCTGAAGGTCGGTGCAAAGGTAGAGAAACATACGCTCGTTCATGACGCCAGGCGAGACGAACCACTCGCGGATGCGCACGATCCGGCCGGCCTGATAGCCCGTTTCTTCGGCCAGTTCGCGTGCTGCGGTTTCGTCCGGCGATTCGCCAACGTCGATCGTGCCGGCGGGAACTTCGAGCAAGGTCTTGCCGATGCTGTAACGGTCGTTCCGCACGAGGCAGACATGGTTCTCGTCCACCATCGGCACCAGGGCGACCGCACCGCGATGGAGCACAACCTCCCGCTCCTCGGTGGTGCCATCCGACAGTTGAACCGACTGGAGCGCAAGGTCGATCTTGCGACCCAGGTACACGACCCGGCGCACTGGCGACTCGGGGATCAACGTGGTGGTCCTTTCATTGCGAAAGGCTCAGACATTGCGTTCCACTTCGCACTTGGTCGATTGAGCGTGTTCTTCCAGTGTGCGGCGCAACCGCTCCACCTCGGCCCGCAACGCCAGGATGCGTTTGACCGCCTCGAGGTGGAAGATCATGCAACAACTGAACGCGCCCAACCACACGCAGGAAAGCGGGACGATCGAGTCGGTGTAAACCCCGCGCAGACCCCACGCGAACATGGCCATGTTCGTCAGGAGCACGATCCACCAGATCCAGCCCGTCTTGAGGGCGGAGGCATCGCTCAGCCAGCGCTGCTCGTACTCGTGAGCGGGGTCGATTGGGGTTCGCGGCATCCAGGCAATCCTTTGAGTGGTCAGAGCGGAACGCGCGGGCAGTGCAAGGTATCGTTCAAACGCCCCGAGGCGGCGGCGCGTGTTCGCGGTCGCGAATCGTCAGTACAGGGCAGGGAGCTTCGCGCACGATGCGTTCGGCAACCGAGCCCAGGAGCACGTGGCTGAGACCCGAGCGGCCATGGGTGGCGATCACGATCAAGTCAATTTCGTTCTGGGCGGCGTACTCCACGATCGCTTCCACCGGCCCGCCCCACTTCACCGCGGCCTGAAAGCCGCGGGGATGCCCCCAGTCGGGTTCGACCGACTGCGCCAGGGCGATGCGCGATTGCTCTTCGGTCTCCTTGTAGTACTCCGGCGGGAGAACCGGTGCGAGCATCGGATCAGGACCCGCCGGAATGATCTCGGACAGCACATGGAGCAGGTGCAGCTCGGAGTCAAGACGCTCCGCCAGCCGACACGCATAGCGCACGGCCTTCCCGGCGTGTATGCTGAAGTCGGTAGGTGCCAGGATCTTGCGGATCTCGATCACGAGGCGTGGCCTTTCTGCGAGCAACGCTTGCGCTCAATGATCACTCCGGACCAGAGCGTGGAACCGCTTCAGCAAATCGACGGTCACGGGCCCGGGCTTGCCACTACCGATCAGGCGGGCGTCGCACTCGACGACCGGGATCACCTCGGCGGCGGTGCCCGTCAGGAAGCATTCGTCGGCCGTATAGACATCATGGCGATCCATCGTCCGCTCGTACACCGTGATCCCAGCCGCCTTTGCCAGTTCGATCACCACGTCGCGCGTAATCCCCTCGAGGATCCCCGCATCGATCGGGGGCGTGTGGATCTCCCCTTTGCGAACCACGAAGATATTGTCGCCCGTACACTCGGCGACCTCGCCCTTGTGGTTGAGCATCAAGGCTTCGAGGCAACCCGCGTTGATCGCTTCGACCTTGGCCATGATGTTGTTCAAGTAGTTGAGCGACTTGATCCGCGGGTTCAGGGCGCTCGGATGGTTGCGCATCGTCCCGGACGTGACGATCTTCAGGCCGTGTTCGTACAGCTCAGGTGGGTAAAGGCTGATGGCGTCGGTGATGATGATCACCTGCGGATCGGTCGTCTTGCGGGGGTCGAGCCCGAGGCTACCCGCGCCTCGGGTGACGACGACGCGAATGTAGGCGTCCTTGAGGTCGTTGACCGCCATCGTATCGACGATCGCACGCGCCATGTCTTCGCGCGACATGGGGATCTTGAGATAGATCGACTGGGCCGACTCGAAGAGGCGGTCGACGTGCTGTTTGAGGCGGAAAACGCGGCCGGAATAGGCGCGGATGCCTTCGAAGACACCGTCGCCGTAAAGGAGGCCGTGGTCGTAGACGCTGACCTTGGCGTCGGCCTTGTCGTAAAGTTTGCCGCCGATGTAGACCTTGAGGCTCATCCGAGTGACACTCCCGCCGTGGCCCAGACGCGTCAAGGGCCCAACCCCCAAAGGTGGGCCGGCCCCCGCATTCCGGCCGGCATGGGCGTCAGGCCAGAGCGGGGGCCCACTCCTCAATCCGTCCCTCGGCGAGCCGGACAATCCGGTCGGCTTGCTGGGCGATCTGGAAGTCGTGCGTGACCATCATCATAGTAAGCCCGCGCTCCCGGTTCAAGTCGCGGAGGAGTTCCAGGACGCCCTGACCACTGGCGGCGTCAAGGTTCCCGGTTGGCTCGTCGGCGAGGACCAGTTCCGGCCCTCCCGCCAGCGCCCGGGCGATCGCGGCCCGCTGCATCTCGCCGCCGGAGAGCTCAGAGGGGTAGTGCGTCAACCGATGGCCCAGACCAACCCGTTCCAGGAGTGCCGCGGCCTCGCGACGCACCTGTTTGCGGTGGGACAGATAGGACCAGAGTCCGTGCCGGATCAACAGCGGCATCATCACGTTTTCGAGCGCGGAGAGTTCGGGCAAGAGGTGGTAGAACTGAAAGATAAAGCCGAACGTGCGATTGCGCAACCCGTCACGCTGACGGTCCGCTTGATTGTCGATCCGCTGCCCATCCAGCAAGACCCGGCCCGCGTCCGGAGCGTCGAGCAGTCCGAGCACGTGCAAGAGCGTGCTTTTACCCGACCCGCTGGCACCCACGATGGCAACGAGTTCGCCCCGTTCGACCTCCACGTCGACACCGTGGAGGACCGGGACCTTCGCCTTTCCTTTCGTGTAGCTCTTCTCCAGACCGACCGCCGCAAGGTGGACCGACATGGATTGGGTTCCTTCCCCTGAGTGAATGGGTAGGGCCGGCAAAAGTCGGCCCCACGTTGAAGAAGAGTAAGGATCACTCAAACCGCAGGGCACGGACCGGATGCAATTTCGCCGCCCTCTGCGCAGGCCACACACTCGCGGCCGCCGCGATGAGGAGCGCTCCGCCGACGACCCCGACCACGGTCATCGGCTCGACGAGCGTGGGGATCTCGTTGAAGTAGTAGATCGTGTCGTCGAAGACCTTGTGTCCGACGACATAGCTTAACTGTTTCTCGATCCAGTTGATGTTGCGGACAAAGACCAGGCCTCCCGCCATGCCCACTCCGCTGCCGACGACTCCGAGCAGCAGACCGTAGCCGAGGAAAATCCCTCGCACACCGGACGTCGAGGCGCCGAGGGCCTTCATCACGCCGATGTCGCGGGTCTTTTCCACCACGATCATCGAGAAGATCGCCAGGATCCCGAAGCCCGCCACAGCGATGATGAAGAACAGCAGCATGTTCAGGATGTTCTGTTCGATCGCAACGGCAGCGAGCAGTGGCCCTTGCTTCTGCTCCCACGTCGACACACGGAAATGCATAGGGCGGAACCGTTCCATGGCCGCTTGCAACCTCAACGCCACGTCATCCAGGTCTGCTCCCTTACGAACCTTCACCTGGATTTGGTTGACGGCGCCTCGTCCTTGCCCATCGAGGAGCAGCCGCACCTTTTGAAACTGTTTGAGCGGAACGTAGACATGAGTCGAGTCGTACTCGCTCATTCCGCTCTTGAAGTATCCCACCACCGTGTAACTATCATGACCCGGTTCGGGGATCTTGCTCGCGGCAGGGAACACCGTGCCAACGTTCGCTCCCATGTGGATGAGGTAGTCATCGCGTTCCGAACCTGGGCGGTGCATCGTCGCCAGGGCATAGCCGATGATGATTCCATCAGCGGGAGCTTGCTCCGCCAGATCTCCCTTGAGCGCTTGGTAAAGTGGGTCGTTTTTATCCATACCCTGCATCACTTCGCCGGTCGGATTCAGCATTCGTAGCGACTCAGGAACATCAAACGACGGCTTGATCGGTTTTCCCTGCTCGTCGAACAAGAACTCCGCGAAGTCGCCCGTTTTTGCCCGAGCCTCGGGATCAATTCCGATGAGCTGGACCTGCCGGGTGAAACTATCCGGCCCGATTCGGAACTTCATCAGTCCAAAGGTCTCCATCGTCGGCGCCATCGCCACGACGTCGTCCCCGGCGACCTTCTTGATCCGAGCCATGACTTCTTCCCAGTCGAAGAAGCCGTCGATGCTGTACGACTCGACCACCACGTCCGCGAGGACCCCGTGGAGCCGC
>DAIDJG010000151.1 GCA_027451445.1 Singulisphaera sp.
CGGCCCACGATCGTCAGAAAACCTTCGCCGCAATCGCGGCGCGAACTCGTGCACGCCGCGAGCGCCGCATCGTCGCACGCATACTCACGCAACTGGTCGATGATCCAGCTTGCGACGTGCACAGCGGGATGGAAGAAGAACAGAGCCTGAGCCACGCGCTCGGCCACCACCACCCAGAGATCACAGCGCCGGACGTGCGCCAGCTCATGCAGCAAGACCCAGGTCAACTGTTTCGGTGTCAGGCCCTCACTCAGATCGGGCGGGATCACCACGGTCGGTCGGAACAACCCGCCGACGGCCGGCGACGAAAGCTCAGCGCTCACCACCCAGCAAACCGATCTCCGCACGCCCGCCGCGTACCGCAGTGCTTCAACGTCGATCGGCAAGCTGTCCGCGGTCAGCGGAACCCCTTCCCGGATCAACCGCCGCGTCGCAACCACGCCGTTCCACAGTCGAAAGAGCAGGAACGCGGATACGCACGCCCATCCGATCATCAACCAGGCGGGGTACGACAGACGGATCCGGGCACGTTCGAGGCCTCCCGACAATGCACTCTTGGCGGCAACGGCTCCCTCGACGCGTGCCGGTTCGGACACGAATCGCGCAAGCGGCTCGGCCATTTCCGCAGGGCCCAGGTCGCCCGTCGTGGGGAGAACCAGCGGAGTCGGGTGTGCCAGCCCAATGGAGTGCGCCGGCTGCGATTCGTCTCCTCGGACCCAGCTTGCTGTCTGCTGGACCACCTGCTGGACGGAAAAGGACGGGAGCCAGGAAGGCCAACTTGCAGGCACCGGCACAATCAGTTTGAGCAACACGAGGCAGAAGAGACCGTAAGCGAGCTGTGCCGACATTCGGCGGCGAAATGGAAGCCAAAGAACGAGAACGATCGCCAGAAGCAACGAGACATCGATCAAAGCCCGGGTCATAAAGGCCGCCCAGGCCGCTCCCCAGGCATTGATGAGCCCGTTGTCGATCATGCGTCGGGTTCTCCCGGTTCGGCCGCCTCGTTGTTGTGCTGATCGAGAAGGGCCCGCAGTTCCACCAGGTCGCTCGGCGTCAATCGGCTCTTCTTGACCATGTACGCCAAAAGTCGACCGTCCAGACCTTCCAGGGTGTTCTCCAGCAGCGTATCCGCCGCCCCCGCAAGTGATTGCCAGGCAGGGCGAGCCGGACGATACAGATAGCTGGTCCCCACCGGTGTCACCGTCAAATGCCCCTTGTCCACCAGCCGGCGCATCAACGTCTTGGTCGTGCTCGGCGCCCAACTATGGGCCTCGCCCGCCTCCTCATACACATCCCGCGCGGCACAACTTTTCAGCCGCCAAACAATCTTCATCACCTTCCACTCAGCCGCCGTCAGCGACTCGGGAGACTCTCGTGACATAGTCGCCTTCCCAGTGGGTTACGGAACACGTCGTACGACTACAACTATCGTCGACGTGGAAGGCCTGTCAACGAAATTCTTCGGGAAAAGACGCCGGAACGGATCCTACCGGTCGCGGATTGGAGCGATCCGTCCCTGCGTCTGATGTCGAGTCCGGCGAACGCGCTGGGGAATACTACTCTCACGCCAAGAGCGACCGGATCTTTCAAACGACACGGGTATCCCGGTCACTTTTCCGGCCGCAGCTTGCGACCCGGATCGCGGACCGGTAAGGTGCTTTCGACGCGAATTACACGAAGTTTGGGAGTTCCACGATGACCCTCGCACGCTGGGGTTCGGCGTTGCTCGCCGCCCTGTTGGCTGTTTCGGCGGCACCTGGTGCCGACAACCTCAAGGTGGGTGCCTCGTCCGCCGATTTTGAGGCGGACGATTCGCTGGTGATCGGCGGCGGGATTCTCCCCGCCAAGGCGCACGGGCAGGAAGGGAAGCTGCGTGCCTCGGCGGTTGCGATCGAGGATGCACACGGGGGTAAGGTGCTCCTGGTCGCTTGCGATGTGCTCATGATCAATCGCGACGTGCTCGATCGCGCGGCGCACCGGATTGAGAAAGAGACGGGCGTTCCCTTCGATCACATTCTCATCAACTGCACGCACACTCACAGCGCCCCGACGACCGTGACGGTCCACGGGTACGAGCGAGAGGAGGACTTCACGCGGCAGGTCGAGGAACGGATCATCAGCGCCGCGACCGCCGCCGCGAAGCGACTCGCCCCTGCGACGCTCTTGTTCCGGCTCGGCGAAGAATCCTCCGTCGGCAAGAACAGCCGCCAGTTGCTCAAGGATGGCTCGATCTACTGGATCGGTCCCCGGGACGAGTTCGTCCGTCCCACGGGCCCCTTCGACCCCGAGCTGCCTGTGCTCGAGTTCCAACGACCGGACGGCTCGTCGGCGGCGGTGCTGTTCAATCACTCGACGCACACGATTGGATCGCTTGCCCCTGGTGTCCGCTCGCCGAGCTTCTACGGATTGGCCGCACAGAATATCGAGCGCGCCCGTGGCGGCACCGTTCTCTTCTTCTCGGGGGCCTCCGGCTCGACTCATAACCTCGACGTTCCCACGGCCGAAGCCCTCACGAGGATTCAGGCCGCCGTCGAGGACGCCCTCACCGCCGCCCGCCCGCGCGTCGTCGACCGCGTCGACGGCCTGCGCGGGGAGCTCACCGTCAAGGTCCGCAGCTTCGACGAGGCCAAGGATGACGCGGCCGTGGTCGCTTACTGCACCAAGTACGTAAAGGACCCGGCGAGCGCTCAGAAGATCATTGACGTGTTCCGCGCATCGCGCAAGACCATGGCTCCCCACCAGGGCGAAGCGCGTAAAACGTGGGTCCAGGCGATTCTGATCGGTGACATCGCCTTCGTCGGTGTCCCAGGCGAGTTCTTCACGGTGTTAGGCCAGGAGATCAAGCGACGCTCGCCTTATCGCTATACCTACGTCTTCCAGCTCGCCAACGACTACATCGGCTACATTCCCGACCAGCGCGGGTTCGACCG
>DAIDJG010000152.1 GCA_027451445.1 Singulisphaera sp.
AGTCGTTCCTGGCGTCAGGCCGGTGAGCGGGGCGTTGACGGCGACTGAACTGGTACCCGCGCCGATCGATTGGGTCGTCGTCTCGGTCGTCGCTGCCGTGAGCGACGGGTCGGTTCCGTACACGAACTTGACGGTCGTCGCACTGCCGTTCGGAACGACGTTACCGTTCAGGGTCGCCGACGTGTTGGCGATGTTGGTGGCCGGTTGCGTCGTCGCACTCGGTGCGGCCAGGGTGGTGAAGCTGAGAATCGCGCCCAGGGTGGTACCGCCGGCGCTCGTTGCGACGACTCGCTCGTAATACATCGTGCCGGCCGCCAGGCCGGTAATGGGCGCAGATACCGCCAGCGCGGCCGTGCCGTTACCAACGTTCTGGTCCGGCGTCTCCAGCGTGCCGTTGGTGAGGCTGGGATCGGTGCCGTAAATGAACGTGACCGTCGTCGCGCTGCCGTTCGGGTCGACGCTTCCGTTGAGCGTCGCCGACGCGTTCGTCACAGCGCTTGCCGGCTGCGTGGTGGCCGTAGGCGCGGGAGCGGTCGGCACCGTCGCCTCAACGTCCTGCGAGAATTCGGACGTGTTGCCAAAAGCCTGGCTGACCGGGTCCGTCGCGGTGGCCGAGATAAACTGCCCGGTGAGGTCGCCGTTGTACGTGAAGACGAACTCGGACGAGTTGCCGCTGGCGTCGGTTGTGACGTTCATCAACCGGCCGAGGAACGTCTGCCCCTGACCGTAGCCGGAGGGGTCGGCCGCCGGGTTGGCAAAGAACTCGATGGTGAACGTTCCGTTCGGCGTACTGTTGAGCGTACCCGTGATGGTGGTCTTTCCGCCGGACACCGTGGCCGTCGTGATCACGGGGTAGTTCTGAAGGTTGTTCGGTCCGTCGTGCGGCCCGCCCGGCGTGTTCATGAGGGGTACGCCGGTGTAGCCGAGGTCGATCCCCAGGGCAAGATTCCCGTAGATCGAGTTGCCGAGGACGGCGTTGCCCGTGGCCGAGGGGTTGGCCACGTTCGTGCTGTCCAGCGAGATGGCGACGCCGTCGCCGTGGAATCCCGAGGCAGTGCCGTTGGGATGGATCGGCGACGTCAGAATACCTCCACCGTTGCTGAAGGTGATGACATTCCCCGCGCCCGCGGCCGTGCCGCCGATGGTGTTATTCGAGGCGTTGACGATCGACACGCCCAGGGCGTTACTCGGAACGACGGTCCCAAAGGGGTTGGCGAGCGGCGAGCCGGTAGCGCTGGCGCCCAGGATGTTCCCCTGCACCACGTTGCTTCCGACACTATAGCCCGGAACCTCACTCTGGATCAAAATCCCGGCACCGAGGTTGCCGGAGATGACGTTGCCGGCTCCGGCTCCCGGAGTGGACGTGACTCCGCCGATCGTGTTGCCGGACGAGTCGATCTCAACGCCGGAGGCGACGTTCGCGACGGCCAGGGTCCCGGTGACATCAACGCCGATGTAATTCCCCTGGACCAGGTTGCCCGACGTGGCGAATGGCGGCGGAGTGGTGATCGTGGTGTTGGACGCGGCGCCTGGGAACCCGAGCACGATCCCCCAGTCGTTCCCCGAGATCACGTTACGCGCCGCGGCCGTCGTGCCGCCGATCGTGTTGCCGGAGCCGCCGAGGATCTCGATCGCGTAGGTGTTGAGTCGCGCCGTCACGCCGTCGGCATCGGTGCCGATGAAGTTGCCGGCGATCAGGTTGCCCGAACTGGTGTTGTCGTTGAGTGCGATCCCCGCCTGCACGTTGTCGCGGATGATGTTGCGGGCGTCGGCGGTGATGCCACCGATCGTGTTGTTCGAGGCCCCGTTGCGGATCAGCACGCCGTTCCCGGTGTCGGGCAGCGTGCCGGTGATGTAAGAGCTTCCCTGCAGCAGATCGCCCTCGACCGTGTCGCCCCCGTTGGTTTGAAGCACCACGGCGTTGCCGTAGAAGCCGACGATGGCGAGTCCACGCACAGTGCTGTCGCCGCCGGCGAGCACCAGTCCGTCGGCCGACACAGAGTTCCGGTCGATCAGCTCCACCGCAAGGAATGCGTTATCGGCCAGCCCCGGGCCATTGGTATTGGCCTGCGCGCCGGACTGCGTGTACCCGTCGATGACGACGGGCACATTGACGGCCGGTAGCGGCGACGCTGGGCTGATCTCCCAGACCCCCGTGGTGCCGATGCCATATCCGCTATCGCTCGTCGGGATCGCGAAATCGATCTCATCCGCCGCGCCGGCGGTGGCGGTCACCAACGCCTGCTGTGGCGGGTTGAGCGTCGACACATCGAGCGTCCCGTTCATGATCTCGATCGCCTCGCGCAGTGAGAGCGTCGTGTCGTTCGGGCCGAGGGGCGCGCCCTGATCGCCCGTCGTGTTCACGATGATCTTCAAGGCCGACCCGACCGACGCGCTCACGGTGTTCGAGGGCTGGCTTGCGACGAAGGTGGCGTCACCCCCATAGATGGCGTACACGTTGTGCGTCCCCACGGGCAGGGTCGACGTCTGGAACGTGGCGTGCCCCGCCGCGTCGAGCGGCGCGGTGCCCAGGGTGGTCGTGCCTTCCTTGAAGGTGACCATCTCTCCGGCGGGCGGCAACGTGGCCCCAGCGGCGCTGACGGTGGCTGTGAACGAGACCGACTGTCCGGCCAGCGACGGGTTCGGTGTCGGCGCGGCCAGTGCCACGGTCGTGGCCGCCTGCTGGATCTGCACCTGGCCCAGCGAACCGGCCAGGTACTCGGTAAACCAGATGTTGTTGTCGGGCCCGCTGACGATGCCCGCCGGACCGGCCAGCGAGTCGGAGAGCGGCACGGTCGAGTCCAGGCCCGTGGCCGGGTCGATCGCGCCGACGCTGCCGCCCAGGAGCGCGGTGAACCAGAGGTTGCCATCCGGCCCCGTGGTGATTCCCCAGGGGATGGTGAGGAAGGAGAGGCTGTACTCCCGAACGACGGGATTGCTCGGGTCGATGGCGCCGATCCGGTTTCCCGACGCCTCGGTGAACCAGAGGTTGTTGTCAGGGCCAACCGTAATCATCGCGGGGCCGCTGTCACCGCTGGAAAGGGCGTATTCGTTGACGAACACACCCTGCGGCGTGATCTCGCCGATCTGGTTGCCGGTCAGCTCGGTGAACCAGAGGTTGCCATCGGGTCCGGCAACGATGCCCATCGGCCCGCTATTCTTGGTCGGGACGTCGAATTCCGTGATCGTGCCGTTCGGGGTAATCCGGCCGATCTTGTTCGCGAGTGACTCCGTGAACCAGAGGTTGCCGTCGGGCCCCTCCGTGATGGAGATGGGTCCGGAACCGGCGAGTAGGGTCGATCCATACTCGTGGATAACCTGACCCGTGGAAGGGTTGAGGACGCCAATGGCACCGGCCCCCTCGGTGAACCAGAGGTTGTTGTCGGGACCAACCGTGATGCCCAAAGGTCGGGTGTTACCCGTGGGAATGGTGAACCTGGTGACGACCTGAGTCGCCGGGTTCAACCGGTCGATCGTGTTGCCTACCGACTCGGTGAACCAGAGGTTCTTATCGGGTCCAACGGTCACGGCAAACGGCCCGCCCGCTGCGCCGGGAAGTGGATACTCCTGGATGGGCGAGGTGAGTCCCCCGGAGATCACGCCGACCTGGTTCGCGAGAGGCTCCGTGAAGATCACGCCGCCGATCTGACTGTCCGCGGCGATTCCAAACGGCCCGGAAAGGGGCGTTGGGACCGTGATGGTGGTCGGCTGCGACGGGTTGTTCGGATCGATCACAACGAGCTTGTTGCCGAGCGTCTGGGTGACGACGAGCATACCGTTGGCGTAGGTGATCCCGGTCGGCGTCGCGCTGACAGGCCCGATCGAATAGATCTGGATCGTGTCGGTCGTGGGGTTGTACTCGCTGACGGCGCCGGCGTTCATCTCGGTGTACCAGATGTTCCCCTGAGGGTCGACGGTGATCCCAAGCGGGTTGGCGGTGGGATCGTACGAACCCGACGCCGTGATCGCGTCGGTCGTGGGGTCGAGGGGATCGAGGATGCCGATCTGGCCGGTGTCGGTCGCGGCGAAGTACAAACGTTGCGTCACGGGGTCGAAGACGATCCCGGTGGGGGCGGTCATGCCCGAGGGGAGCGGGATTTCGTTGGTGACCGTGTCCGTGGCGGAGTCGAAAACGCCGATTTTATTCGCGCCGGTCTCGGTGAAGTAAAAGAGACCGTTGGGACCCTCGGCGATCCCAAACGGAAGGCTGCCACTCGTGGGGATACTGGCTTCGTGGATCTGCGTCGGGGTTCCCGAGTCGAAATAGCCAATCTTGTTGCCGAGCGCCTCGGTGAAGTAGATTGTGGTGCCGGAGCCTTCGGTGATGCCAAGAGGGACACCGTCGGTGGTGGGGACATCGAACTCAGTGATGTTCTGTGGGTTCGAAGGATCGAAACGAGCGATCTTGTTCTTGGCCGACTCCGCGATCCAGGCCGTGCCGAAGGGGTCAACGGTGACGCCGGAGGCCATCGCCAGGGCCTCGGTGGCCGGGACCGAGTTGAGGGAGAGGACCGTCGCAGTCACCGCGTTCGAATTGGGGCTGGAGGCAAAGTCGGCGTTGCCGAGGAAGTGAGCGGTCACGGTGTGCGTGCCGATCGTCGCGAATGACGTTGCGAAGGTTGCCTGCAAAAAAGCGTCGGTGGGCGCGGTCCCGAGGACCGTCGTGCCCTCGTCGAATTCCACCATTCCGCCTGTGAACGTCGGGGGCTCGGTCTCGGGGGACACGGTGGCCACGAAGGTGACCTGCTCACCAACCGAACTGATCAACGGCAATGGTGTGTCAAGCGCGGTCGTTGTGGAAGCGAGATTGGTGCCCGCGGGGGTGAAGGCGAGGGTCGAACCGAGCGTTGTGCCGCCGACGTTCGTCCCCCCCGTGCGGAACGTGTATTCCGTGCCGGTCGTCAATCCCGTCAGATTGGCGGCAACCGCATGGTCGGCCGTGCCGGTCAGGCCGCTGGTGGCCGGGAGCGTGGGGATGGCGAGCTTGCGGATGATACTGTTGCCCCATTCCGCGACGTAGACATTCCCCGCGCCGTCAACCGCGGTGCCAAGTGGAAGCGAGAACCGGGCATCGCTGCCGGTGGCGTCGTTGTACCCACCATGTCCGGCCGAACCCGCCAGCGTCGTAACGACCCCTTGCGGCGTGACATTGCGGATCACCTGATTGAG
This sequence comes from Singulisphaera sp., assembly GCA_027451445.1. Lineage (GTDB taxonomy): Bacteria > Planctomycetota > Planctomycetia > Isosphaerales > Isosphaeraceae > DAIDJG01. The sequence continues at coordinate 5,170 of DAIDJG010000152.1, forward strand.
GCTGTCACCCACGTAGAGATTTCCGGAAGCATCCACCGAGATGCCGGCCGGATGGTTGAACAGGGCGCCGCTGCCGGTGCCGTCCGTGCTGCCGCTCTTTCCGGCCGAACCGGCCAGCGTCGTCACCGTGCCATCCGGCGTGATTTTGCGGATCGTGAAATTGTTGTAGTCGGTGACATACACATCTCCCGAGCTATCGACGGTCAGATACTGCGGGGCGTTGAATCGGGCATCGCTACCGGTGCCATCGGCGCTGCCTTGAACATAAGGCACACCCGCCAGGGTCGTCAGCGCACCGCCGGGAGTGATCTTGAGAATCGTATTGGCCCCGAAATTGGCCACATACAGGTTGCCCTGAAGGTCGACCGCAACGTCCGTGGGCTTGTCCAGGACCGAATCCGAGATCGAGGTGACGACGCCGGCTGGCGTGATCTTGCGAATGAGGTTGTTGCCCGTATCCGCGACGTAAAGGTTGCCCGCGCCGTCGATCGTCAGTCCATGCGGAACAGAGAACCGCGCGGCACTGCCGGTACCATCTTGATTGCCGGCCTGTCCCGGGGAGCCCGCAATCGTGGTGACGACGCCCGCGGGTGTAATCCGTCGGATCGTGTCGTTACTCGTGTCCGCGACGTAGAGGTTGCCTCCACTATCGACCGCCACATCGTCCGGACCGTTGAAAAGGGCCGCGCTGCCGGTGCCGTCGGCGTTTCCCTTGTTCCCCGGAGAGCCCGCGAACGTCGTCACAACATTGGCCGGCAATGTGGGGTCGGAGGAGTACTGGAAGAACGTGCCCGTGGTGCTGCCGTTGGGGTTGATCGTCGCATTGAGCGTCGCCGCGTTCGCAACGACGTTTGTGGCCGCGTTCGTCGTGGCCACCGGCGAGGCCGAGTTGACGACGAGCTGGGCGAGGTTTCTGCCGGCGTACTGCGTGATCCAGATGTTGCCGTCGGCCGATGCGGCGATTCCACTGGGAGCGCTGCCGGTCGCGGGGACAGCGAACTCGTCGATCGTGTGCGTGATCGGATTGATGACGCCGATCTTGTCGACGAGCGACTCGGTAAACCAAAGGTTTCCGCCGGGACCGGCCGTAATTCCCGTGGGCTGGCTGTTGCTGGTGGGAACGGCAAATTCCTGGATGGAGCCGGTGGTCGAGATCATCCCGATCCGGTTGCCGGTGTACTCGGTGAACCAGAGATTGCCGTCCGGACCGGCGGTAATGTTCAGCGGTTCGCTGCCGGCCGTGAGGCCCGTGGAGTACTCGTGAATCACTCCACCCGGCGTGATCTCGCCGATCTTGTTGCTACCGGACTCGGTAAACCAGAGGTTGCCATCAGGCCCCTGCGTAATCCCCACCGGCTGGCTCCCGGGGGCGAGGTTGTACTCGACAAGGCTACTGGCCGGATGGCTGGGATCGAGCTTGCCGATCTTGTCCGTGCCCGACTCCGTGAACCAGATGTCGCCGTCCGACCCTGTCGTGATCGAGCCAGGAAAGCTTCCGACCGAAAGCGGGACGCTCCCTCCCGCGTGCGTGGTCGGATCAATATACCCCACGGCGCCCGCGCTATCGGTGAACCAGATCTTGCCGTCGGGGCCGGAGGTGATCCCCACGGGAGCGGCCCCCGGCGTGAAGATCGGGACCCTGCTGATCGCGTGCGTGGTCGGATTGAGCTGGTCGATCGAGCTGACCTGACCGGGAATGCCACTGACCGTTTCGGTAAACCAGAGGTTGCCGTCCGGGCCGTTGGTGATCTGAAGGGGAGTCCCGACAAGGCCCGAAAGCTCGTTGACGGTCGCCGTCATCAGACAACGTTCTTCCAACCCCTCGAGCTGGAGTGATCGCCGCCTCGCGGAGTGCTTGCGGCTTGTCATGTTTCCCTGCGCTCCGACCTTCGTCCTGCCCTGGTGTCGCGTGATCATGATTATTTCTAACCTGCAATGAAAGACCGGAAGGATGTAGACTCGTACCCTGTTGTTTGGTGTATCGCAGCACGGGGGACGACGCGGTCGTCAGCTCCGCGCGCAGCGAGATCGAGGTCACAATCACTTGCGGCAGCCATTGCCGAGGATCCGGTCGGCGCGGTGTTGGGCATCGTCAGGTGCTTCCCAACGAGCGCGCAAAAAAAACCCACGGAGGCATTTGTGCGCACCGTGGGCCACCTTGACCGACTATTGCCCTCCCCTCACGAGAGAGCATTCACCTCCTAAGAGTAGTGGGGTTGTGACGACATTTCAAGTGTACTTCTCAAGAAAAAGCGTGAAGACGACGTGGAGGTTGCCAAGGTGAAACCCTAACCGAGCAGTTCATGGTACGACAGCCTCCGTTCCACCCGGCCGGACGACCGGCGCCAGTTTTGTCACGGTCGAGAGCCGCAACGGCGGGGCGATGAACTCACCGAGCACCGATCCACCCCGCGACGCCTCGACGACCACCGGATAAGGCTTTGGATTGTAGGCAACGTACGACGTCATCCCCGTTCGCGGATCGCGATACACTGCGCTCGTCGGCACGCTCAGCCGCACATCCGTGCTCCGACGGCCCAGCTTGCGGTACGCGTGGGTTTGATAATAGGTCCGGGCGGCGTCGAGCGACTCACGCGCGATGGGGTTCCTGGCGTCCCAGAGCCGGTCGAACTGCTCCGCCGCCCAGTCGGGATCGATCAGAGACGCTTGCGCGAGCATGACGTTGCCGAGGTCGCCCATCGTGGCGAGATCGTCCGAGCCTTCCTTCTTCTTGCGCAGGCCGAGCGTCTCGAAGAAGCGCTTGCGAGCCCACTCCGGGTTGCGGGCGAGGTAGTCGAGGCCAGGCGACTGGGGCAGGCACTGGATCGCGTAGATCCAGGCGGGGTCGCCGCTGAAATACGTCCCGTAGGCCAGGCCGCCGGACCAGAGGATGCCGACGATCGGGTGATTATATTCGCGAGGCAAGATATCGCCGTGCTCGTTGAACCAGTATTCCATCGTGGCGCGCGATTCCATCGCGTAGCCGAACGCACCCGCGGCCGTCATCTCCTCGTCGCCGAGCATCGAGCCGAGCAGAACCAGGCCGATCCACGACTGCATCGCCTCCGACGACGATTCCTGATTGTTCCCGCCCGGCGAGCCCATACCCCCGGCCCACGAGTGGCCAGCCCACAGGTCCATCGTGCGGAAGAAGGGGAACTGGGTGTCGCGACGGTCCCAGTTGGCGTACTGCTTTGCGACAAGGCGGGTCATATCGCCGTAGTCGCGGAGGAAGCTGGGATCGTCCATCGCCAGGAGGGCGACGGCGTGAGTGAAGTAACCGTAGTGGAAATGTTGATCGTTGAACCGGGCGGAGTCGTAGCTGTCCTTGAAGCCGATCAGCGCGTGCCAGTTGGCGTAGCGGGCGAAGTAATGCGCCGATTCACCGGGCGTGTAGGTCAGCCAGTCGGCGAGCGATTTCCGCGCCTCGTCGCGGAGCCGGTCACCCGAGGGATCGCCCAGAGTACGTGCCATCTGGAGGTACTGGGCGAACTGAAGGAGGTCCTTGCCACCCCAGTAGCTGTCATCGCCGTACTTCGGGTTACGCGCCCGCAGCGCAAGCAACTCGGCCATGCGCTTCGGGTCGAAGTCGTGCTTCAGGCCGAGCGGGCTCGGGGCGGGGAGCGTGGGGAGGACGCCGTCGAAGTCGTAGACCAGCTCGAAGCGGTTTCCGGTCGTCGTCTTGAGAGGTCCTCGTGGGGTGACGTATTCTGGGCCGTTGAGGTCCAGCCGATGGCCCGCGTCGCGCCAGTGATGGGCGAGCCATCCCTGAACCACGGTGTTCGGGTCCGTCTGGCCGGGGGTCCAGGGTTCCGTCCGGACGGTCCAGGTCGTGGCGACCTTTCCCGAGCGCGGGGAGTACGACCACTCGACCCGGCTGTCGCGCGGAATGGCGCCTGCACAGCGAGCGAACCTCTCGAGATCCTCGGGCCGTCTCAAAGCCGAGAGCGCGACAACCGCGCGTCCGCTCGTCAGTCCGAGACGGAGCGAACCCTCCTCGCGCGTGAATCGGCGGCCCTTCGGCGCGAAGGCTCCGTAGGTTCGTACGGCGGAGGAGACCAGAACGTGTTCGCCGGAGGCGCCGGTTCGGTCGGTGAAGGTCGCGTCGCGGTCCGCCTGGATGCGCAGCTCGACACCGTGCGACTCGACCCAGACCGTCGGCATCCCTTCGCCGACCGTGATGTCAAGGTAGCGGTCGGCCGACTCCTGGAGACGAAACGCCAGGGTCCAATCGCCCCAGTGCTTGACGAGAAGTACGCTCGCCTTGAAGTTCACGCCGGAGACGCGCAACGGCGACTCGCACACGAGGTCGGAGCCGTTCTTGTTCCACGCCAGCGGCAAGAACAGCTCGATGCCGGTCTCCCTGGGATCAACGCGCCAGGGGTAGAGCCAGAGCGCACCGGTAGGCTTACCGTTGAGCAGATTGGTCCAGTGCTGGTTGGTGGGGATGGCGCGGTCGTCGACGGTGACCAGGGGAAACGTCCGCTTGACCATCTCCTCGGCGGCCTTTCCCGCCGCGGGAGGGGGAAACTCCGCATACGAACCCTTTCCGACGGGGACGGGAGCCTGCGCAAAGGCACTCACCGTCAGAGCGGAAACGAGCAGGAAAATCGTCATCACGCGCTGGAGCATTGCGAGCCTCGCTTCGGGGCCGTCGAGAACGCGAGCCCCGGCTGGTGTCTGGTTGGGATGACCGGGGCGGCGTCTTCGGGCCCCGTATCGTCCCTAGGCGGCGGGAGAGGACATTAAGTACTCGTCCCCGCGATTTTCGCTTCGGTGAAGATTTCTTGCGATCAAAACTCCAAACACCGCAGAGCTTCCGGTGATCGTGCGTAGCCCTTTCTCGGCTCTGGTTTCACGGTTGGCGATTGTCCGGCAACAGCGTACGATGGCAGGGGCGTGAAGAAGAAGGGCGCGAAAGGCAGGATTTCCAATTCCACAGGCCGCAGGACGCCGGCCGATCGGCAACGATCGAAGACCAGTAATCATCCATAGCCTATCAAGAACACGCACGCACTCTCGGAAGACTTTGGACTCGGGTTAGAAAGCACGCCCGGAACGACGCGTGAGATCGGCCGGGTACGGAACTTTTCCGACTCGTATCGCGCGGAATCGATTGCCTCGTCCCGGCCGTGATGTCATCATTCAGGCTATGGCAACGATCCCCGAAGCTTTGACGATTGCGGCCGAACACCATCGCTGCGGCCGCCTCCACGCTGCCGAAACACTCTACCGGCAGATTTTGCAGGCAGATCCCAACCATGCCGATGCACTCCATTTGCTGGGCGTGGTCGCGCTCCAAGTGGGCAAGGCCGAGCCCGCCGTGGCCCTGATTGAGCGTGCGATCGCGTCGGACGGGCGGGCGGCGGCGTTCCATAGTAACCTCGCTTCGGCCTACCGTTTGTTGGGCAGGATCGACGAGGCCGTCTCAAGCTGCCGTCGCGCGTTGGAATTGAAGCCCGACCTTCCCGAGGCACACTTCAACCTGGGCCAGGGCGTGTACCAGCAGGGAAAACGGGCCGAGGCGGTCGCCTGCCTTCACCGCGCCCTCGAGTTGAAGCCCGACTATGTCGATGCGCTCTGCATTCTTGGCGACCTCTCGAGGGAGCAAGGAGACGTGTCTGAGGCCATCGCCTGTTATCGCCGGGCGGTGGAACAGAATCCCAATCTAGCGCCGGCATATAACAATCTGGGCAATCTCTTGAAGGAGCACGGAAACCAGGACGAGGCGGTCTCATGCTATCGCCGCGCCCTGGAGCTGCTGCCGGGGTTCGCGGAGGCCCACAGCAACCTGGGAAATGTTCTTCGCGAGCAAGGCAAGCTCGACGAGGCGGCGGCATGCTGTCGCCGGGCCGTCGAATTGAGACCGGACTATGCGGAGGCCTACAACAACCTGGGAAATGCGCTCAAGGATCAAGGGACGCTCGACGAGGCGGCCGCCTGCTACCGTCAAGCGCTCGAGCTGAAGCCCGCTTTCGTCGAGGCGCACCGCCACCTGGGGCTCGTCTTGTGGCAGCAAGGAAAGCTGGACGAGGCCGCCGTGTCGCTGCGGCGCGCGGTGGAGCTGAATCCCAACGATCCCGAGGTGTTCTACAATCTGGGGACGATCCTCGGTCAGCGCGGAAACGCCGACGAGGCCATCGCGAACTTCCACCGCGCCCTCGCGCTGAAACCCGGTTTTCCGGCGGTCTACAACCACCTGGGCAACGTCTTCCGGGAGCAGGGGAAGCTGGACGAGGCCATCGCCGCCTATCGTCGCACCCTGGAGCTGAACCCTGACCATGCCGCGGCCCACAACAATCTGGGCTCCGCACTCACGGTCGTCGGAAACCTCGACGAGTCGGTGGCCTGTTACCGCCGCGCCCTGAAAGTGAATCCGGACTTTGCTGAGGCTTACAACAACCTGGGGATCAGCCTGGGCCGGCAGGGCAATCACGCCGAGGCTCAGCACTGCTACGGCGAGGCCCTCCGCTTGAAGCCGGACTACCCTGACGCCCACATGAACCGAGCGCTGGCGTGGCTCTTGACCGGTGACTACGAACAAGGATGGGCCGAATACGAGTGGCGCTGGCGTTGCCGGCCTTTCGACCGGCCGAAGTTCCCTCTGCCCGAGTGGAACGGCGAGCCCCTGGAGGGAAAAACGGTTCTGCTGTACCACGAGCAAGGGATCGGCGACACGTTCCAATTCATCCGGTACGCGCCCCTGGTGAAGGCTCAGGGCGGATCCGTCGCCGTGGCGTGCCAGCCGCAGTTGATCCCGTTGTTGACCCGTTGCGCCGGCATCGACCGGTTCGTTTCGCCCGGAGAATCTGAGGCTGGCTGCCATGCCCGTTGCGCACTCGTGAGCCTGCCAAGGGCGCTGAGCACCACGCTCGCGACGATTCCCGCCGACGTCCCCTACCTCCACGCCGACCCGGCGCTCGTCACTCGTTGGAGGGAGGCGCTGACCTCTTTGGAGGGTTTCCGAGTAGGGATCGGCTGGCAGGGGAACCCGCAGTTCCCCGGAGATCGCCACCGGTCGCCCCCCCTGGCGGAGTATGCGCCCCTCGCCGATGTGCCCGGCGTTCGACTCGTCAGCCTCCAGAAGCACGTGGGAATGGATCAGCTCGCCGCGTTCGCGTCGCGATTTCCGCTGACCGATCTGGGGGAGGACGTCGACGAGTCGACCGGGGCGTTCATGGACACCGCGGCGGTGTTGATGAACCTCGACCTCGTGATCACCTCAGACACCGCGCTGGCGCACCTCGCGGGCGCCCTGGGAGTGCGGACGTGGGTTGCGCTCTCGTGGTGGACGGACTGGCGCTGGCTCGAACACCGGAATGACACCCCCTGGTATCCGACCATGCGGCTGTTCCGCCAGACCGAAAGGGGAAACTGGGCCGAGGTGTTCGCGCGATTGGCGGCGCAGTTGTCGCAACTCGCAAAGTAAGTCGCTCTCATCGACCCCGTCGGCGCTTGGTGTCCCGACCGGTTGTTTGTTGCTATAAAAATCATCGTATGATATCATATATTGATATAACTATAAATTTAATCTGCCCCGGCTCAATGCGCTCGGGAAGCCATTTGGGCATACTTCTTCGCAAGCGCGGAGCTGCCTCGCAGGCTTCTGCGTGCGTCCAGGTACCAGGTCCCACCCGCCCGGTACCAGTAAACCGGCACTTTGAGAACGCCGTCCTTTTCGGATTCCGGAGGTGCGCGCGGACCCGCCTTCCCGGCGTCTTCGGCCCCGGCCTTCGGGGCGGGGCCCGCGGAGGGATCGAGAGTAAAGGTAATCGTCGTCTCCGCGCTTTGATCCTCGGTGGAGACGACCGCGATCTCAACCGCGGCACCGCGTTCGCTAAGGCCCTTCAGGATCGGACCGACGACGCGCGTCCAGCGGCGCGCGGATCGCTCGGTGCCCGGGGCCGTGATTGCGATCACGCGTCCCGGCGCATCCTGAGTCAGGGCCTTGAATGCGTAGGAGGTCAGCGCGCTGGGTGACCCGAAAAGGAGCGGGCTGTTCGCAACCGCACGCCCAACCAGCAACAGGACCAGGACCGCCGCAGCGGCGGCGCATTTTTTCCACATCGGAGTCCGCGGCACGTCGTCGTTGAGCCCCTTCGTACCACGTGGCTCGATTCGGAACTGCGTCTGGCACGCATGACAGCGAAAGAAACTGCCCATCCGGCTAATCGGCACGTGTCCCTCTTCGCCACAGTGGGGACACTCCACAGGAAGGTCAAGCGCTCTCTGACCCGTGAGGCCGGAGTTCGGTCGCGGCTGGAATCTCTCGATCGAGCCGGCTTCGTCCGGATCGGACTCGGCTTCCTCGAGCAGCTTCTCGAGATCGAAGCCGACGCTGGACGCAGCGTTCGGCACGGCTGGCGGGTCCTCGTCGACCTCGAGCGTCCCTGCGCTGCGCATGAGGAGTGCGACTTCGGAGTCGAAGGGGGTACCGGGCTGCGTGGCGACCGCATAAGCAGGCTCGTTAACGCTGACTGGCTCCGCCGGCGGGGCGGGAGTTGGTGGCGTCGGCGGCGCCGCGGGGCGACTCCGTGTGCGCGGCCGCGGCGGCGGGCTTGGCGTGGGTGGACTCGCTTTCGAACGCGGCTCGGCCGGTGAGGCGGGAGGAGCGGGAGCCGGACCTGGCACGCCACTGCCCAGGATTCGGAGCATTTCACGCAGCAGGTGTTCCAGCGCGGCTTGTCCGCCTCCGACGGGTGCGCCGGGCCACGTGTTGCCGTGGGAGGCCGTCGCGATTGGGGCGGCCTCCGTCCGAACCGCCGAGGCAGGGCTCAGGCGAGCGACCGACCCCGGTTGAACCGCGCACGAGAACTGGACGCCCGCCCAGAAATCGGCTTCGCTCGGTTCGGGAACCCGTGGCCCCGCAGCCGGCTCCACGTCCTCGGCCGCGGCTTCCGAGCTCGCAGACGCGCGCGTGATGACAATCGTGAACTGCATCGGTCCGATGTCGAGCTGATCACCGTCCGCGGCTTCGACGGCTTCGCCCCGGAAAGTGCGGCCATTGACCATCGTTCCGTTGGAGCTTCCCTCGTCGCGGACGAACACGCGGCCGTCGCGCAGCTCGATGCTCGCGTGAACCCGGCTGACCACGCTGCTCTTGGCGCGCAGGTGACAGCTCGCGTCGCGGCCAACCACGAACCGCGGCCCGTGGACCGCGAAGGAGTGGCCCGCAGCTTTGCCCGACCGGACGCGGAGTTTAACGTGCGAGGGAGCCGCCGCCGGTCCGGCAGCCGTCGACGGCTGCGCGGGTCGCAACTCGGGTGAGGGCCGGCCGGGCGTTCCGGGAGGCGCGGGGGGTGCAGCCGCGGGCGCGCTCCCAAGAACTTGCGCAATGTCGAACTCGAGCACCGTTGTGGGATCGACGTACATGGCTCCCGGCGAAACGAGATCCCACGCCAGCAGCTCGAACGTGCCGGAGCGGGGGTCCGAGTAAGGGGCGACGGACGGCTCGTGGCCGTTCGAGAGGTGTGCCCTGCCCCCTTCGCCTCGCTGCGCCATCGCGGCCGGTTTCGGCGCACCGTTGGCGGCGGGTTGAGGCCCGGTCGCAGGGAGCTCAACCGAAGCGCTCGCGCCTGTGAGCCCAAGCCCAGCAGCCACCTTGGGCCGGACCGCGCGCAGCTTCAGCCCGACGCCGGCCTCCCGGTATCGTTGCTGCACTCGGATCAGCGCATTCACCGCACGCCTCGAGAGACGAGAGACCTGGCCGAAGTCGAGCGCAACCCGACGATGGCCCGCGTCAAGCAAGTGCCCCAGCTCGACTTCGAAGGCGCTGATGCGCTCGGTCGTTAGCAGCATGCCTTCGACGATCGCAACCACCACGGTCCCGTCGCTCAGGCTTACGTCGAGCTCCGAACGCTCCGCCCGCGCAGTCGGCGCTTCGGGGGGCTCGCGACGGTCGTACCGTTGGGGGATCATGGAGCGGAAATTCCGAAAAAGCGTCAAGCCCGTTCCGTGGCGTTCATCCGGCATGCCGCTGCCCGGTTTCGGACGAGACCTTGAATCGCTCGAGCCCGACCGGGAGCCGGCCGCGTATCTGGAACGTCGCGGCGAGCATCGCCTGGTCATCAGCGTCGACGATTCAACGCCCGCCGCCTTTGCGGACATCGGTATCTACTACAGTGGTTTTTTACCGCCAAACGAGGCGAATCCCCTTCGTTCCCACGCTCCTGCGCGGAAACGAAGCCCCCGACGCTCTGCGTTTCTTCGAGCCCGGGAAATGCGCCCGCAGAGCGGGCAAGACGGCATTCCCACGCAGAAGCGTGGGAACGAGGAATTCCCCGCTGTTGCGCCTAAAAACCATTGTGTAGAAACGAATGCCCTTGCATATTATATATTATCTGATTGTCTCATATATTATGACTCGATAGTGTTTAGATAATTTATTATTACTCAAACAGGGTTGTGTGCCTGGGGGTGTAAACAGCCGGATGGGGTCAGGCGACCCCATCCGGTGTGTTGCACGATGGACCTGCGTTCAGCTCAGTCGACGACGGCTGCCGGCCCGAGCGAGGGACGGGCGGGCAGCGCGTTCTCAGTAGCTGTCGGGCGTGATCGCCTCGTTGCCGGCGACCGTCGACAGCGCCTGCCAGACCTGCAGGGTGATCGAGTTGTTGATGAACTTCACGCTGCCGTCGCCGAACAGAACGTTCACGCCGCCCGGGTGGAAGCTGCGCGAGGTGATGATGGCCAACGTCGGGCCGCCATCATTCACGTCCTGCCACGACCAGTCGAAGTCCTGGGCCGTGAGGTCGTTGTTGTAGGTACCGGCGGGGTTGTTTTTCAGCATATTGGTCGTATCGAGCGGCGTCCCGGGGATGATCCCGATCGTGTAGTTCGGCGTGAGGGCCGTGGTGACACCGCTGTAAGCGGGGTCGCCGTCCGACCAGCGAGCGTGGCCGACGTTCACGGTCTTGCAACCGCCCTGATTGGCGGCGATGTAGGCGGCCACGGCAGGGGACGTCGTCCCGAACGGGTTGACCACATCGGCGTTCGCCGTGGCGAAGGCCGCGGGCAGAGGACCGCCGCCGGAACAGTGCCGGAACTGCGGAGCCCACGCCTTCACCTCAGCGGCGAACATTGTGTTGCTCAGGCCGTCGCTGATCGACCCGGTGGTGCGGGCCATGTTGACGCCGAAGGCGCCGCGTGTTTGCGTCAGGTAGGCTCCACTCCCCACGTTGGCCGGCGAGCCGCCGAAGGCGTACCAATCGCCGTTGTTCCAACCGTAGTTCGTCGGATAGAAGAGCCCGTCGTCGGTGAGCCCCGCCTGGGGGTAGATTTCGCTTGGGCAGGCGAGGACGCCGAGGCGAGAAAACGAGATCGTCGTGTTTGGCGGGTCGACGTAATCCATCTGGAAGTTGATCGAATTGTAGACCGTACCCATTTCGGCGTAGGGCATGATCCGCGCCGTCGCGCTGAACTCGCCGCCGCCGGTGCCGGGACCGCTGCCGGGGTATTGCGCTGAGCCCGCCGCGCCGTAGAAGCCGAGCGTACACATCGGCGCGAACGCTTTGTTGGCGCTCTCGTAATTGTGCATGGCGAGCCCGAGCTGCTTCAGGTTGTTGATGCACGCGGAGCGCCGAGCGGCCTCGCGCGCCGACTGGACCGCGGGCAAGAGCAACGCGATCAGTACGGCGATGATCGCCATGACGACCAGCAACTCAATCAGCGTGAAGCCGGTCGACCGCCGGCGAGTGCCTGTCCGAAACTGCATCGAAGTTCTCCTGAGTGGCAAAACGCATGTCGTGTGGGAATTCAACCAACGAAACGATCTCGAGTCACAACGCGTGCCGCGAAGCTCCTGGGACCGGAGGGCGGTTCCGCGGAGATTCGCCGGCCACTGTCGACTCCTAACTCAGGCAGGCGAAGGACACGAGCCAAACGACCGGTGACGACACACGTCAACATCGACGAATGCCTTCACAGAGTTCGGCCGCTTCTGCCGCCTCGTCGGCGAGTACGCAGAAGTCCTTGTCCTTGGGTTGACAACGTGGGCCGCGAATCTCGGGAAGCGCCTCGCGCGCTTCCGGGGAGCGCTCGCGTGCAGGAAGTCTTATGCTCATTCGGGCATAAGCAGGACCACCGTGTATTTCTCGATGAGCTCCCTGTATTTCGCCTCGCCGCGCATGGCCCGTCCCTCCTCTTGCGGGGTGTAGAACCGGATCTCCCGGCCTCGGCCGTCGACGAGCACCTTGTCCTTGACGGTCGCCTTGAGCCGTGCCAACTCCTCAGCCACTGTGCCTTCCGAGCCGTGAATGTCCATCGTGATGGAGTCCAGAACAACACCGTCCGGGAGGCGCTTGGCGATCGCATCCGCATTGGGCAGAGTGATCTTCGGGGCCGTCGCGCCTTTGCCGCTCGAGCCGTAACGATCACAGCCGGGCAGGGCAAGCGCAACCGCGAGCAGGAGGCAGGGAACCACGCGGGTGATTGGCAACATCAGGTGAACCTCTCGTCCTCGCCGCATCCTCGCCCGAGGGGAGCCGCCGGGGGACTGCGGCCGCCCCCGCGAACAAGCGAGCGGCAAGCGTCGTATGGGGATGATCGGGTTAGCCGCATTGGTCTCGGTCAGCGGGTCCTTCGTGGCGTTGTCGCGGGCGCCTCGTCGCACGCACGACGTACCGCGAGCGCAGGCACTCCACCCCAGCAAGGCGGGAACCCGTCATTGGTCGAAGTTGTCGCGACCGAGACGCCGTCATCCTCGAGAGTAACGTCGTCACAATCTCATATTATAACCCTCGCATATCATCTTGTGTCTTGATACCCGACGCATGGCCTCGCTCGGCGCGCGTCAAACGCAACGGCGGCGGGCGATGCGACGGAACCTGCTCCGCTCTGCCGCACACGGATCGACGCGCGTCACACTCGCGGTGGTGAGAGTATTTCGTTTGACCTTGAACTCAGAGTGAAGTACGTCCTCAAACCGCGCGCCACACGTGAGCTGGCGGCGCGACAAACACTCTTCCCTGGTGGCACATCGTGCTCACAAAGGATACATCTTATCTTATTGATTAGTCGTGAGTGAGTAGAGACGTAATTCCTGCCTTGGGGGGACATGGAAATTAACGAGCGCCTGTGAAGGTACTGCGAAGACGCGAAGATTTCGAAGAGAAGTTCCCGTGAGCACGCCGCGAACAAGGTGACAGAAAACGGGACGGACCGTCTCTGTCCCAATCCGGCAAAGGGCGACGGCGCACGCGGTTGTAAGGCAAGGCCCAGGGAAGAAGCAGCCTCCTCAACGCCCCGGCGCAGCGCCATCCCGACGGCTCTTGAAGGGATAGTCGGGCATCGGAATGGGATCGTAGAATCAAACTTCGCTGGCCGGCCAGCTTTCGAGCCGAGGGAGTGCGCCGACGGGCTTGTTATCGAGTGAGAATCGAAGCTCGAACCGAGTGCAGCGGGAAACCGCGTCATGCCAGGCCAGGCCCGAGTCGGTCTTGCGCGCTTCGAGCAGCACGAGCGCCTCGGGACTCGTCGTCAACACGTCGCCGATCGTCCCCGGAACCGATCAACTCCAGAGACCGCTTGACATTGCTTGCATGCATCGAGTAATGTCACGCTATCTTTCACCCTTCTGTTACGGATCTGGAGGTCATGCGATGGTCTCCGCGTTGCTCGTCTCCGCCGTTATGGCGGCTGCGCCCACCGATGCCGACCGGGCCGCGTACGAATCCGCCCAGGCTCAAGCGGGCCGCGATGCGGATGCTCATGTGAAGCTTGCACTCTGGTGTGAGCAGCACGGCATGACTGCGGAACGCGCCAGGCAACTGGCGCAGGCCATTCTCATCGACCCGAAAAACGCGGCCGCCCGTGGCTTGATGGGGCTGGTGCAGTTCGGGGGAAGCTGGCAACATCCCGAAGACCTCCCTGCCAGGCTCAATGCGGATGCCGAACAGACCGCGAAGTTCACTGAGTACGTGGCGCGTCGGGCACGCACACCGCACACAGCCAACGCCCAGTGGAAGCTCGCGATCTGGTGCGAGGAGAACGGTCTCACCGCGGAATCCGTCGCGCATTTATGGGCCACCCTTCGGATCGAACCCGGCCGGGAGGCCGCCTGGAAACGCCTGGGCTATAAGAAGCACGGCCAGCGCTGGGTGACCGACGCGCAGTTAGCCGCCGAAAAGGCCGAGGAAGACGCCCAAAAGAGGGCCGACAAGCACTGGAAGCCTCTCTTATCGAAATGGCACGATGGACTGACCGACAAAACCAAACGCGAGGACGCGGAACGGTCCCTGGCCGACGTGACCGACCTCCGGGCGACGCCATCTGTATGGGCCGTCTTCGCGCCTGGGAATGAGCAGGCGCAACTCAGAGCCATCCAACTGTTCGGTCAGATCGAAGGCGTTGGCGCCTCGCGAGCCCTGGCGATGCTCGCCATTCAGGGCCGCTCGACGCGCGTACGCACCGCCGCCACGCAGACGCTGCGGGGGCGCGATGCTCGCGAATTCGTCGGCATGCTGATCGGCCTGGTTCGCACGCCCGTCAAGTACCAGGTCCGGCCAGGCACATCTTCACCAGGACAGCCCGCGGGGCTGTTCGTGGAAACGGCCCGATACAACGTCATACGCGAATACGCTTTGAACCCTCAGGCCTTTCTCTCGGGGAGCGGCCAGATCATCAATCCCCCTGCCGGCGATTTCTTCGGGCCGGGCATCTATGGTCGCACGTTCGCTTCGTGGGTGCCGTTCGACCCGTTTAGCGTTCAGAACTTGATGCTGGCGTCTCAACCCTTCGTGGCGGCGCCACCCCTGAATAGGGCACATCACACTACGACGGCGCACAACGACGGGGTGAGCCAATTCGTCATGAACGCCACCGCCGCGGCAGCGCGTCAGGACGTTCAGGTCGGATTGACGCAGCTCTTCATCCAGGAGGCCGCGAACCTGGGCCGCCAGCGGCTGATGAACGACGTCGCCGCACTCGAAGCACTCAACACAAGTATTCACAACGTGAACAGCCAGGTTCTCCCCGTGTTGAACGACGTGACCGGCCAGGACCTGGGCGAGTCGGAGGACTCCTGGCGTTCGTGGTGGAGCGATCAGAGCGGCCGCGTCTACGACACCTCGCCGAACGACAAGCCAACGTTCACCGAGTTCGTCCCCAACCCGGTCGGCGTTAGTCATTCGTGCTTCGGCGCAGGGACACCGGTGCGGACCCTGAACGGACTCCGATCGATTGAGCTCGTTCGCGTGGGGGACCAGCTCCTCACCCAGAACGGCCGCAACGGTGCCCTGGGCTTTGAGCCCGTCGTCACTATCTACCACAACAGGCCGGCGGCCACCCTGAGAATCCGGCTCGGCGACGACACGATCGTTGTTACGGGCATTCACCGCTTCTGGAAAGCCGGCCACGGTTGGGTCATGGCGCGCGCACTGAAACCGGGTGACGCGGTGCGCACCGTCGGCGGCCAGGCCCGCGTTGTTTCGGTCGCAGACGCCCCCGTCCAGCACGTCTTCAACCTCGAAGTTGCCGGCGGCCATAGCTTCTTCGTCGGCGATCATGGCGCACTCGTGCACGACAACAGCCTCGTCCAACCGGTAGCCGAGCCGTTCGACGCACCGGCGAGCCTGGCGCAGGGCGGTGGTCCGAAAGCGCAGTAGGCTGAGGTCATCGCGGAATCAAACCCGGTCTCTTTCCAAGGCGACGATCGATCTCGGAACGAGGTATGCACGCATGAAATGCGCATCGCTCGTCGCGCTCATCGTCTGCGGGATCAGCGGTCCCACCCACGCCCAGTGGACACCGCAATCCAGCGGCACCCGCGCTCGACTGCGCTGGCTCTCTGTCGTGAGTGCGCGCGTGGCCTGGGCGAGCGGCAGCGGCGGCACGTGCTTGCGCACGACTGACGGAGGTGATTCGTGGATTCCCAGAGTTGTGCCCAGTGCGACCGAACTCGACTTCCGCGATGTCCTGCCTTTGACGCCGACACGGCCTTCCTGCTCTCGATCGGTCCCGGTGCCCTGTCGCGGATCTACAAGACGTCCGACGGCGGCGCGTCGTGGGCGCTGAGGTACCAGAACGCTGACCCCAAAGTGTTTCTCGATGCCCTCGCCTTCTGGGACCCTGAGCATGGGATTGCCCTCGGCGACCCTGTGGACGGCCGGTTCGTGATCCTCACAACGGACGACGCCGGCCTGTCGTGGAGGAGGATCCCTTCGGATGGCATGCCCGAGGCGTTGCCCAGTGAAGGGGCTTTCGCCGCGAGCGGAACGTGCCTCATCGTACAGGGCGACTGAAACGTCTGGTTCGGGACGGGAGGAGCGAGGAATGCGCGTGTCTTTCGGTCGACCGACCGGGGTCGTAGCTGGTCGGCCCATGAGACGCCGGTCCGCGCGGGAAGGCCCTCCGCGGGCATCTTCTCTCTCGCCTTTCGCGACGCGTTGCACGGGGTTGCGATCGGTGGCGACTACAAGGCGCCGGACGAGGTGGGCGGTTATGTGGCGCGGACGGGCGATGGCGGTCGAACCTGGATGCCGATCAAGGGACGGCCGCCTGCGGGGTATCGCTCGGCCGTGGGCTTCGTTGGTGGTGAAGGTCATTTGACGCTCGTCGCCGTGGGACCGACGGAGACGGACCGATCCGTGGATGAGGGAGAGAGTTGGACGAGTCTTGGGACGACCGGATTTGATGCGGTGGGGTTCGCGGGACGCGGCGTGGGTTGGGCGGTGGGTGAAGACGGTCGGATCGGGCTATACCTGGGCCAGTCAACGAGACCGTAGTGGCTCCGCGTCGGTGTGAGGGCAAAGATTCTTGCCTGACCCTCGGGATAGGACCAGATGCATCAGATAACGTAGAATGCATGCACACCGCCTGCTTACTCGACAATAACGGGTATTCCCGTCGGAAGCGCTCCAAGGAATTGCTCGCCATACGACTTCCACAAAATGCGAGAGTCGAGGATTACGATGATCCCTTCATCCGCGTGGGAGCGAATCAAACGACCAATCCCTTGTTTGAACTTGAGCACCGCTTCAGGAAGATCATCCTCCTTGAAGGCATTACCTCCGCGTTGCTCGATCGCCTCTCGCCGCGCTTCACGAAGAGGGTGGACATTCCGACCGAACGGCAGGCGGGTGATGATGACGTTGGAGAGGGCCTCACCCGGTACATCCACGCCCTGCCAGAAGCTGTCCGTTCCGAACAAAACACTGTTCACGTCGGCCTTGAACGCATCAATGAGTTTCGAGCGATCGTGTTCGTCGCTCTGCACCAACAGCTTTATGCCCGCCTTCCGAAACCAAGGCCCCAGCGCGGTATTTGCACGATCCAGCATACGATATGAGCTAAACAGAACAAGCGCCTTGCCCTGGGTCCTGGATACGTAGGTAGGAATCTCTCGCAGAACGGCGTCTTCGAAGCTGGTGTCGTCACCGGAAGGGTCGGGCAATCCCTGTCGGATGTAAACCTTGGCTTTGTTGCGAAAGTCGAATGGACTGCCGAGATGAAGTGTCGCAATATCCCGCACTCCCAGGCGGGACCGTGAGAATAAAAACATCTTTCGAGACGGGGGGCCTACTGCCAGCGTGGCCGAGGTGAGCACGCAGGAGGAAACGCGCTCAAAGATCTCGCGCCTCAGAATGAGACCGACGTCGGGAGGCGCACCGGCGAGAACGATGCTTTTGCGATCTTCCTTTGATTCGATCCAGTACACGTTCTGCGGATCGCCCTGAGTGAGCCACGACGAAAGGTCGCGGGCGAACCGACGGCAACTATTCCGAGCCGCCTCGAGCTCGATCCGCTGCTCCGCCGAGTTGACCGCGCTGATCCCATCGTGAAGCACAATCGCGAGCTTGTTCAGTTCATTGACGACTCGGTCCGGTAGCGGCAGCGGTACTCGTACACGTCCGTTGGATTCCCCATGGTGGTTCTTCCAGTCACGAACTGCATCGAAGAAGGCGTCCGATACATGCAAGGTCTGTATCACTTGCTTTTGGGCCGCGACCTGACGGTGAAAAGCCAGCAGCCCGCTCTTCTTGCGGTCGTTGTACAGCGCGTTGAGCTGATTGGCGACATCGCCGCTGGCGATCCGCAAGCCAAGATGTTGCGCCGCGACTTTCGCGAGGTCGTGTGCCTCGTCGAAGATCACGACATCGTGATCGGGCAGTAATGTGCCTCCCTGTGCCCTGAGCGCAACATCGCTGAGGTAGAGCGAATGGTTGACGATCAGAAGATTCGCTGACCAAGCCTTGCGGGCTGCCCGAAAGAAGAAACACTCGCGGTAGTGAGGACATGCTTGTTTCAGGCAATTCCCTGAATCGCTCTGAACCGCGTCCCACACGGAGCTCGGCGGGTGATAGCCGAGGGAGCTCAGACTACCGTCTTCAGTCCGACCTGCCCAGCGACCGAGAGCCGCTAACTCCGCCGTGTCCTCGTGTAACGATCCGTCCCGCAGGAACCTTTCCCGGGCTGCTTTAAGACGGCGGATACTGACGTACTGCCTGCGTCCCTTGACGAGAACCGCCTTGCACTCTTGAGGCATTACGCTCGTCAGGAACGGCACATCGATGTTGACCAATTGTTCCTGAAGGTTGATCGTGCGAGTCGAGACAACGACTCGCTTGCCAGATTCGGCAGCCGCCAGAATGGCGGGTACGAGATAAGCAAAACTCTTGCCGACGCCCGTTCCCGCCTCGACCATCAAGTGGCGCTTCTCTTCGATGACCTGGGCGACTGCCTGCGCCATTCGAATTTGCTCATCCCGAACTTCATACCCGCGCAAATGACGAGCGATGAGCCCATGAGGTCCCAGAACACCCGCAACGTCGAGTCTGGACATCGAAGCCTCCGAAGCGCGCTCAGTCGACCCGTCGTCACCTGCGTCTTAGACCCTGCCGGTAATGACCGTTCGGCTCTGTCTCGGTCCAGACCAGGATTTCGAGAATGCGAACGGGGGTCAGCGCGAATCCGGCAAGCGCCAGCTCCGTTTCTAAGCGCCGAATTGTGCTGATGGCTTCGCGCAAGTCATCGCGAAACGCGCGAAGCACCTCGACACCGACTGCGGCCGCGCTGGCTTTGTCCTGGGAACGCTCCTTAAGGTGCGAGCGTCCCAAGGAGTCCAGGTAGTAATTCAAAACAACCGTGTCCAGCATCGGCACATAACCGCGACGTTTGCGATGAAGGACCTTCACAGCACGAGGGACAAGGACTTCAGGCACCTGGACCGCAGCATGGAGAAGCCGATGGAAGGTGTCCAGGTCTGGATCGAACACCAGGAGATCCGCATTCGCCGGAATGGCGGCAAGGATTTCGTTGCAGGCCGTCGCAAGTCCGCGGTGAATCCGGCGGACCTGAGACGCCTTATCGATGAACGAATTCATCGCAATGGTCACCATCACGTCGACAGGCCGGACGTGATCGGGCTCAAGGTCGGTAACGCCGTCGTAGTAGTCAAATTCCTCCCGGCAGAATCGGAGCAGCCGGTCGAGGGGATTCACGACCCGGAGACCGCTCTTGAGCACGAGAGTGCCCATTTCGTCCACCCCCGGAGCTGGGATTGAGGCGTCGGCCGAAGATGCAGGATCCAAGTCGTTTGGAGGCTGAACATCGCGCGCGGCGAAACCCACGCATGACTTGCACTGTTGCAGAGTTCCACCCGTCGTGGAAACAGCCCAGGCTGCGAGTTCCGAGACGGACAGTCCGCAAACCTTCATGTAACCGACCGTTGTCCAGTTCTTAAATCGGGGAGGATTGATCCAGGAGCAATTGGCTCGGTGAAGCATCAGGTAAGTGGAGTCAGGCTGCGCGTGACAATTCACCACGTAGCCGTCCTGATGCGCGGCCAGCCACGAAACGTAGCCCTTGTCGTCATTCAGAAACTGGACAACCGAACTTCCACTGATCGTCGTCATCGTCATACCTCCGTTCCCGCAGTGCGCAAGAAAACAGGGCGAACGCCATCGGCGTTTACGTGACGCCGACCGTTGCCCTGCCTTGCGAGGTCCCCGACCGGGTTCCGACATCGAGGACGGCGATCAGTTGTTAAGAACATACTATCGGTGGACCAG
>DAIDJG010000153.1 GCA_027451445.1 Singulisphaera sp.
TTCGAATCGTCGCCTAAGCATTGGGTGTGGACCGCTCATGACCGGGCGGCGCACTCCAGCAACGAAAGGCTCCGTAGCGCGGTCGTCGCGCGTGCGGGGCCTTTTTTGTTGGGCGCAGCTCGGCCGGTCTTCGTCGAACGATCCCCGCAACGTGGCAGCAGCGGACGACGAATTCCATTGCAACCGGATGCGCTCTGCGCGGGGCCGCAACAAGCCCAATCGGTACGATCGCGGAACCCCAAGATCAACGGCTCGAAGAGGGACGGTCACCATGAATGATATCAGAGATCTGCTCTATCCGTGGCGTATACGCATATGCGAAGCGAGGTCGGCCGAGATGGCGGCAAGCGTTGGTCGGATCGCGCAGGAGTTGTGCCAAAGTGATGGATATGCCGTGAGTGATGGAGGCGGTCTACTGTACGGCTTTCACTCGCGGTGGCGTCGGGAGGAAGTGCTGGACGCGATCCGGTTCCATCACGGGTGGACGAGCGTGGAACCAGTCAGCCAGCTCGCCGAAGCAGATTGATTTTCGGGGCGTCGTGTTTTGGGGGCTCGCGGCTCGCGGCGTTGACGACACCCGTTGAAACGACGACTCGGGGGAGCGCGCGAATTTGTCGCTTTCCTCCGACCACTGAAAGATGTACGGTTGTGTATCCTTTGAATGTTATCGCAGTCGATTGCGACGATACTTTGCTGCCCCCGTTGCGTAGCGCGCTCAGCAGCATTTCAGCACACATCGAGGCGGAATCGCCGACGGTGGAGGATGCCATCGCGTCGTTCCGCGCGCCTCGTGATGGCAAACGGCTTTTCTTGTACCACGTCAGGTCCGTGGCGCACCTCGCAAATATTAGCCGCCTCTGCGACAAGTTTCCCGGTTGGCCAATTCTCGCGCTCCTGAACCTCCAGAGCACGGAGGAGCACGATCTTAGCGGTGCGCTGCTAGCCGCGCTGCGGGCGGGTGCGTCACAGCTTGTTCTGCTTCCTCTGAATTCGGTTGACCTGACGGCCGCCATGGACCGAATCGCCGCGCAGTTCGTCGAGCCTGAGAAGGAGCCGTTCATCATCGCCGTGGCGGGGGCGACAGGCGGTTGCGGAGCGACCACGGTCGCCATCAACGTGGCCGACGAGATCGCCCACCGCCGACATCTCCGGTGCATCCTTATCGATCTCTCGCTCAAGCTCGGAATGGTGGCGACCTACCTCGACATGAAAATTCGCTACAACATCCTCGACCTGGTCCGGGACATCACACGCGTCGATCCGCTTCTCCTCAAGCAATTCCTGGTCAAGGTTGCCGACAACTTTGAGGTCCTGCCCGGGCCGGACCAGCTTATCACGCCGCCGCCGCCTTCGTTTGAGGACCTAGCACGAGTGATCGACGTGGCGAGCCAGATGGCCGATGTTGTCGTTCTCGACGTCCCGACGACCTACGACGACCTGTTCTTCAAGATTCTCTCCGCCGCCCATTTCTCGGTACTCGTCGGCGACCAGAAGATCCCGACTCTCCGCGCACTTAAGATGCTACACGATGTACTGGACCGGAACCCGCCGCAACAGGCCGAACACATCGTCATCAACCGCTACGATTCGCAGCTTCACGGTTTCACGGCCGATGACCTGGCCCGAACACTGGGAGTGTCATCACTCCATACGATCGCCGAGGATCGTACCGCGTGCGGGGACGCTTTGAATCATGGCTGCACGCTCCGCCGGGAGGCGCCCTCCTCACACACGCTCCTCGACATCGACGGCCTGGTCGACGTGCTTGTTCCACAGATCGGCGACACGTCAACTCCGGCGTGCAAGTTGGGACTCCTCGGCCGCCTTCGACGCGCACTCGTCTCTCTTTAGAGCGCACGAAGCGGAAGCCCTTTCAGCGGCGTGGCGGTTCCGTTCATCGTAATGGATCCTGTCGTCTTCCAGACACGGTGCCTGACGCGCACGGTGGGGCCGTCGCCGAACGTCGAGGCAAGCATCACGCCTCACCTCAGGCGAGGAACGTCGTCGCAACCCGTAACCTTGTAACTGCTTCGTTGCAGGACCGCGTGGCGAGGGAAGGTGTGGACCTTGGTGTGTCCCCTGCGGCGCGTGATTCGATACGACCGCGAGGGGCAAAACGACGGAACCGTCGCGTCGGCCCTGCATCACTCATCGCCGGGCATCTCGCAGCCATAGGGGAAACTCCTGACCGCCGAGTCGGGGGAAGTGCCGAAGTTTGGGTAGCCTATTTGAAACTACTTTTAAAATGAAGAGGCGATGTAGCGGAGTATCGGGCCGTTAGGAAAACACAGGACGTCGTGTCTACGTCCGCTAACGACCGAATCACCGTCTCACCAACGTTGCACAGGCGGCGTGCAGCCGACGAAGGAGCCCTCCTCGAGTGTCGCCGCGAACCATCGCATGACTGGCAACCAAGCCACGACTACCGAGACGCAGAATGGCGGCAGGGCACGGCGCGCTGGGCTGGCGGCCCGTCGGAGCGGCTGCCGGCGGCTGATCGATCCCACGACCTGCGCGCGACTACTCCCAGGCCGAGTTGGAGTTCAGGGTGGCCATGCAGTCGTACAAAACCCGTAACGGCCGTCAATTCCCAACCGGGAGCGAGGTCCCGCAGATGGCCGGCGAACCTGGTTACGAAAAGGCGCGCACCCAATAACGGTCTCCAGGCGCCTTGCTTGTTCCTGGGATGGCAAGGCGCCATCCGGCTCCATCCGAGCCAGCCTTGATCCCTCGACAAATCTGCACGTCGAATGACCATTTTCAAAAGCGAGGTTCTTCCATGATTCGTCACTCCCGAGTGGAGCCGCGCCGCGCGCGGCGAGGCCATACGCTATTGCTATTCGCTATCATTCTCCCCCTCTGCCTGGGCTTGGTCGCGCTCTGCGTCGATACCGCGATGATCGGGGTATCGCAGGCGGAACTTCAGACGGCCGCCGACGCCGGCGCGCTGGCCGGCGCGCAACAGTTGGCCGATGACCACCGCATGCAGGGAATCTCGAGCCTCGGCAATGAGATCGGCGCAGCAAACGCCAGTGCGGCGACCATCGGCCAGGCGAATTTCGTTCTCGGCCAGGCGCCCTACATCAAGCAGGACACGACCAATACAGGGCAGGGTGACATACAAGTCGGGTACCTCGATCCGAACGACCCGAGTTCCACACTCGATACAAGTACGTCCTCGCAGTTCAAATACAACTCGGTACAGGTCGTCGCGGCTCGGTCTGCGAACCGAGTTGGAGTCGTTCCAACCTTCTTCGCTCAAATATTCGGCTTCAATGGTTCGACCGTCTCCGCGCGGAGCACTGCGACTGCGTGGCCGTACACAATCGCGGGTTTCCAGGGTGACGGGATCAACAGTGCCTACCTGCTGCCGATCGTCCTCGACCTCAACACGTACAACGCCATGATGGCGGGGACCACGCAGGACCAGTACACCTGGGACCCTACCTTGCAGATCGTGACCGTCGGGGCCGACCGCGTTACCGAATCGGTTACGTTTCCTGTCGGAAGCGGTTCACCGGGCAACTGGGGCACCATCAAGATCGGCATTTCGAATAACAGCACCGCGATACTTGCTGCCCAGGACCAGTATGGCATCACTCCAAGTGAGCTTGCCGCGTTCCCGAACAGCACGATCGCGCTTGATCCGACCCTGACCCCACCGTCAATGACCTTCAGCGGCAACCCGGGGATGAGCGCTGGAATCGAGCGCTCATTGGTGGCGATAATCGGCCGTCCGGTCACGATCCCGATCTACGATATGAGTGGAGGCAGCGGCAACAACGCGTGGTTCCGAGTGGTTGCGTTCGCCGGTGTCCGCATCATGGCCGTGAATTTTCAGGGAAACCCGAAGTACGTCGTCGTCCAGCCTGCGCTGGTGCGAGATCCGCTCGCATTACCCGGTGTCCCCCAGTCGTCTTGGACGTCCGGTGGACTCGTCAAGCTTCACCTCTCACGTTGATACATTGGATCGAAAGCTCGCTAACCTACGCGCTTACAAGCTTGCCCTTCCGGTCGGCGTTATCTTCTCGTTGATTTCACCGGCGAACTTGATGGCCCGGTCACCCCATCCGGTCGCTGACTCGGTTCACGAAATGGGCAGCGTAGGCCCCCAGATCACAACGTCTTTGCGCCATGGGGAAGTGGCCGCCGGCAGTTCAGGGTTCCATCGCGCCGCGTGCATTCGATCTGGTCGTCGTCGGCGTGCGGCATACGACTATCGGCAAAAAGGTTCCGGAGTATCTCCTTGCTCCTGGCCGGTTCGGTGTAGGGTTTCTGTTGGCTGTCGCACGGAGTGCCGGGCCGCGAAAAGCGGCGGTCTTTCTTGCGCTCCAACTTTCGCCGCAAGCTTAGAGCGGTT
>DAIDJG010000154.1 GCA_027451445.1 Singulisphaera sp.
CCTTTTGTCTATCAGGCGATACCGACCTATCTCGAAGCGAGAGGAATGACGCGCGGCTGGATCCCGCTGGCGATGAGCTTGGGTCAGGGACCTGAAATGGCGTCGCTGGCGCTCTTGCCCTGGCTCTTCAAACGGCTCGGGAGTCGCGGAACGCTCGCGCTGGGGATCGTCGCCATGGCGGCGCGATTCGTCTTGCTGGCCTTCGAACTTCCCCTCGCCGTGGCGGTGGCGGGGATGCCGCTGCACGGAGTCGGGATCGCCTGTTTCATCGTCGGGTGTCAGATCGAGATCGACGGTCGCTCCCCCTCCCGGCGCAGGGCCAGCGCCCAGGCACTTTTGACCGTGATGTCGTCCGGCGTTGGCTGTGCGTTGGGAAGCCTCCTGGCGGGCGAGTTGATGACTTACTGCACAGGCGCACTTAACCTGGTGTTTGTCGTCCCTTGCGTGCTCAATGCCGCACTGCTAATCTATTTCTGTACGGGATTTCGATCGAATCCGACGATTGTGGTACGGGCCGGCGGTTTTCACGCAGCGCGGGGACTCGAGGGCGAGGCCACGCGAGGAATTGCTACCCGCGTCGGTATCCTCGTAACGGAGTCGGCCGATGGGTGACTACCTTCGCCTATTGACCGTAAGTGACCGGGAGATTCCGCTGGCGAAACTCCAGCGGGCCGCCAGTGTTGGTGCGGTCTGGTCGGTCGATCATCCAGGGACCCTGGGGAACTACCTCGCGGTCGGCCCCGAGTTGAACGACCTCGAGAACGTCTGGGCCACGATCGAACGCAATCCGGTTGGCCCCAATACGTTGGGTGCCGAGGAGGTTGCCGAGTTCATCGATCACCTGGAGCAGGGCGGACCGTATTCCGCGGTCCGGTGGCTCAGCGATTACCTCGAGACCGTCCGGGCCATTTACGCGATTCGGGTTTACCCGGACGCGATCCAGCGGCACGAGAAGGCGCTGGAGGCGGTGTTTGCGATCCGGACGACCTTGCGAGAGGCGGTCGGTGGCATTGGGCAGTGGGACGGTCAGGGATTCACAAACGAAGACGACCGTCTGATCTGGATCGAACAGTCGCACCAGATGACGGGTCAAACGGCCGCCGCTCTGCTCGATGAGACGACGGGTGAATGGATCGCCTTCGATCTCAACCTGGACGACCCCGAAGAAACCGCGGCGTTCCTCAGGGGCGAGATCCCGAGAACGCCGGGTGTGCGATCCGTCTGAGCTCGATCCCGTCCCTTCCCCCCTTTGAACTCCTCACGATGAGTGCGTGATTTTCGCAACACGACCGGCCCTACAACGGGTCGTCGCGGGTGTGTGTTCCTGTCCAATGGCTGCGGTCATGCCCTTGGGAAGTCTAAACGTCCTTGGGCGTCCCTTCCTTGGAAGGCTCTTGCACTTTTTTCTTGGCAGGGGTGCGCCGACGTGCCGGAGCCTTCTTCGGCGGGACTGGAGGCAGATGGGCCTCATCAAAGGCGTCGGCCGATTGTTCGAGCTGGCTGATGAGCAGCCCGAGGAAATGCAAGCGTGTGCCCTGCGTTTCGAGCAGCTCGTTGAACGTGAACATGCCGGACATCAGGTTCTCTTCCTGGTCAACGATGTCGTCGGCGAGATCATCGACCAACGACTCTCTTCCTCGTTGGAGAACCTCAATCGCGGCCCGATATTTGTTGAATGGGTGCAGAGGCATATTACGCTCGCGCCTCCTTTGTTGGACGGGACGATGTTACGAACCGGCGGCGCCTTGAGCGTGTTTGGCCAATTCGTTTGCCCAACGCTGCGCTAACCACCGAGCGAACCGAGTGTCCAGCCAGCGCCGGTCACCATCCCATGACTCGCGGCTCAGATATCCGAGATGACCACCATAAGAGTTCAAATCCAGTGCCAACCCCGCCGGAAACTTGATTGCGAGAAAGGGCTCGGGTGGAATGAAAGGATCATCGGCAGCATGCACGACGAGCCCCTCCACCTGAATCTGCGGAATCAAGGGTCCTGAACTACTGCGTGCGTAATAATCGGCCGCGCCGGCAAATCCATTCCGAGGCGCCGTATACAAATCATCAAAGTCGTAGAGTGTGGGTGCATGCGTGAGGTCCGCTTTGCCGAGCTCGGGAAAGCGGTCATGGAGGCGAGCAACCTCCGCGCGGAGCAGACGCACGAAATTGCGGTCGTAGATCTTATTCTGCGGGCGCTGAATGTATCGGCAGCACGCGGCCAGGTCCAGGGGCGGGTTCGCGGCGAGGACGCAGTCGAATCCGGGAAGCGGACGGTCGGCCGCCTCGGCGGCGAGTTTCAAAACCAGGTTTGCTCCAAGCGAGAAGCCGACGAGAGCTAACGGGCCTTCTCCGGTTCGCCGCGCCATCCACTCGACGACCCGGCGCAGGTCCTCGGTCCGGCCGGCGTGGTAAATCCCCTTCGCGACTCCAAAGCCGGCACCGGCGCCTCGCAAATTCATGCGAACGACGCGGATCCCCTGACGGGTCAGCTTCGCGGCGACACGCACGATGTAAGGAGCCCGTGCGCAGCCTCCCAGCCCGTGAACGAGCAGCGCCGCGGGTTGGCCTGGGCGCCAGTCCTTCGGCACCGAATCAAGCGCGACCAGTTGGTCGCCATCGCCCACGTCGATCTCGTGATAGGTTGACGCCAGTTGAACGCGCGGCCCCGGCAGGTAACGGCCAACAACGGT
This sequence comes from Singulisphaera sp., assembly GCA_027451445.1. Classification (GTDB taxonomy): domain Bacteria; phylum Planctomycetota; class Planctomycetia; order Isosphaerales; family Isosphaeraceae; genus DAIDJG01. Next base: position 2,688 of record DAIDJG010000154.1, read on the forward strand.
TTGGGCGTGCCCGCTCCGAATCCAGGGATGCGGCTCGAACGGAGGCACGCATGCTACCGTTCGAGAAACGGGCCGGCCGAGCGATTCGAACGCGTCGATCTCTTGAAGCGACATAAGCTTCCGTCGGTCCATTCAGGGAAGAACCTGGCGCACGCGATGGTTGCCAGTGTCACCAATGTAAAGCTTCCCGTCGGTTGCGACGGCGACGCCATGGGGCCGGTCGAGCCTCGCTGAGCGTGCGGGGCCACCATCGCCGTCACCACCACGCTGGCCGGTTCCGGCGACCGTGGTGAGCTCATTCGTCCTCGCGTCGATCCGACGGATCGCGTGGTTCTCAGTGTCGACGATGAAGATGTTTCCTGCCGTATCGACGGCCAATTCCTTGGGACCATTGAAGGTCGCGGAGCGCGCCGGTCCACCGTCGCCCGAGTAACCCTTGGCGCCGGTCCCCGCGCGCGTCGTGATAATGCCTGTTTGAGGATCGACACCGCGCAACCGGTTTCCCTCCCGCTCCAGAATGAAGACCGTCCCATCGGGCGCAACCTCGACCGCTCGGGCGCCGTGGATCGCCGCGTTGCTCGCGAGTGCCCCATCCCCTGCGTGTTTCGGCTCCCCTGTCCCTGCAAAGGTCGCAATCTGTCGCTTAGCGAGGTCCACGACGCGCACGCGGTGTCCGGCTACATCGGCTATGTAAAGCCTTTTCTCGTCTGGATCGAGCGCGACGCCGTTGGGTTCGACGAGACCGGCCTGGGCGGCGGGACCGCCGTCTCCCGAGTAGGTCTTGGAGCCATTGCCGGCCACGGTCTCGATTTGGCCGGAAGCGGCATCGACGCGCCGAACCCGCCGGTTGAGTCGATCGGCGAAGTAGAGATTGCCCTGGCGGTCGACGACGACGCCGTAGGGTTCATCGAGTTTGGCCTGGATCGCGGGGCCACCGTCTCCGGAATAGCCTTTGCGACCGGATCCGGCGACGGTCGTGATCGTCCCCGTTGTGGCGGCGACCCGGCGAATACAGTGATTGAAGCTATCAGAAATGTAGAGGTTTCCCCCTTGGTCGAACGCGACGTCGAACGGCATGTTCAGTCGCGCATGGCTCGCAGGCTGGCCGTCACCGGTGTAACCCGGTTGACCGGTTCCCGCGAACGTGCCGATCGTCGGCTCGGCCGCGACCCAGAGCGTCGCGACAATCAATCCCGAAACTATCATGGAGTGCCTCCCGGTTTCCGATAGTTTGTCTCGCGCGGACCTTGCGGAGTGCTCTGGTTCTGAGGTTACCAAGACCCGCGCGAATGGGGGAGAGCCCGCACGCTTTACCTAGTCTGTGTGAATCTCGGAAGCCTGGACGTGTTGATGAAGAATTTCGCGTTTTTCAGGATTTAACGGCTTTCGGCGTTCGGGGTTGTACGGGTAAGATACCCTGGACGGATTCTCGATTTGTGATCCGTTCGACCGAGGGAGCGTGAGCGCGCATGGCTGATATTGTTTTGATCAACCCTCGATTTGAGGTGTCCTACTGGGGGATGGAGGCGGCGCTGCCGCTGATGGGCAAACGGGCCAACCTTCCCGTGGCCTGCCTTCCCCTACTGGCGGCTTTGACGCCCTCGGAACATACGGTGACCCTTCTCGACGAGAACGTCGAGGCGATCAACTTCGAACGTCTGGCGCGCGCTGACATCGTCGGTGTCACCGGCATGAGCGTACAGCGCTTCCGGATGAAGGAAATCCTCACCGAATTGAAGCGGCGCGGTGTGTTCACCGTGGTCGGCGGGCCGCTCGTGACGGTGATGGAAGACTACTTCGAAGGACTCGTCGACGTGATCTTCGTCGGCGAAGCCGAAGACACCTGGCCCCAGTTCCTCAACGAATGGAAGCAAGGGCTCCATCAGTATCGGTACGAGCAGCACGAGAAGTCGGACATGACCCGGGTGCCCACGCCCCGGTTCGACCTGCTCAAGTCGCGACATTATGCATTCGGAAGTGTACAATTCTCGCGAGGATGCCCATTTCAATGCGAATTCTGTGATATCATCGTCACCTTTGGTCGAAGGCCTCGGATCAAGTCCAGCGAGCAGATTCTTGCCGAGCTCGACGCGATTCGGGCCGAGAAGATGCGCATCGTGTTCATCGTGGACGACAACCTGATTGGCAACAAGAAGGCGATCAAGGAAATCCTCCGCGACGTGATCGCCTGGCAACACAAGCACGCCTATCCGCTGACTCTGTTCACCGAAGCGTCGATCGACCTCGCGGACGACGCCGAGCTGATGGAATTGATGGTCGAAGCGAACATCATCAGCGTGTTCATCGGGATCGAGAGCCCGAATGAGGAGTCGCTGCGCGAGACGAAGAAGTACCAGAATGTGCGCGCAGGCGGGACGATGCTGGAGAAGATCCACCGCATTCAGAAAGCCGGAATGGAAGTCTGGTGCGGAATGATCATCGGCTTCGACAACGACGACTCGTCCATCTTCGAAGCCCAGCGCAAGTTCATCCAGCAGTCGCGGATCGCACTTTCGATGACGGGCATGCTCTTCGCAATCCCCAAGACGCCATTGCACGCGAGACTTGCCGAGGAAGGACGGCTCGACTTTTCCGATACGCCCGAATTCGGGACGAACGTGATCCCGTTGAAGATCGGTCGCGAGGAACTGCGCGACGGGTATGTTCGGGTCATGGATCAGTTGTACGAATGCGACGCCTACTTCGAACGCCTGGAATCACTCTACCTCGAAGAGCGTCTCTACGTTGGCGCCGGACGCGAACGGTACTGGAGACGCCATCCCTGGGAGCGGATCAAGACCGAGGGATTGTTTCTGGCTCAGGCGATTGGGTTGTACGCACGCTTGATGCGCAACGTGCCCGAAGCCTACCTCCGCCGCGAGTATCGGAAACGCTTTTGGCGCTTCTTGCGCGTGCGACAGAACCCGGGGACGCTCCTCTTCTATGTGATCCACATGGCCCTGCATTATCACGCGCACACGATGGCCAAGCAGATGGCGAGCGGCCGGTCGGTGGTGTACAACTCGTTCTGAGCATCTCCGCAAGCGGATTGTACCGACGTGAACAGGGCGAAAGCCCGCGTTTGCGCTCGGCACTGAAGGAGGGGCGCTGATCGTGGACCGCACCATTTCGATTGAACCCTTCGACCGACGTCGCTTGCTCCAAATCGCGGCCGCAGGATTGTCGGGTGTTACGCTTGCCACCGTCTCGTCAACGCATGCTCGCGCTGTGTCTCCCGACGAACAGGCTCAAACGCGACCGCAGCAGAAAGCCACGCGGTTCCAAATCGCCTGCATGACTCTGCCCTACGCGAGTTTTCCATTCTCTCGGGCGCTTTCAGGTATCAAGTCGGCGGGCTATCGCTACGTGGCCTGGGGGACGACGCACGACGAGGGCGGCAAGTCCGTTCCGGTGATTGCCGCAGATGCCCCCGCCGGGCAGGCGAAGGAACTGGGAACCAAGTGCCGCGACCTGGGGCTGGAACCCTTGATGATGTTTTCGATGGTTTACCCCGAGGTCCCCGGCGCTCTCGAAGTGTTTCAGTCGCGCATTCGCCAGGCCTCGGCCGCGGGTTTACCGCACGTGCTGACCTTCGGCCACACCAAGGGCGGCAACCGGAAACTCTGGGTCGAACGGTTCAAGCAACTCGGCCCGATGGCCCGCGATCATGGCGTGACGATCGTCGTCAAACAGCACGGCGGCGAGACGGGTACCGGGGCCGCGTGCGCTGAGATCATCCGAGAGGTCGCGGACGACGGCGTGAAAGTGAACTACGACGCTGGGAACGTGATGGATTACTTGAACGTTGACCCGATTGCCGACTTCCGTACTTGTTGCGACGAGGTCCGCGGGTTCTGCCTCAAGGACCATCGCAACGTTCCCAAGGATGAGGATTGCGGCCCTGGGTTTGGCGAGATCGACCACTACAAGCTGCTCCAGCCTGTCGCATTCACTGGCCGGGATATGCCGCTTTGCTGCGAGAACATTTTTGCTCCCCTGTTGCCACGTCCCACCGACCCCGACGAGATTGATGCGTTGGCGAGACGGGCGAGGGAGTTTCTCGACGTGGTGACACGGGGATTGCAAAGTTGAGCTTGAGGGGGAACGCCGATCTGTCGGTGAGTCGGATTCATCGTGCTCGTCGACCCGCTGGTGCATAGAAGACGGCTTTCAATTCCGTTACGAAACTGATTGGCGACAATGAGAATTCGCGCCCGTGTTGCCTCACCCAAAGATGTTACCTAGCGGTAGTGGCTTATGCGATCCGACCTCGGTCGCATACCGTGCGGTCCAGGTGCCAGGGCAACCCGGCGTCTGGCGCTTTGGTTCCCTCTAATCAGGTCCGCAGAAGTCTTTTGACATGAGCCTTTCTTTTTCCTCGACCCCAGCCGCCTTGTGCGGCTGGTGAAGGAGGTCTGCGGCTAGACTCTCGGCACCAAGCGGCGTTTCGGCTTCCTCGACCCCAGCCGCCTTGTGCGGCTGGTGAAGGAGGTCTGTGGCTAGACAGCTTCGGAGCGATGTTTCTTCGTTCGGTCACCTTTCTCTAGCCTGCGACCTGCTTCACCAGCCGGGCAAGCCGACTGGGGTCGGGAGAACGGATTGCCACGCGTCAAATGATTTCTGCGGACCTGCTTAGGCCGATCTTGCCGTCGAAACTCGACGACCGTCGCGCGCCGGTGGGCGGTAACATTGGCGTGAGTCAACGGCCCGGTTTCGGTAACAGAAACGCTGAGTCAACACGCGGGCAATCCGCTTCGAAGCTTTCGGAATTGAGAGCACCGCCCAAGCGCTCAGCGCTTTCGCATGATCGTTCGCTTCTTCGTCGGCACTCCGGCTCGTGACTCAATGGCCTGGATGGCACGTCGGGCCTGGTCAACGACCTGCGGGTCAGGATCTCTGAGCGCGTTGCGGAGCGGGAAAAGGCTGTCGGAGGTGCCAACGTCCCGAAGCGCCTGGCAGATGATGAAACGGACGTCGTGATTTTGATCAGTCAGCCGTTTCAGAAGCTCGGGCTCGACCCCGGGCCCCCAGACGCGCAGTGCGGAGACGATGTTGCCGCGCAACGAGTTCTCCGACGCTTTCGCCAGCATGGGATCAAGGGCTTCGGGGTCTTTATGATGGCCCAATGCATCGAGCGCTGCACGCACGACACTCGACTGGGGGTCGTTCAGGAGCCCGATAAGAGCGGGTGTATCCTCGGGCCGACCCCAGTTCCCGAGCGCCCGAGCGGCCGTCGCGCGGGTTACGGGGTCGAGACTGACGAACTGTTGCCGTACGCCCTTCGCAATTTGGTCCTGAAAGTCCGGGTTTGGATTCAGCCGCGTAAGCGCGGCGAGCGCGCGGTTTCTGGAACGCGGATCGGGGCTCTTGAGATCAGCAATCACGCCCGCGAGTTCCTGATTCCCAGCCGGAGGAGGCTGCATTGCCCCTTTCTTGGGCGCGGCATCGGGGGGCGGAGTCCCACCGTCGTCCGGCGCATTCGCTCCCGCTTGGAGCTTCTGCTGGGCCTTCAGCATCTCTTCTGGGTTCGGGAATCCCGGGGGAAGCTGACCGGGCTCCATTTTTGGGAATCCGGGCGGAAGCTGACCGGGTTTGAGTTCCATTTTGGGGAACCCAGGGGGGATTTGACCAGGCTGGAAGTCGCCGAAGTCTGGCATCGCGCCGCCCTGAATCTGTGGGGGATTCGGTTGAGTCGTGATGGCGCGAAAGAAGGCGAACCCAAGAATGAGGAAAGTTGCGACCAAGACCAAGGGAAAGAGCAGTCCGATGACGAAGAGTATCCAGGCCGCACCCGGCATCTTCGGCTCTCGGCGTTCGCTCATGGGCTGACCTACAGCCTCCGCCCAGGGGTCTTCGACGAGCGTTGTACGTAACTTCGCACCCGGGGCAAACACGCGACGGTACTGTGCGGCAATGGAGAGGAATGCGATCGGTGCTGTGGCGAGGTAACCGATGCCGCAGGCGAACGTCCCCGAAACGGCGATGAAGCCAAGCACCAGGACGAAAAGCGCAGCCTGGAGCCAGTCACGTTTCAAGGTTTCGAAGCTGATTTTCAGCGCTATCGATGGGCGCGAGACCACCGTCGACGACCAGAGGGAGCGCAAACATGAGCAGACCCGCGGCGACCAATCCCGGTAGGATAAACATTACCGAGCCGATCCATACGATGATTCCAGTCAGTACGAACACGAGAACAAGCTTGAGCGCGAGGTTGGTGATCGCGAACATGTCACTCACGCTGATCTGATAGCCATCCAATTGTCGGAGCGCCATCCGGTAGAAGCCCCCCCAAACCACGCCGAGGAGAGCCATCATCGCGATCATTTGCATCAAACCAATCGCGCCGATCGCTGACTGGGCACCGACTACGGGCGTCATGATCATCTGGACCGGAATGCCCAACACACTGATTGCGACGTTCACGCCTCCCATGGCAAAGCCACCCAACAAGCTTGCCAGGACCCATGTCCAGAAGTTCTTGCCGAGCAAGCTCATGCCGAGGCCGATCGCCGAGAATCGAACCGCCGGCCCCGCGCTCTTGAGGCCATCACCAACCTCGCCGTCATAGACGCTTCCACCAACCGGTGAGGGCGGCCGGTAAGGCTCGCCTGTCGGCCGAGGCACGTTCGATGAGCTGCGGCTTACCGGCGGCGGCGAGACGACCGGCTCCGGCTTGCCGCTATCGCCGAGGTCATATCCCTCCGAGTCCCCTGCCGACACTGTCTGAAGTTGAGGCACAACCACAACCGACCCACAAGTCGGACACTTCCCCTTCCGTCCTGCAGCTTCGTCCTTGACGGTCAAAACCATGCCACACGCCGCGTTGGGACATTTGAATTTGATCGCCATCGCCGAGCCTTTGAAGAGCAGTGAAACGCTGGGGTCGATCCACGCACGGCGGATGCACCCGGGGAGGATTAATTGATTCGGTGATTATGACCTTCCGGCGTGGCGTTGCAATGAAAAACTGGCAGGCGCCCAAGAGTTCGTGCGCGAAGATGGAAAACCTTGGGTGGCTGGGGTCGAGCCCGCAGGGCGATGCCCCCGGACGGGTTGGCCGTGCGAACGGACCGGGGGCATCGCCCTGCGGGCTCGACCCCAGCCACCCGCCCTCGGCAGTTGCCTCTGGATTGAGCGACGCGCACGAACTGTTGTCCGCCTACCAAAACCGTCTGGAGTCTCGTCATGCCGAAGTTTCTGTTCATCTACCGCGAATCGACCGAGAGCCGCCCCAAGCCGTCGCCTGAGGAAATGCAGGCGTTGCAGGCGGCCTGGTACGGATGGATGCAAAAGTTCAGCGCAGCGATCGTGCCGGGCGGCGACGGCTTGAAACACTCCGGCCGAGTCCTCAAGAACGGGCTCGTGACCGACGGTCCTTACGTGGAAGCCAAGGAAATCATCGTGAGCTTTGCGATCATCCAGGCGGACAACTACGACGCTGCGCTCGAGATCGCCAAGGCGTGCCCGCCGGGGCACACGCTCGAGGTCCGCGAATTCGCCGGGTACGCGTGAGCGAACCACGCGAACTGGTGGAGCACTTTTTTCGTCACGAGTTCGGCCGGCTCGGCGCCGTGCTGACCCGTTCGCTCGGGGTGCGCCGGCTCGAACTCGTGGAGGATGTCGTTCAAGCTGCGCTCGTGCAGGCCCTGGAAACCTGGTCGCGGCGAGGCGTTCCAGAAGACCCGGGAGGCTGGCTCTACCGCACCGCCCGCAACCTGGCGATCGATGCGCTTCGGCGGGAGCAAACGCTCACCCGGGTCTTGCCCCGCGTCGCCGAAGACGCGGAGCAGGAATCGTCGCCGCTCGAGACGCATTTCGCCGACGAAATTGGCGACGAACCGCTTCGCCTGCTCTTTGTCTGCTGCCACGAGGCGGTGCCGGCCGAGTCGCGCGTCGCCCTCGCGCTGCGGATGGTCTGCGGTTTCGGAACGGCAGAGATCGCACGCGCCTTGCTTACGACCGAGGTGAACGTTCAGAAGCGGATCGAGCGCGCGCGTGATCGTTTGCGAGCGCTGGATGTGCAGTTCGACACGCCAGCGGCGGCCCAGCTTTGTGCCCGACTGGACGCGGTCCTTGCGGTCGTCTATCTCCTTTTCAGTCAGGGTTGCCACGTCACCCACGGCGACGTGCCAATCCGCCGCGACCTGTGCGACGAGGCCCGACGGCTGGCCCGGATGCTCGCCACGCACCCGGTTGGCGATGTCCCTGCGGTCCATGCGTTGCTCGCGCTCATGTGCTTCCACGGGGCACGCTTCGACGCGCGCGTCGCGCTCGACGGGGCGATCGTCCTGCTCGAGGAACAGGACCGTGCCGCCTGGAACTGGACCGACGTCCGTGAGGGCATGGCGTGGCTCGCCCGGTCCGCCGCCGGCGACGAGTTGACGCGTTATCATGTGGAAGCCGGCATCGCCTGGGAGCACTGCCGTGCGGCAACCTTCGCCGATACCGATTGGCGACGGATTGCCGAGTTGTACGACACGCTCGATCGCATCGCGCCGTCGCCCTTGAACGCGCTCAATCGCGCGGTCGCCGAAGCGTACCTGCACGGCCCGCAGGCTGGCCTCGATCGCCTGGCGGCCGTTCCACCGGAAAACGTGCCCGCCCGTTATCCCGGTTGGCACACGGTGATCGGCGAGCTCCACTTCCGGCTCGGCCGGTACTCCGACGCCGAATCTGCCTGGCAGGAAGCCCTACGCCTGACGACGGCCCGCGCGGATCGAGAATTCCTGCAACGGCGCCTCGCCCTCTGCCAACTCGAGGGAGGCGAGCCCGTTGTGGGGTCGTGAGCCCAGAGCGGCTCTGAAGAGTGCGGTCTTGCCATCCTCTCCTGGTCGCACCGGCGGCCGTTCGTAAGGAGTCCCAGGGCTTCGGCAACCGACCGTAGAGCGGTTTCCAATCGCGTTGCACACGCCCGGATCACCACGCCGTTTTATGTTTGCTATCTGCATGTCTTTGGGAGGGCGAGGCTCCGTCCGAGCCAGCCTTGTTCGGAGGACGAGTCTTCGAGTCTTCCGAACACCGCGAGTGATGGCGCGGACCCCTGGGCGG
>DAIDJG010000155.1 GCA_027451445.1 Singulisphaera sp.
CCGGCGACGGAGCCTCCCGCACGCAAGGCAGCGACACCTTGATGCGCCAGTTCCTCGCGAACCGGGAGGAGCCTCAGGTCCCGGAACCGGAGGCGGAGGGTGAAGCGCGGGGACCTCGGAGTCGCTGGCCGTTGATCGCCGGCCTCGCCGCCGCATTCGCCGCGATTGTGCTTGGCGTCGTCATCTACGTGGAGAACAACAAGGGCCGTATCAAAATCACGGTGTCCGGCCCCAAGGCCGCCGTCTATATCGATGACGACGAGGTCCGGATTCAAGACCTCGACGAGCCGATGAAACTCGCCTCCGGAGAGCACGAGGTGACCATCATCCGAGGCAAGACGGCGGGGGGCAAGACGGAGACCCAAACCCAAAAGATCGTCGTTCTCCGTGGGAAGAACGAGCCCGTGATCATCGAGTATGAGCCGAGACGCACGGGCAACGAGAACATTGGGACCGCCGGTGCTCCTGATGGTTCGACCGCCAGCGCGGGCGTATCTGGGAAGCCGGTGGTGGACAATCCATCAATGCCGCCCATCGTCGACACCTCGAAAACGGGAATTCAGTCCCAGTCCGACGGCAAGAGCCTGACCAACTCGATCGGCATGAGGTTGGTCCGCATCGAGCCGGGGACGTTCACGATGGGCTCGAATGAGGGCGACAACAACGAGAAACCTCCCCACATGGTGCGGATCACAAGGCCGTTCTCTCTGGGAATTCATGAGGTGACGCAGGGTCACTATCGGGCCGTGACGGGTCAGAGTCCGAGCGACAACAAGGGCTCCGACGATCTGCCCGTGGACCAGGTGAGCTGGCTCGATGCCTTGGCGTTCTGCAACACGCTGAGCGCGAAAGAGAACCTCACCCCGTACTACAGGCTCGACGTTCAGCCGGTGACGCTTGCGGGCGGGAATGGGTATCGCCTACCAACGGAGGCGGAGTGGGAGTATGCCTGCCGCGCGGGTACGACGACCAAGTATTCGTTCGGAGACGATGTGTCACGGATCGGGGAGTTCGCCTGGATCGGCCCCGACTCGGGGGGACGCTCCCATCCCGTGGGGAAGAAGACGGCGAATGCGTTCGGGCTTTACGACATGCACGGGAACGCCTTTGAATGGTGCTGGGATGCCTACGATCCCGGCTACTACAGCCAGTCGCCGTCGGACGATCCCACAGGCCCCGCGACGGGCTCGAACCGCGTGACTCGCGGCGGGGGTTGGAGTCACCCCCCCTCGGAGGCACGTTCGGCGGTCCGGGGCTGGGGCCTTATGAATTACCGGAACGTCGCTGTGGGGTTCCGCGTCGCCCGAGACGAGCCGAAGCTGGATCAGACCGCGTCCACCACGACACCGAAACTGGCCAACGGGACTGTTGACACCAAAGCGATGACTGATGTTTCGGTCCCCCCCGTCCCGATTGCCCAGGGTAGCCCGCAAACAATCACGAATTCGATCGGCATGAATCTGTCGCTGATCCCGGCCGGCGAGTTCCTGATGGGGGCGTCGAGAGCCGAGGACAGCAACCCCTTCAATCAGCCCCGCCACCGCGTGCGAATCACACGGCCGTTCTACATGGGTGTGACCGAGGTCACCCAGGGCCAGTACCAGGCCGTGACGGGTCAGAGACCGAGCGGGTTCCAAGGCTCCGACAACCTGCCCGTGGAACGGGTGAACTGGCACGAAGCCGTGGCGTTCTGCAACATCCTGAGCAAACGCGAGAATCTCTTCCCGTGTTACCGGATCAACTCCGGTTCTGTGATGATGGTGGGCGGGACTGGGTATCGTCTGCCGACGGACGCGGAGTGGGAGTATGCCTGCCGCGCGGGCACGGAGACAATATATTCGTTCGGAGACGATGCGTCACGGATCGAGGACTTTGCCTGGACCCTCCCCAACTCGGAGCGACGGACCCATCCCGTGGGGCAGAAATTGGCGAATGCGTTCGGGCTTTACGACATGTACGGGAACGTCTCGGAATGGTGCTGGGACTGGCTCAAGGCCGATTACTATCGGGAGTCGCCCGACCAGGACCCGAGTGGTCCCGCACAAGGCGCGGACCGGGTGGTCCGGAATGGGTCCTTCACGGGCGAGCCGCAGAACAGCCAGTCGGCGCACCGGGGGTGGGGCCGTCCGACGTGGCAGGACAACGGAGTGGGTTTCCGCGTGGTCCGGTTCGATTCGAGGCCGAATCAGACCAGGTACAGCGCGACACCGAGACTGACCATGCGGAAAGTTGACACCAATGCGACGACTGATGTTTCGGTACCTCCTAACCCGGATGCCCAGAGTAGCCTGAAAACGATCACGAATGTGATCGGCATGAAGCTGACGCTGATCCCGGCTGGAGAGTTCCAGATGGGTTCGTCGGGGGACGAGGGCGGGGATGCCCCCGCCGCCACGGAATTTCCCCGGCACCGCGTGCGCATCACGCGGCCGTTCTTCATGGGAGCGACCGAAGTCACCCAGGGCCAGTACCGGGCCGTGACCGGCCTGAGCCCGAGCGATTTCAAAGGCGCCGATGACCTGCCCGTGGAACAGGTGAGCTGGCGCGACGCGATCGCTTTCTGCAATGAGCTCAGCCGCAAGGAGAGTCTGCCGCCGTTCTTTAATGTCCAGGGCGACACGGTCGAAGTCCGCGACTGGAAAGGGGCCGGATACCGACTCCCGACCGAGGCCGAACGGGAGTACGCCTGCCGCGCGGGGAGCACCACGCGTTTCAGCTTCGGAAGAGACGCAACCGATCTGGCGAAGTACGCATGGTTTAATGAGAACTCGAGCTGGCGGACTCACCCTGTCGGGCGGAAGAGTCCCAACGCATTCGGCCTGTTCGATATGCAGGGCAACGTCTGGGAGTGGTGCTGGGATGGCTTCGATCCCGGCTACTACCGCCAGTCGCCGGTGGACGACCCGACGGGCCCGTCCAACGTCGAGAAGCGAGTGGACCGTGGCGGGAGCTGGCGCGACGTCTCCTTCGACGATCGTTCGGCGAGCCGGTTCGGGCTCGATCCGGACTTCAAGATCAACAACCTGGGTTTCCGCATCGCCCGATGTGAGTCCGAGCAGAGCCAGGTGGTGATCAACCCTGGTGGTGGCGTGCCGAAGCCTCAGAACGAAGAAGCCGTTGCGAAACCCGACGCGACAGCACGGTCCGGCCCCTCCTTCAGCCTCAAGGCCAAGTCTCTCATGGCGGGCGCAAAGAACTTCGAAAAGGCGCGCAAGCTTAACTCGGCGATCAAAGTTTACGAACAGGTTATCAAGGATTATCCCGGCACCGAACAGGCCCTGGAGGCCCAAGCCCGGATCAACATCATCAAAGACAAGTAGGCTCCGCGTGGGGTTGCGCCGCTGCTGGTGGGTTGACCCACCGGGTGGGTGACTTGGTTATCCAATTCGATTACGAGGACGCTCGTGAGGTCGTGAAGTGCACGCCCGCGGCGGAATCCTATGGGTAGGGACGGGCATTTTGTACGTGTGACGGTTCCTTGTTGAGGGGTGACAAAGTGGCGCCGAATCAACGGCTCGCGGCCCTCTCGGACGTCGAGCGCCAAGAACTCAATGCGTGGCTCGTCGACTTCGGCCAACAATGGAGCGCCGATGTCTTGCCTGAACGCGCGCGCCGGCTCCCTCCCACGAGTTCTTGGCGGCTCCCCGCGCTCTGCGAGATGGTCAAGATCGACCTCGAACGCCAGTGGGGGCTTGGCAACCGGCTCAGTCTCGAAACGTATCTCCAAGAATACCCCGAGCTGGGCAACCCGAGCGACGTTTCGGCCGACTTGATCCAGGCCGAGTACGAGGTCCGCAAGCAGTTCGGCGCGGCGGCCGATCTCGAGGACTATGCCCGCCGCTTCCCGGCCCAGATCGACGAGTTTCGCCGCTTGATCGCCTCGGGCCAGTCGTCGCTCTCTTTGCGGGCGAAATCTCCCTCGACCACGAATTCGGCCACGCAGCGGCGCGCGCATGCGGACACCGTGCAGCAGCTCCCCCAGCAGTTCGGCCGCTATCGGATTCTCCACCGACTCGGCGCGGGGGGGATGGGCTCGGTCTACCTCGCGGAGGATACGCGGCTGAAGCGCAAGGTCGCGCTAAAAGTTGCCCACATCAGCGGTTCCGAGAGCCGCCAGGTGCTCGAACGGTTCTATCGTGAAGCCGAGGCCGCCGCCGCGCTCGACCACCTCTCCTTGTGCAAGGTTTACGACGTCGACGAGGTCGATGGCGTCCATTACCTGACGATGGAGTTTATCGAGGGAACGACACTGGCCGACTTCGTTGGCGACCGCAAGGACCGCCCGCAACGGCAGATGGCGGCGATTGTCGGCAAGCTCGCGTTGGCCCTCCAGGAAGCTCATGTCAGGGGGGTC
>DAIDJG010000156.1 GCA_027451445.1 Singulisphaera sp.
CTTTTTCGTCCTTGGATTTGGCGACCGGCTTCGCGGCGCGGCGCCCTCCGCGCAGGACGGCCAGCGAGAAATCCTGGGCGGCGGAGCCGACGAGCTTGGGTCGCTGGCCGCGTCCCTTATGCTTGCGGGTCCATTCGTCGACGGAGCGCTCGAGGTATCTACCCAGCTCGCTCACGTAGAGGCGGCCATCGGGGTTCTCCGCGCTCTCCGCGGCGCCGTGAATCCCTTCGAGGAGAAAGTGGTTGAACGCGGAATGCCCCAGCTCCTCCGAGCCCATCGCCACGTCCCCCGCGGATCCCGCGAGCAGCACGACGAGCCCGTGGATTTTCGCGTCCCGAACCTGCGCCAGAATGCGATCCCCGACGGCGTCCGAATCCCCGCGCATGCCGGACGAATCCAGGGGACGAAGCACATCCAGAACGAGCAACTTATGCTGCGCCGGTGACTTCTTCAGTTGTTCCAGAAGAAAGCTCAGCGGAAGTAAGGTGTCGCGATCCTTCGGATCGTCCGGCTTGGAATCCGCAGCCATGATCCGGACCTCGTTCTCGCGATCGACGACCGCATACGAGGCGATGTAGACCACGACGGCATCCTTCGGCTTACGGTTCGTGAGTTCTTGCTGCGCGGTCTTCTGCATCACTTCCACGGTTGGGTCCGGGTCGCTCCTCGGAGACTCGCGGTTCCAGCAATCCGCGTGAATCAGAGCCTCGCGATCGGCGGCCATCCAGGGGATTCGGGGCCGCGATTTCTGAAGCTTCGTGACACAGAGCGAGATGAGATAGGGCTTCGGAGGATCCCAGACGCCTCGGACCAGCAGGAGCAGCCCGAAGAGGATCCCCACTAGAGAAAGCATGAGCGTCGCGATGATCGCGATACTCGACCACTTCTTGGCGCGCAACTGGCTCGCTGACCGAGGTGCAGGACGGCCCGCGTGCCAGCGACCAGGCGCACCCGTCGATTCTTTGGGCATGACCTACCTCCTGGCCTTCAGGAACTCATTTCGGGCCGGCATCGATTTCGACAGGCTCCGGCGCCTTGTCCGTAGTGCGGGGCGTCGCGAGAGGAACCTTGAGAAAGTCGCCACGCTTCTCCGCCTCTTTCTGACACCTTGAGAGCGAGATCAAACTCAGACCGTTCAGGCTCGACTCAACCTGAGCTTTCGTCAAAGGCCAGAACAACCCTGTGTATTTGCCGGCGCGTTCGTAGAACCGATGCTCGCTCCCACTTGCCTTCACGCCGACCAGACGCTTGGGATCGACGAGGAACGGCTTGTTTCGAGGATAGGCAAGCCGAACGACCAGGCACGCCTTCAACTCCGGAGATGCGCCGGGGCCGGTCTTGATGTAGTGCTCTTCCGCGCTGATGCTCTCGACTTCCACAGTCTGTTCGTCCTCGACGGGCACCTTCAATCGGGTGACGTCGGACGGTGTTGCGAAGTGCTTCGGCCGCGTCAAGACGGCCGACGCAGTCACGTCTTGCTCCAGGCTCCACCAGAGCTTCAAGACCCCCCGCGCAAGGCCGCTTCCATCGGCGTCGTTGATCCACTGAGGGACGTCGAATTGCCACACGGGCGCCGGGAAGTAGCCGCGCTCGCCCCATTGGACGGTGAAGGGTGCGTCGTTGGTTGTTGCCGGTGCCAGCTCGAACCAACTGCGGCGCGGTTTGACGTGGCGCAAGGGGCCGTCACCCACGGTCAAGGGCTCAAACGCCGCGCAGACCTGAAGACGGCGCCCCCCAGACTCGGCCTGGTTCTCGAGCACCGAGAGCCGCCAGTGGTTCTTTTCCAGGGGCGGTTCCTTCGCACGCGATTCGTCGCCGAAAGCCGCGCGCTCGAAGACCAGTCCACCATCGGCGCCGGGGCTGAGCTCGACGATCAGGCGTTGGCCCGGCTCCACGTCGAGGTCGCGGCGGTAGGCCCGATCGGCGACGACCTGGAGACGGTACGAGCCGGGGTCCAGCCCCTTGGTCCACCAGCGCTCGGCCGCATCTTGCGCGGTGACGTCGATCTCGCCAACCTCGGCCCCGTTGGCACCCAGGATCCGGCAGACGAGTTTCTGTCTTAGCGAATGGCGGAGCAGCGATACCAGTCGAAGTGAATCCTTCGCCGTATAAAACATGCCGGGAGGGTCGAGCTGCTTCACCGCAGACTCGAACTGCTTCTTCGCCGTAATCAACTCCTTTTCGTCTGCCTTGAAACAGATCATGTTCACCATGATCCCGCTCTGCGAAAACGTCCGGCGCAGGTACGAAGGAATATCGGTCCCCGGATACTTCTTTTCGAACTCCGAGTCGTTACCGTCCGTCAACACCACGAGCGACTTGAATCCCCGCGCCTTGGCCAGGTCACCCATCGCTTTCACCATCGCCTCAACGAGGGGCGTGCCATGAAACGGCCAGACCCGATCGAGTTGTGCTTTCAGCGCGTCGGACTGGCTCGGGTCCCAGCGCGAGGGTTTGCGCAAGTTGCTGATGGTCCGGGTCGGGTCCTTGGCGTCGGCGGCATCATCTGGAGACGCGGCATTTTCGAGGTCTCGGGGGAGGCGTCCTGCTCGGGTTTGCCCAAAGGTCCAGAGGCTAAGCTTCGTGCCCGGCGGCACCGATCGGAGCACGTCGGCGAGGGCCTTCTTGGCGTCCTCGAACTTCTCGGCGTAGCCCATGCTGCCGGAGCAGTCGAGGATAATGGCGATCGATCCACTCCCTTCGCCGTAGCGTTCGACCATTTCCCTGTCGGCCCGCACGGCCACGCTCGCGAGTCCCTCCGGAGCAGGCGGCTCGATCGCCACCTTTTCGGGCACGAAGTGAATTTCGACGGGCGTTCGCCCGGGGATCGGCTGGCCTCGGAAGAACCCTTGCATCGCGATCCACGACGTCTCGATGCGCGGTTTCGTCGCCTTCTTCGGGTCGCGTTCCGCCTCGCGCAGGGCGGGGCTCGACATTCGAAGTGTGTGGACTTGCTCGGCCTGGCCCTTCTCTTTTTCGACCCGCCGAATGGGCAACATCCGGTCGGTGTTGCCCTGTTCGAGCTCCAGAAACGGGCCGGCCGTAGGCGACACGACCGGGATCCCCCGCGGCACATTGCCCGATTCCACGAGCCGGTACGAGAGCGCTTGCTCCCATTCGCTCGTCAGGACGATGGGCTCTGGCTTCTCGAAGGCGAGCCGGTCTTTCCCTTCGAGTCGCTGTCGCATTGCCGCCGCGTCCGGACTTTGCGGGACCAATTCGAGCGCATCGTCGACATACTTCATGCCGGCAACCTGGTAGTACGGTGTATTCTCCGGCTCGACGTCCCACCAATGATCCTGCCAGCAGCGGTTGGCCATCCAGAGCAGCAGGTTGTGCACCTGGAACTTGCGGGCCCGTGCGGTTGCTTCGGGCACCGGTTCCGCAGCCGATGAGACATCGGTGAAGGCGAGCCGAGAGTCGCGGTCGGCCTCGCGCCAGCGCGCGGTGCGGGCCGCGATTTCGGGCTTCGATTCCTCGACAATCAGGGCTTGCTCCACTGCGCCGGCGATCTCGCGCCAGCGCAGGCCGAGAAACTCGCCTACCGAGCCGAGGTCCGCCGCTCTCGTGTTGCGATCCTCGGCCTCGCCGATCCGGCCGATCGCTTCCTGGTAGTTCCACTTGAACCGGGTCGCGGTCTCCTCGAACCCTCGACGCCCCAGCGCCGCCAACGCCATCAACCCTTCCAGGCTCGCACGCTGTCGCGTTACAGCCAGCGCATCTTTCGATGGCTCCGGGACGGTTTCGGCCGGCCCCTTCTGGAGCGTACGGGCGATTTCCTCATCCTTCTTTTGAATGTTTTCGAGCCGCTTCCAGATCGTCTTGCGCAGCGGTAGGTCGTCCGTCGCGGCGTACGCTACGGCTGCTGCCGCTGTGGAGGTGTCCCAATCCTCGGCGCCTCGGTTCCGCTCAATGTCCTGAACTTCACGCTCGAAGCTTTGTTCAAGTTGCGCCAGGCCGTCCGACAGCTCCTTGGTCGCTGTTTCCAGGGGGCCCAGGTCGGAGTCGTCCCGTCGATCCGCGAGCGACTGAACGAGGTCGTGGGTGACGGACCAGAGCTGCTGGACCATCTTGGGAAGGTCATCGTTCAGCTCCGTCGACCGCCGGCGCGGCAGCCAGCGGGAGTAGCCGGGCAAGTCGGCCAGCGCCCGGTCGCGAACCGCCAGGGCCGCGCGCACCTTGGAGGCTCGCTGGGCCGCTTGCTGATACAACCGCGTTGCCTCACTCGACGCTTGCCCAGCGTCTTGCCAGGCGGATTCCTCGCTTGCGAACAGCAGGTCTTCGCCGTCGCGCCGCGCGACGTCCGCCTTTTCAATTTGCGACGCGATCCACGGACGAACCTGTTCGGCATATGCATACTCGCGAGGGGTCTCGACAGTCGCCAGGGCCGCGCGTTCTGCCGTTCGCCGCACTTCGAGCGCTTGCGTGACCCGCGCCCAGTAGTGCGGAGGACGTTTCCCCAGAGGAATTCGCTGCGCCACCATCTGGAGGAAATGGATCTCAGCCGGCTGAGGGCGACTGTTCCCTTTCACGGCCTGAACCCGGACCTTCGCGAGCGGAATGCGCGTGACCGGATCGACGCCCGCCTGCCGCAGCAGAAAATCCTCGATGCGCGATCGGAACGCCGGCTGGCCGTTCTCGATGGTCCCGGCGCTGCTTTGCAGATTCCGCCAAAGTGCGCTGAGCTCTGAGTCGGGTGCGCTCCAAAACGCCGTGAACTCCGGGGGTTGAGCACTGAAGTCAACATGACCTCCCTGAGCGGCGTTCATTCCGAGGGTGTTTTCCGCCGACGCCGGCAATGTCAGGAAGCGATCGTTCTTGATCGCCCTTTGCAACGTCACCAGCCGGCTTTCCAGCACCTGCGCCGCGTCGCCCGCGCCCGCGCGCAGCAATTCATCGTAGCGGATCAGCGTCGCGCGATAATCGCGCCAGCGGCGCGGAGAATACACGGCGGGCTGGGGAACCGACCGGGCCAGCGTACTGAAGTCTTTCCAGAGCGAGTCGCGATTCGAGGACGCGGTGGACGACGCTGTCTCGTCGCCTACGGCACGACTCGCCGCTGCCAGGAAAACCGAACGCGCCGCGCGGCGCATCGCTTCGCCATCGCGTGCCTGACCGGTTGCGTTCACCCGAGGCAAGAGCAGCACGTCCTGAAAGGCGCCGCGAGCCTGCCACGCGAAGGCGCGGACCTGTCCGCGCACGTACTGATGGAGCTCGTCGAGGTTGATCTGTCCGTCAGAACCCGCGGCTTTTCCCTTCAGCGCTTCGACCACGTACTGGGAAAAAACGGTCCGCCCCAGACCGTCCGAGACCCAGCAGCGCTGACCGACATCGCTGGCGCTCAGGACCCACAGGTTCTTGACCTTGGCAATCTCAGGCTCGAGCTCGACGAGCTGGCGGACAAAACCGTTCTCCAGCATTCCGAGCCGCCAGTCCGCCGGGATGCCGGCCCCTTCGACGATGAGGACCTTGTTCTTGTCGGCCGGCAGCGAGCTCATCGACGCGATCACGTTCTGGAGATCGAGACGATCCGAGGGCTTCGCGGCCTGATTGGGTAGGAAGTACGCCCCTTTCGAGTCCGACGCCCCGTGGAGCGCCAGGTAGAAGACGACGGTCCGCTCGTGGACCTCTTTCTTGACCCGTTCGAGGAGCGCGTCCCACTGGTCGGCCCGTTCGAGGCGGTTGGTCGAGACGAGTCGGAGCCTCGGCGACGGGAACACGGAGAAGCGTTTCCGCTGCTGGGCCAGGCGCACCAAACCTTTTGCGCCTGAAGCGCCATAGACGTGATGAGGAACCGCCAGGTTCGTCGCATAATCCGCCTCGACCACGACGAGTGCCGCGGGATGCGAAGGGCCGAGCAGGATGATCAGCCAGACAATCACCGCGACGGCGGCGACGCAGCCGAGCCCCGCCTTCAGGATCAGCCAAAAGCGAGCGGCCGGGCGTTTCGGCCCCACAACCGGTGTGGTGCGATCCGTCCATTTGTAGCCGCTCTTCGCTGCGGAGGGGGCGGGAGAGGCACCCCCTCGCCAGCCCGGCCGCGATTTTTTTGGGGGGTCGCCCGCCATGAGCACGGTGCCTCAAAAGCTGCCGAACAGAGGAATTCCGAAGCGTATCCTAACCCACGGCGTACAACGGCAGAAAGGGAAAAACCTTTCGCGGCTGATTCGGCTTATATGTAATGTGAACGATGGATGGCGATTGGATTGCCCTGTTCCCGAGGGGTCGAGGTCTGGATCAAGGGCGAGGCTCTGGTTCTCCCTGCCCTCCCACTCGCTACGAGGACGGCCGATTTCCGAGTTCTTGAGATCGCCGCCCGATTCGGAAACGATCTGGAAACGATCTTGGAAGTGAGCTCGGAAATAACTGGCATCTCGATCGGGACGACCTCGAGCGATTCTGAATTCCCGAATGTCCACGATCAGTTGCCGGACCCGATTGGAAACCGGATGAAGCTGCCGGGACAGCGGATCCTCGCCCGCGCATTCACCGGGAATGTTGAACGCATGGCATGCCACCAAATCGCGACGAAGGCGCGCGGAGCCAATCTCTCACTCCATTCCCGTGTCCGCGGATCTTGTATTCGTCATTTTACACCTAATATCGCGTGTGCTGTCATAACCCCCTGTCCCCCTTGACCTTCCGGATAGTCGGCCAAATCGCCCATTCGGTCATTCGGAACCCATTGTTAGCCTTGGGGTTCCGAATTACCGAATAAGCCGCGCACATGCGCACGCTCGTTTTGGGCGGTCGTCGCGACCGACTCGTCGTTGCGCGCGCTCGTAGCCAGCGCCACCTTTCCGTGAACGACGCGCGTTCGAGCGTGCCGTAATGTGCGTCGAATGTGCGCTGTGTGCGTGCCCCATGGTTCGTATCCCCTTGCATGCAGTAGCGTCCCCTGCGCGACAAGGCTGTGCCTTGCCGTGAAGCGAAAGACTCATGAGCCACCGTCGAATCGGAACGGCGCCGGGATCCGTTGCCCGGGACAACGTAGAGATCCGGGACTTGCACGTCTCCCTACTCTATATGCTCCGGGTAACATGTTAGCTTTTGCCACCCCCGATGGTGATTCGACGCGGTGTTTTCCGGGGTTCCGCGCGATTTTTGAGTGGTAAGTTTTTCGTCATCGATGGCGGCTGGCTGCTCACAAGGCGGGTGGTTCGCTTCGGCAAACCATGACCCATGGAGATGAGACTGGCGAAACCTCACAAAAGGGTGCAGGCACCTGGAGGACTCAAGGCCAGTCCCCCCTCTTTTGTTAGGATCTCCAAGCCATTCGCTGGTCTCGGCGTGCGATTCCGCCAAGACGAACCGCCGGTTAAAATGCAACGGTCCGCAACAGAGCTAGAACACAGGTATTTTCGTCGTCGCCATAACTAATTCGCCAATTAGGACTTACGGTGCAGACGCGATCTAAGCCCTGTTGCCTAAACGACTTATGTCGCCAAGGTTTTTCGCTTGTTCCTAGCTCAGTTGCGGGACGTTGTTACAAAATGCGCGAACCGATGTTACACTTCTTGCCCGCAGCGCAATCTTAATGTTGAGACTGTCAGTTTTCGGCGGTCACGAGTTGTCGCGGAGGTCGAAGATGCCGGCGCCGAATCATGGACTCGCTGACCTTTCGGACCAGGACCGCCAGGAGTTAGAAGCCTGGCTTGTCGAGTTTGACGAGCGGTGGGACGCGAGTCTATTGCCCGAAAAGGCACGCCGCATTCCACCCTCAAGCTCGTGGCGGCTCCCCGCACTGTGCGAGATGGTGAAGATCGACCTCGAACGCCAGTGGGAGCGTGGCAACCGCCTGAGCCTCGAATCGTACCTGAAGGAGTATCCGGAGCTAGGCAACCCTGCAGACGTCTCGGCCGACTTGATTCAGGCCGAGTACGAGGTCCGCGAGCAGTTCGGCGCGACGGTGGATCTCGACGAGTACGCCCGGCGCTTTCCGGCCCAGGTCGAGGAGTTGCGCCGGCTCGTCGCCTCGGGCCGGTCGTCGCTCTCGTTCCGCTCGAAGTCGCGCTCGGGTTTGCGAACGACTGGGGAGCGGAAACGCGGCCAGGCCAACACCCTCCAGGAGCTCCCCGAGCAGTTCGGCCGCTACCGCATCGTCCGGCGCCTGGGCGCGGGGGGGATGGGATCGGTCTATCTGGCCGAGGATACACGTCTAAAGCGCAAGGTGGCATTAAAGGTTGCGCACATCAGCGGTTCCGAGAGCCGCCAGGTGCTCGAACGCTTCCACCGCGAAGCCGAGGCGGCCGCCGGACTCGACCACCCCTCTTTGTGCAAGGTTTACGACGTCGCTGAGATTGAGAACGTTCATTACCTGACGATGGAGTTTATCGAGGGAACGACACTGGCCGACTTCGTTGGCGACCGCAAGGACCGCCCGCAACGGCAGATGGCGGCGATTGTCGGCAAGCTCGCGTTGGCCCTCCAGGAAGCTCATGTCAGGGGGGTC
>DAIDJG010000157.1 GCA_027451445.1 Singulisphaera sp.
CTTCGCCTATGGGGTGCAGGCTCGCCACGACGGAGTGCCGAATCGAGTTCACTTGCGTTTCGGACTGATCGTTCACCTCCAGTTGCTCTCCACCCCGCCTCGCGGCGACGCAGTTACCTTTGGTTACGGGATGCCAGAACACCCCGGCAAGGACTTGCACCCTGCTGATTCGATGCAATTACAGGCGCACACCCCAGCCGCCTCGAGCGGCTGGTGAAGGAGGTCTGCGGCTGGACCATCCCGAATCAAGCGCTGTTTGAAGTCGCGAGCGGCAGAGAATTCCATCGGCCCCCAAGTCGCGATGAGCGTGGCTCGCCAGCGTTCGGGCATCGATCGTCGTCGTTCGCTAGGCGACAGCACGTGCGTTCGCGGAGCGAATTCCAACTGACGATGCGGTGTTCGCATTTGTGTGTTGTGCACACGAAACGCGCAACTTCAAAACTTCGTAGAGCGGTATCGTCTGCCGTTTCTCGGGATCGACGCTGCTGCGGCGTCTGCACGGTTCCAGGTGGAGAATCGCCGACCTTTGTGATACGACATCCCAGGCGCTGGGCATCGCCGACGATGCGAGACCGTGTCATGCTCTCTGGAGACCCGATGCCGTGCCTCCTCGCGTGATTTCGATCCAGTACCTGATGGGGCTCGTTCTCGTCGCTGCGATCCTTTTGGCCGCGTTTCAGACGGGTGACACCAGCGTGGGGTACGTGGTGTTGCTCGTCGGCCTCATGACGCCTTGGGTCGTGGTACCCATCAACCTGCACAGGACGCACTGGGTCGAAACCGCCGTTGACTATGAGCCATTCGAGTTGAACACGCCGGCCTTGCCTCTGGTGGTTGTCAATCAGTTGCAGCAGACGGAGCCGACTCTATGTGCGCTTGGCTTTCAGCTTCGCGGGCGCTTTGGACGGCGCGCAGGATCAGGGCCCACGAAAGTCGCTGGCTACATCGCGCTCTTCGAAGATCCTACCACCTACGCTCAGGCCCGGGTCATCGCTTCGATCGCCCCGAAGTTGGTGAGTCTGACGCTGGTCTTTCGCACCGAGTACACCGACGGAACGCACTTCTCCACGAGTAACAGCACGTTTCCAGGAGTTCTGCCCAGCGCTCGTTCACGTCCGGGCTCCATGGCATTTCCCCAGGTCCGAGACACCCGTCTGCTCCACGAGATTCATAACCTACGGGCCGTGCCCTTGGGTCGGGTCGAGGTGGGGATCGATGACCCGATCGCGAGACTCGTGCACGACGGTCGTCTCGAACGCTTGGCCTGGATTGACGGCGGGTACTATCATCCGGAAGCGGGAACCACGCGATTGCGGCTAACGTGGAAAGGGGCCGTGTTGATGTCTTGGAAGTTCCTGAAGCCGGTGCCTCAATTCCGTAGAGCATGGAGGCGATGGCGAGCCGCACGAACTCTTCGGGACATGGGCGTTGGGGGAGCTATGTGATCTCGGCATCAGCAAACGTCGCGCGCTTGCATTATGAGGATTATGAGACGAAAAATACCCCGCGGAAACTCCAGGACACGCAATTCACTGGCTTCCCCAGTGCGATTCTCTGGAACCGAATCGTCCGCTAAGCGAGAGACGCCGGGACGCTTCTTTCGCTCGCTTCCGAGCGAGTTACCGTGGAATCGAACGACCCTAAAATGCGCGTCCTGGAGTTTCTTGGATGTGTATCCGAGAGCGGCGGTTGAGACGCCGAACCAGACGCGGCAATCTGACCTCGCCAGCGGCGTTCCGACGATAGCCTCTTCCATGATGGCGCCGTACGGTTGACACGAAATCCAAATTAGCGTATTCCCCCAAATCGCCAAGCTAAACTCTTGCGCTCGCTCGAATCGCGTTGTAAGATTCAAGATGGTAATAGGTAGTCGTACTCCCCGCCCGGGGCGCGAAGAATTCTTGGCATGCACCTTCTGGACCAAAGCGGGGTCGGATACGGTCAATTGACTCCCGTGATACGATTAAGGGGCAGGCCCGTGTCGAAAGCAAAGGTCACAACCACAGAGGCTGATCCTTCATTTTCAGATTGGCTCAAGGGCCGCATTCGGTTTGGACTCGCGGACGATTGTGTCATCCTCTTTGTCCCGAGTCACGCCCGCGATAAGACGAGGCTCAAGGATCAGGCTGAGTGGGCCTCCCAAGCCTTGGATTTGATGGGAAAGCTCTACGGCGGGGCGACCGGCTTTAGCGAATTATGTGGCATCTGGCGTGATGACGAGAATGGCGGCCAACTGTTGACCGACGCGCCAATCATGATCCAGAGTCTTGCAAGACGAGAAGACGTTGAAGACCAGGCGAAGATAGGTGAGTTGGCGAACTTCCTGAAACGAATGGGAAAGAAAACGAACCAGGGTGCTGTCGCGGTCGTCTTTAACAACGCCATTCACTTTATCTCAAAGTACGACTGACATGAACGACTTAGATCAACTGAAGATCAGCCGAATCCTGGGCAGCACGATCCGGCCGATTTCACGTCCAGCGTTTGGAGCTTTTTCGGCTGTGGGCACGGTTGGGGTGATGTTCGCCAATCGTCCCATCATGATCGCGCCTTTGGCTCCGGACAAGTCGCGAGACGATACCATCATCGATGCCTTTGCGCAGGTCCACGATGGGTATTCCATTGATCGCACCCTGGCAGACCCGCAGTTGGCGGCTCAGTTTGTTGAACGATGCCAGCAACTCGGCATTGGCGCTTCGCACGCGGCAATTTGTCGTCGGCTCCTTTGCCTCAGGAAAGCAGGCGGATTCCCGATCAAAACGACCAGGAAGCACAAACGGGATCTCCACCCGTTCCTGATTCCTGCCGAGCTTGCATTTGCCAAGTTGACGTACCGCTATGACGCAAGCTACGACGACCTTTTGGCCGATCCTGATGTTGGCAAAGCCTTCGACGAGAATGTCGCCCGGCTCGGACAAGCAGGAGATGCCGTCGACTACCGATTGGCGGCGCTTCACCTACGAAAGAACGTTCGGTTGCGACCCAAGGCCGATGCAGATCAATTGGCTCATCTTGATATCCTGAAACGTAAGCCCCATTGGCACACCCCAGGACACCTGTCGGATGTTCGACTTGACGAGGTGCCGGCCTCCGAGGGCGTCTTCTCGTTGCGTGAGCCAGACCGCTATCTATTTCTGAGCCAATCCGAGAACCTACGTTCGGGCGTCAGTATTTTTCAGGATAGCCGCGTTCTGTCGGCAGTGGGGAACCACTTCTGGTCTCCCTCTCCGGAAGAGATCACAGTTGACTTCGTGATGCCAGAAGATGTGTATGGCGTGGATCTTCGTCTATTTGAGATTAAAGCGCTAGAGACGTATCAGCCAATCTTTAACATGCTGCCGAAAGCCGGGTAGGATACCTGTCGTCGCTCAAGGTGCCACGCATGGCCGATGCATCAGATCGCGTTTCGCCGCCTCTCAAATGGCATGGTGGCAAGCATTACCTTGCCGAGAGGATCGTTGCCAAGATGCCGGCACGATGCAATAACCCGAATGCTCCTGACGTCAACGATCCGGGCTGGCTGCATTACTGCGAGCCCTACTTCGGGGGCGGGTCGGTCTTGCTGGTGAATGATCCGACCGGCATCAGTGAAGTCGTAAACGACATTCACGGACGGCTTACCAATTTCTGGCGCGTGCTCCAAGGTGAGGATTCATTCGCTCGCTTTACCCGAGTGCTTTCGGCAATGCCGTTCTCCGAGGCGGAATGGCGACTCGCGGCCGAATCCCATGGCGCTGATCCCGTCGAGGACGCCGTGTGGTTTTTCGTGCATTGCCGACAATCCCTCGCCGGCCGAATGCGCAGCTTCGCACCGTTGAGCCGGATGCGAACGCGACGCGGAATGAACGAACAGGCGAGCGCGTGGCTGAACGCGATCGAAGGGCTCGCTAACGTACATGCGCGGCTCAAGAGGGTGTCCATCCTCAATCGGGACGCAGTGGACGTGATCCGTCAGCAAGACGGCAGCCGGACACTGTTTTATCTGGACCCGCCCTATCTCGGCGAGACACGGGCGACGGATGACGTGTATTCGTTTGAGATGTGCGTCAAGCAGCATGAAACTCTGCTGGAAACAATCCTCGCGTGCCAGGGTCGGGTCATGCTGTCGGGGTATCGATCACACCTGTATGACTGGCGGCTTCGCGATTGGACGCGACATGAATTCACCCTGCCGAATCAGGCGGCAGGCGGTAAGCAAAAGCGCATGATGGTCGAAGTCGTCTGGTGCAACTTCTAAAGACCTCGTGAAGGACGTAGACTTCGTTGCCTTCCGAGCGCGCTTCCATGGAAATGAACCGCCGGCGATAGGGCATGTCCTCCGGGATCTCGAGAACGCGGGGCCGTGGCTGTCCTCGCGAACGAGGGTTACGGCGGTGTTTCGTCGTCCACCCCAGCGAGGCTCTCGGCATCAATCCCGTGCAGTAGTGTTGCCGCGGCCTGACGTACGTCGACGTCTTCGTCCGCGAGTTGCCGCGCCAGCTCGAGGCCGCACCGCCGCAAGGCGGCGGGCTTGGGAGATCCCGCGGGGAACTCAACATTCGTCGTTCCCATACCGCCAAAGACCGACTCCACGTCAAACCCATACAGCGCCGAGAGGGCGTCCGTCCTTTGCTTCAGTGCGCGTGACGGGTCGCAGACTCTATCGGCGAGGATCGTCGCGACGAGTGTGCTCGGGTTCGTTTCGGGGTCGAGCAACTGGATCTCAGCGAGCGCGGCGTCGTTGCGCACGTCGGGCTTCGGACTGTGCAGTAAGGGATCCAGTGCCGGCAAGATCCGCGCTGTGGCGGTTGCCAGCAGGGGAAAGCAGCTCGCGGCATCCTTACGCACGCCGTTGTCGTCATTCGCGAGGAGGCTGACAAGGGCCTGAATCGCCGCGTCTTCACCCGGCACGCCCGCGGTGCGCAGGGCCTCAACCAGGGACTGGCGATTGAGGATCGGCCGAGGCTCGGCAAGTGTCATGGCCAGGGTACGGATAGCGGTCTGCTGGAGGTCTCCGCCAAAACGGAGGAGAGCCTTTGCCGCGGCGGCTTGCAGCTCCGGGTCTTCGGACTGCAGGGTCGCGACGAGATCGTCAACGGCCGGCCGCGCGGATTCACCCAGGTCTCCGAGCACATCCGCGGCCGCGGTCGCCACGAATGGGTCCGGTTCGTGCAAGGCCTCGCGGAGCAGAGCTACCGCCTTGTCGTGCGCCTCACGCCCTTCGCCGGTCGGGAGGAATTCCCTGAGGGCTTCTCTGAGCGCGTGGATCGCTTCGACTCGGTCCGCCGATTCACCCGACGTCACGCGAGGGCCGATCGCCGCCACGCGTTCCTGTGGGTTGATCCGTTGTGGCTCGGCCCACGCGGACGTTCGCGTCTTGAACTGAAGCCACGCCGCGAAGAGCGTTCCGACGATTCCGATGGCAAGCGTGACGTAGAAGAGTGGGCCAAAGATCCTACGCGAGCGTGCCATCGTTGAATGCCCCCGACAGGCTCACAGCGGCGTCCCGTATCCGAAACTATGATATCGAGAACGATCGGCGGTTCCTACCGTATGCGATTCGATGCGCGCAGGCGATCGCCCCGGCGGTATTCCCCCGGCAGTCGGGGGACCCTACGGGGTGGGGCGTTGAAAGCGCCGTTTCGGGACGCGCCGAGCGGCCCTCTGTCTCCGTTGCACGTTTCGTCGTACGCCACGGCACTCTTACTCCCGCCCGCCTTTGTGGAGAGAGAGCAAGCTTTCCCATTCCCGTAACGTAAAGGCACGTTCGGGAGCCGGGCGTGATGTCGAGCGAGGACCATCGTTGGCTGATCGCGTGCAACCCAACCGTTAAGTGCTCTAACGATTTCCGGGTCTTCGACTCGCCAGATGCTCTTCCATTTTCTGGTACGCGACAATGCCGACGGTCGCCTGAACACCCTGCGCGACGACATACTTGAGCCCGCGCTCGGCGGGAACGCGAAGCACGATCTCCTCGCCGTTCTTGAGAAACCGCAACGGCTTCCACGCGCTCAGCCGGAAGCCCGCGCGAGCGCACAAGGGACGTGCGAGCTCGGTGGCCTCGCCCAACCCCAGGCGAGGCAACAGCTCGGGGACGCGGCGCAGCACCTGATACGTCCCGCCAGCGGCGCGGATGGCCCACCACTTCGAGAGACGCTGGGTCGCCGCCTCGGTCCCCTGCTCGGCCAGCTCGCGGCCTGCCAGCTTGGCCACCTCACGCGTTGCGGCTTTCACCTCCGCACGCGCAGCCTCGGAAGCCGCCACCCCCTCGGGCTGGAGCACCAGGAGGCTCAAACCGTCGGCCACCACGAAACAGCCGTCGATCAGCGCCCATGCCGCCTCGCCGGAGGTGGGGGTCTGACCCCGCCGTAAGACATTGCCTAGGTGCAGCACGTCATACAGCGGGAGGAACTGGTAAAACGAAACCTCGCTCGAATCGAGCTCTGCAACACGCTCGAGGCCGTCCTTCTTGATGGTCTGGATCGTGGCCTGGCCGTTCTCGCCCGAGAGGAATAGGACCGAGAGCGCCAGCGTCTCGCTGAAAGAGCGCTTCGGCTTGGAGCGCAACACCGCGAGCGTCTCCGGGCCGCCGTCCGCCCGGGCAATCGGCGGGATCGCCGCGGCGCCATAGGTTCGAAGGACGTCGCGGAAGTCGGAGTCTGCTGCGTACTTATCGAGCATGGCCAGGGCCATCGAACCGTGCTCCGCAATGGCTTCGACCGCCTGGTTACGAAGCGTCTCGTCGGCGTAGTCGCCGTAGACGACGTCGGCCGCGTCCGCCCCTGCCTGGACGAGGGCCCGCTCACCCCGAGCGCCGTGCTCGACGACCAGCCGCAGAGCCTGAGTGCTCCCACCGACCGCCTCGGTCAACCCCTCGGCCGCAACGTGCCGCAGGTGCTGGGCAACGGTCTCCGGCTCGTGGCTGCGCAGGAGCTCGTCGACGTATTCGGAGTTGACGCGGAGCAGGATCAGGGTTTGGTCGAGAGGGAGCGCCGGACCGAGCGCGGCGATGACCGGTCCGTAGAGGCTGACCAGAGCAAAGCCGTCGAGCCCTTGCACCCGAAACGCCTCGAGGGCGACCGGGCCGTGCGCGTCGAGCGTCCTCAAGGCCGCTCGCAAGTCCGTGGCGCCGGGTTCCAGGTTGATGAACGAGAGCACGGCCAGGGCATCGGCCAGCTCATGCTCGTCGTCCGCCCAGCGCTCGATGAGATCGGTCACGCCGGTTGGCTCGGCCAGGATCAAGGGCAAGGCATTGGGGAATTTGGCGGCCGCCTTGCGCTGGGCGGTCGACAGCCGGGCGATCTCGGCAATCAGGAGAGAGCGATCGGTGTCGTCAACTCGCTTGAGGCCGAAGTATTCACGCCAGTGGAGCAGGACGTCCGCCGCCGCATCATCCGTCAGGGTGTCGCGCAGCCGGCGGAAGTCGTTGGGGTGCTTCTCGTAAAGGAAGATCGCCTCGAGGTCGAGCCGATCGAGCAGCTCCAGTCCCCGAAGTCCGTCGGTCCGCTCGATGGCGACGGCCGTCTGACGATACTTTTCGAGCGAGCGTTCGACCAGGGCACGATCCTGCGGCGCCTGGTAGCGAGCGCGAAGTTGGGCCTCGGGATCGAGCGCGGCGGGGGTGTCCGGATCGTTCGAACGCGTTTCGACTCGCGGAGGCGCGCCTTTGAAAGCGAGCTTACAGAGCACGCCCAGGGCGGCCAGGAGGATCACGACGGCGAACGTACGCTTCATGGCTCACGCCTGGAGAGAGTCGGAGGGCAAACCCTGGGCGGTAGGAGGGAGGTCCGCGTCGGGCCGAACCCGGAAGGCCGTGCCCACGAAACTATTGTTCCCTATACGAACCCGGCCGTCAATTCGACGAGCGCGCGGGATGCCCTGGGAAGACGCGAGAGCGGCGTGATCGCCGCCCCGCGAGCCCGCAAGGACTCCGACTTTCCCGCATCACCCCACCTGAGAGCCCTCGCCCGCGAACACCTCGACGCCCGACGTGAGCCCCACCGTCCGCGCCAGGTCCAGGGCGGCCTGGGTGATGCCCTCAACATCCAGGCCGACCTCGGCGAGTTGCTCCTCGCGCTCGGCGTGCAAGACGAAGTGATCGGGCAGGCCGAGCCGGCGGACGTGTGCGGTCGACAGCCCGGCGTCGTTCGCCGCTTCGAGCACAGCGGAGCCGAAGCCGCCGTGCAGGCAGCCTTCCTCGACGGTCACCACGAAGCCGCATTCTTCGATCGCCTTGAGCGCCGTGGCCTTGTCGAGCGGCTTGGCGAACCGGGCGTTGACCACGCCGACTCGCAACCCATACTGCTGCCGCAGCCGTTCGGCCGCGCGGAGGCAGGTACCGACGAGAGTGCCGCAGGCCAGGAACATGCCGTCGGTTTCCCACTCCAGGATCTCGGCCTGACCGAGCTCGATCGGCTGCACCTCACGGTCGATCGTTTCGAGGTTGGCCTTCGGATACCGGATCGACACGGGGGCGTCGTGGCCCATGGCGAACTCGAGTATCGGCGCCACGTCCTTCTCATCGCCGGGCGCCATGACCACCATATTCGGAAAGATCCGCATATAGGCCAGGTCGTACGTGCCGTGATGTGTGGGGCCGTCGGCACCGACGAGCCCGGCGCGGTCGAGTGTGAAGACGACCGGCAGGTTCTGGAGCGCAACTTCCTGAAAGATCTGGTCGAACGAGCGCTGAAGGAACGTACTGTAGATGTCCACGATCGGTTTTGCGCCCGCCTTGGCCATGCCGGCGGCGAAGGCGACCGCGTGGCTTTCACAGATTCCGACGTCGAAGAACTGGTTCGGAAACGACTCGCGGATCTTCTGGAGCTTGTTCCCCTCGCACATCGCGGCCGTGAGCACCGCGGCCTTCGAGTCACGGGACAGGATCTCGTAGAGGGCGGCACTCACTGCGTCGGTGTAAGCCCGGCGCGAGGAGGTCTTGAGCGGGATGATCCCGTCCTCGGCCTGCTGGAACGGCGCGGGGGCGTGGAACTTAACCGGGTCTTGCTCGGCCGGCGCGAAGCCGTGCCCCTTGTCGGTCAGGACGTGGAGCAGCACCGGGCCGTCCATCCCCTTGACCTTCTCGAGGTAGGTCCGCAAACCGTGCAGGTCGTGCCCATCAATCGGTCCGATGTAGGCGAACCCCAGTTCCTCGAACAGCATGCCGCCGTCGTGGATCGAGGCCTTGATCGCGTCCTTGAACTGCTGGAACCAGCGGTCGGCCTGATCGCCCAACAGGGGGATCGACGGCAAGAGCTTGCGGACTCGCTTGTTCCAATCGTTGTACGTCGGCGTCATCCGCGCCTTGTCGAGATAGTAGCCCAGGCCGCCGACGCGCGGACAGATCGACATCTTGTTGTCGTTCAGGACCACGAGGAACTTCTTGCGCAGGCCGCCCGCGTTGTTGAGCGCCTCGAAGACGATGCCCGACGGGAACGCGCCGTCGCCGATCACGGCGACCGAATGGCGCTCGGGGTGGCCGACGAGGTCATCGCCGGCTTTCAGGCCCAGGGCGGTCGAGGGAGCACAGCCGGCGTGGCCCGTCATGAAGAGGTCGAAGGCGCTCTCGGCCGGATTGGGGTAGCCCATCAGGCCCCCCTTGGTCCGGATCGTGTGCAACTGGTCAGCGCGGCCGGTGATGAGCTTGTGGGGGTAAATCTGGTGGCCTGTGTCCCAGATAAGGCGGTCCTGGGTGAAGTCGAACGCGATATGAAGCGCGAGGCACAACTCAACCACACCGAGATTGCTCGCGAAGTGGGCCGACCGGCGGCCGACCACGCCAATGAGTTCCGCGCGCATCTCGGCTGCAAGCTGTTCGAGCTCCTTCTCGGAGAGGGTTTTCAGGTCGGCCGGCGACCCGATCCTCGGCAACATCGTGCTGCTCATCAGCGATCCCTTTCCAAAAGATCCAGGGCCAAGGCCCGCAACCGTTCACCGCGTGAACCCAGCGGCACGAGCGCCTCGACGGCCTCATCGGCCAGTTGGCGCGCGCGCTGACGGCTCCCTTCGATACCCAGTAAACCGGGATAGGTCCACTTTCCTAACTGAGAATCCTTGTTAACCCGCTTGCCCAGCTTCGCTTCGTCGCCTTGCACGTCGAGCAGGTCGTCAATGATTTGGAATGCCAATCCCACCGCGTGTCCGTACGTGTCGAGCGCGTTGAGAGCAAGCTCACTCGCTCCCGCCACGATTCCTCCCATGCGGAGTGATGCCCGGAGCAAGGCACCCGTCTTGCGGCGATGGATCGCCTCGAGCGCTTCCAGCGAGGCGTCGTCGCGCCCCTCGGCCTGAAGGTCTGCCATCTGCCCGCCGACCATCCCCTCCGGCCCCGCCGCTTCAGCGAGCACCCGCACACAACCGACCGCCGCTTCCAGCGGCCGCACGTGCTTGGCCAATACCTCAAACGCCAGCGTGAGCAGACCGTCGCCCGCAAGGATCGCCGTCGCCTCGTCAAACGCCCGGTGACACGTCGGCCGACCTCGTCTCAGGTCGTCGTCGTCCATCGCGGGCAAGTCGTCGTGAATCAACGAATAGGTATGCACCATTTCCAGAGCGCAGGCCGCCGGGAGGGCCGCTTCGAGCTCTCCGCCGCACGCCTCCGCCGCGAGCAAGCAAAGGACCGGCCGCAGTCGCTTGCCGCCGGCAAGCAGGCTATAGCTCATCGCCTGCCCGAGCCGTTCCGGACAGCGGACACCCAGGCTGTCACCGGACTCGGGCAAATACCGCGCAAGCGCACTCTCGACCCGCCGTCGGGCCTCGTCCAAAAACTCGCTCTGCCGAACCGGCGCAACCGGCATGGAAGTCGTCATGGGCAAACCAGTTCCAGCGGCAAACCGATGGCGGGCGGCACGCCATTCCTTGCGCGCCCCAAGGTACTCCGCCACCAGGAGGCCCCAACGTCCGTCCAACCTCGCCTATTGTTGACAAAGATATCGCGGATGTCTACACGGCAGCGCCAAAAACTTTGCGACGCAAAGTAAAATCGGCGATTCTGGGCGGGAAGTTCTGCATGGTTTACCCAGATTACCGGAATAGGGGGTAAAAAAGGAGGGACCGCTGCGGCAAAACCATCGCACTTCAGGGCCTTCAGACCCCTTGAGCGAGCGCTCACACCGTGGGAGACGCGCCCACTTCGCGGACGAGGACGCCGTTATGGATCGGGCTGTTAGGCATGGTGCCGCGTACGAGGACCACGTAGTCGCCCGGCTTGACGAGTCTGCGCTCGCGGGCCCAGTCGAGGGCGAAGTCGAACGCGCGCTCGGAGTCGGTGGCGCCGGGGAAATGCAGCGGGGTCACGCCCCAGTAGAGACTCATCGCGCGGGCGATGTCGTCGCTATCGGAAAGCGCGAGCGTCGGCGAGGAGTGCCGTTGCTTGGAAAGCGCCAGCGCGGTGCGGCCCGAGTGGGTCACGACGATCAACAGGGCCGCGTGAAGCCTTGCACACACATGGCTGGCGGCCTCCACAACGCTCTCTGTGACTGGCTGAACCCATCCACCGCGCCCCCCAAACATTCCGGAAGCAGGGGCACTCGCCGCGAACCCGACAGGCGCCTCGGGGCTAAACAGCAACCGCTCGGCCTCGGCGGCGATGCGGCTCATGGTCACGACCGCCTCGACCGGGTACGAGCCGACCGCCGTCTCGCCCGAGAGCATCACGGCATCACTGCCGTCGAGCACCGCGTTGAACACGTCGCTCGCCTCAGCGCGCGTGGGCCGGTTCGACGTCTCCATGCTGTTGAGCATCTGCGTCGCCGTGATGACCGGGATGCGGGCGCGGTGGCAGGCCCGGATGATCCGCTTCTGGATCGCGGGAACCTGAGCAACATCCATCTCCACCCCAAGGTCGCCGCGCGCGACCATCACGGCATCCGTCTCAGGGAGGATCTGGTCGAGGTTCTCGACCGCCAGCGGCTTCTCGATCTTCGCCACGATCCGGGCCCGGCAGTGGCGACGGTCGAGCTCCTCGCGCAGTGCAACGAGGTCGGCCGGCCTCTGCACGAACGACAGGCCGACATACTCCACCTCGTGTTTCGCCGTCCATTCGAGGTCGTGTTTATCCTTCTCGGTGAGCGCCTGCAGACTCAACGGCACGTCGGGGACGTTGATCCCCTGCTTCGACCGAAGCCGGCCAGGCAGCGTGACGCGCAGGTCCGCGCCCTTGCCGTCAACCTGCTCGACCCGCATCGCCACCGTCCCGTCAGCGAACAAAACCGAAGCGCCCGGGCGAAGGTCCTGCGGCAGTTCCGGGATCGTGCACGTCAGCTCGTGCGGATCGTCCGAGCTGCGCTCGGCGACCAGCCGGAACGTCTCGCCCAGCCGGCATTCGACCTCGTCTCCCGGGATCGTCCCGAGCCGCACCTTCGGCCCACCGAGGTCCTGCAAGACCGCGACCAACCGCCCGCTGTCATGCGCGACCGAGCGAATCGAGCGGAGGGTCTCGGCGTGCTCATCATGCGTCCCGTGCGAAAAGTTGAGCCGGAAGACGTCGACCCCCGCCTCCATCAACTTCTGAAGCGTCTCCGGCGCACGCGACGCGGGTCCCACAGTCGCCACGATCTTCGTGCGCACTTTTCCGAATCGTTCAACATGAGTAGTCATCAGTTCGAAATCCTTGGCGGACGGCATCGCGTTCCGGGGCGGTTGAGGATCTCATTGTATCGGGTGAGCCGCCGTGGCCGACTATCAAAAACCGAGAGAACCCAACGCCGGTCTGCCGCGCCGGGTGAGTTGCGTCGAAAACGGAATCGGGAGGCTTTGGAGTGCGGCGAACTTGCTCCCGCTCTCGTCCCGTCGTGTAGGATCGCGATCGTACGATTGACGCGGACAATGGTATGATTGACGAAGTCCGACCGAGGGAGGAGATTGGGAACCGGCCAGGCTGCGTTTTGAAGGAGATCCGTCATGTCGACCACACCTCAGACGGCTGCGACGCTTGATGATCTCTACCGAGTTGAGGGGAAAGCCGAACTGATCGGTGGGAGGATTGTTCCGATCACGGCGACCGGTCGCCGCCCCAATCTGGTTGCCGGCCGGATCTACCGCAGCCTGGCCGCGCACATCGAGACGCTGGGCGAGGGCGAAGTCTACACGGACAACATGGAATTCGCCGTCCCCGAGCTTTCCTCAGGACGGGAGTCGTTCTCACCGGATGTCTCGTACTACCTGGGCCCTTTTCCCCCTGACGCGATGCGTTTCGTGGAAGGCCCGCCAACATTCGAGGTCGAAGTTCGAAGCGACAATGACTACGGTACTGCGGCCGAATCCGCGCTCGAGGCGAAGCGTGCCGATTACTTTGAGGCCGGTACACGGGCTGTTTGGGACGTGGACCCTCGTGGTAACTGCATTCGACTGTATCGCACTGAAGCGCCCGACCAACCGGAAACCTTCCACAAAGGCCACGACGCACACGCGGAGCCGGTGATCGTTGGGTGGCGCGTTGATACGGACTGGGTCTTTGCCTGACGTGTGTGCAGGCCGGCGCGGTACAATAGGGCCATGAGCATCTTGCCGCTGGGCCTACCTTCCTGGGAACGAGCATTACGAGCCGTGGAACTCGTCAAGAGTCGCATGTTGCGCGCCACGGCGGCGCTGGAGAACGCCGGCATTGCCTACGCTGTCATCGGAGGCAACGCGGTCGCCGCCTGGGTTGGGCAGGTTGATCAGTCGGCCGTTCGTTTTACGCAAGACGTTGACCTGCTCGTCCGCCGTTCTGATTTTGGCGCCGCTCAAGTGGCTCTCGAAACTGCAGGTTTCCACTATCGGCATACGGCGAGCATCGATATGTTTCTCGATGGGCCTGACGCGAAGGCTCGTGACGCGCTCCATATCGTTTTCGCCGGCGAGCGTGTGCGGCCGGATCACGTGCTCCCGGCTCCCGATGTGACGGACTCCGAATCGTCGGAAACCTTTCGCGTCCTGCGACTGGACGCTTTGGTCCGGATGAAGCTCACCTCGTTTCGCGACAAGGACCGTACCCATCTCCGAGACTTGATGAGCGTCGGACTTGTCGACGAAACGTGGCGGGTGAAGTTACCCGAGGAGCTCGCGGTGCGGTTACAGACGTTGCTCGACACACCGGATGGCTAATCGGGGCTCACGCGTGCACCGTTTGTAAACGGTTGCGCGATGTGATCATAAATCGTCTTATACGTAGCTGATCCACCAGTCGCGTCGACGCCGTTTTAGCCTCGAGAACCACAGGCATACCGGATACATGATCACAACGACGATGATCCACACTCCATAAACGACGCCAAGCCCATACCCATAATTCGACGGATAGACGTCGCGGGAGCCACCGAGCGTGGGGAGCGTTTGAAGGAGAAAGCCCACCCTCCCATACCGGAAATAGGCGAACGGGATCGTCAGCACGTGAATCAGCAAGAAGTGGAGCAGAAAGTAGAACAGAGGCACGCGACCGAACACAAGCAATGGATTTGTGCGTCGCCAGCGCGACGAGGATAGATCCCATCGATCGAGCGCGGCGAGCAGCAGAAGGGCCGGACCGAGCGTCATCAGCAGGAAGTCGAGTGACGGCGGATATTTCGTGCAGTTCAGGATTGACAGCCACGCCTTACCGGCGATTTCGGACGTCCAGGGGCGAGGATCGCCGTAGACGTTCATCGAGCGCACAACAACAAACAGTACGATCATGCCCAACCCCACGCGGACCATCCAGGCCCGGCGTACGGCAGGCTCCCAACCCATCACGGGCCCAAAACAGAAACCGGCGACCATGACCGCGACCCACGGGACGAGCGGATACGCCACGATGAACACCACCCCACCAAGTGGGATCACGCCGGGTTGATGGAGAACGTTCCAGAGCGGGCCGGCCCGCCCGAGGCTCTGAGCCGTGATCGGGTCGAGCAGATTGTGCAGGACGATGACCAACACTGATCCCACCGCCAGCATTCTCATCGGCAGCCGCGAGAGAAACGCAAGCGCGACCATCGACCAACCAAGGGCCCACAGGATGGTCAGCAAAACGGGGCCTTGTACGAGCGAAAAGGTCATGGCGAACCGCAGTGCGGTCAGCTCCAGCACGACGAGCCAGAGACCTCGGGTGACGAGATGACCCGTCCGGCTCTCCGTGTGCCCACGTCCGAGCCAGAAGTAGGCCCCCATTCCGGTCGTGAAGAAGAAGACCGGGGCGCAGATGTGCGTGACCCAGCGCGTGCAGAAGATCGCCGCCGAGGTGCGCGTCAGGTCCTCCGGCGGAAATGACATGGCCGCGTGGTGGAAAAAGTCGCGCGTGTGGTCCAGAGCCATGATGATCATCACGACTCCACGCAGGGCGTCGACCGCATCGTTACGGCCCTTGCGCGCGGGGAGACCAGCGGCGTTGGCGGATGAATCCATTCGACACTTGCTTTCATCAGGTTACGATCGGTTCATCGGCGCGAGTAAGTTCAACCGACCCGCGTGGGGACCCTTGTACACTCGCATTAGGCTTCGCGGCGAGTTCGATCTTCGCACCACCAAGTCGCGCTTGACAAGCAACGCCTCGATCGGCCAGATTGAGACGTAAGGTGGGCATACTGCGCCGGTCGTCCACTCAAACCGGAGATTCCTGCTTGCGACCCCTCCTCTTTCTGCTCAGCCTGCTTGCCGCTCTATCCGCGACTCCGTTGCGGTTGGCGGAAGCTGCGCACGATTTTGCGTGCACCTGGGCTGAAGAGGAAGAAGGCGCCGACCTGGAAGCGCCGGACGACGGTGTGGCCGACGATTCCGACGCGACGATCCGGGCCGAAATCACGCAGGCTCCCGTGTCGTGTGCGGCCCTCGACCTTCTACCAGTGCCCCCTTCGGCGGACCTCCCGCCCGCATGGGATGCCGCCCTTGCTCCTGAGGACCCGCCTCCGCGACCCGTCGCGAGCCTGCCTCAGCGTCTCGCACGACTGCAAAACTTCCTGTTTTGAATACGGTGAATGAGCGCGCGTCGTTCTTCATCTTCCTACCGTATTTCGAAACAGGAACCCTATCATGCAGCGTTCTCCCAGTTTACGAGCGCAGCGGGCGTTTACCCTGATCGAGCTGTTGGTGGTCATCGCCATCATCGGCGTACTTATTGGTCTGCTGCTCCCCGCCGTGCAGGCCGCGCGCGAAGCTGCGCGCCGGGCCCAGTGCGTCAACAATTTGAAGCAGCTCGGCCTTGCGCTGAATAACTACGAGTCCACATACCAAACCTTGCCTTCCGGCTATGTTTCCGGCTTCGATGCAACCGGCACGGACACAGGGCCGGGCTGGGGTTGGACCGCGATGATGCTTCCCCAGATCGAACAGGCGAGCACCTACTCCGCGCTCAATTTTACGGTCGGCATTGAGGTCGCCGCGAACCAGACAGCACGGCTGGTGACGATCAATAGCCTGTTATGCCCTTCCGACCACGTCCAGCCGACATGGCCGGCGGTGAACCGCGATCCCGCCAGCGGTGCACCGACGAGTGTGATCTGCCAGGTCGCTCCATCGAATTATGTCGGCATGAGCGGCGTCAGTGAGCCGGGCCCCGAGGGCGAGGGACTGTTCTTTCGCAATAGCGCGGTGGCCTTCCGCGACATCACCGATGGGTTGTCGCAAACGCTCGCCATCGGCGAACGCGCGCACGTGCTTGGTGTAGCGACCTGGACAGGAGCCGTCACCGGGGCCTTGCTCTACGACGACACCCCCGACATCATCGGCACCACCGACGTGGAGACCTCAGCCGGTATGGTATTGGGACACTCCGGCGAGGGCGTTGGCCCCGGTTCCAACCGATCCGAGCCGAACCAGTTCTACAGCCTTCACTTCGGCCGAGGCGTCAACTTCCTGTTCGCGGACGGGCACGTGATGTATCTCAAATACACGATGAACTACAACACGTACGTCGCCCTCTCGACACGGAATGGCGGCGAAGTGACCTCGGGCGACTATTGATCCAGGAGCGGACAACGAATATGAAGCGCTTGATGTTAGCGGCTGTGCTGGCGAGCGCCGTGTACGGCTGTGGTGACGATGACGATGATGACGTCGGGAAGATCAAAACGGCCATCCCGATGGACCAGGTTCCCGCCGCCGTCTTGAAAGCGGCCAAGGATGCCGCCCCCGACTTGACGTTTTATGCCGCCTATGACGACACGTT
Source organism: Singulisphaera sp. (assembly GCA_027451445.1). Classification (GTDB taxonomy): domain Bacteria; phylum Planctomycetota; class Planctomycetia; order Isosphaerales; family Isosphaeraceae; genus DAIDJG01. The sequence continues at coordinate 17,099 of DAIDJG010000157.1, forward strand.
CAAGGGACAAAAGAGCATCGAGCTGAAGGGCAAGACGAAGACGGGGAAGATCAAGGAACTCGAGATCTCGCCCGACGGAAAGGTGCTGGGATTCGAGTAGGATACGCTCGACTGCGCATCGCGCTACGCCCTTCGGAAGCAGGCGAACCTCATAACCCCCCCTTTGTCGAGGGGGGAGAGTTATATATTCCATCATCTGAAGGCTGAATCCAACACGGCCTCGCGAGCGAGCGAGCCGTGGAACCAAGTCACCGTCAACGGTAGACTCTACCCATCGTTCACAACGCGGCAGGCTTGCGCCCTGAGCATTTTGCTCGCGCTCGATAAGCCTGCTTTGACGCATCGTGTATCCGAGGGCGATTTGTGTTTGTCGGCCCGGTGTGCCACTACGAGCTGGTTCGAATCGCGCGAAGCCGGCGCACGTTCGTGCTGCGGTCCGTCTTCGGCTTGGTCGTTCTCGGAATCGTGGGAGTTTCCTACGCGTTCCAATCGGGCCCGATGCGACCGTGGTACAGTCCGGGACGGCTGACGATCTCGGAGATGTCCGAGCTCAGCCAATCGATTTTCTGGATGACCGCCTCGGCCCTCACAGCGCTCGTGCTCGGGCTGACTCCCGCGTTGGTCGCAGACGCGATCGCCTCGGAGCGGCAACGGAAGACGCTGGACGACGTCCTGGTCAGCCAGTTGAACAGCGTCGAGATCATCGTCGGCAAGCTCGCGGCGCGCTTGGTGCACGTCGGCGTATTTCCGGTCCTGGTGCTGCCGATCTTGAGCCTCTTGACGCTCCTCGGTGGCATTGAACCGGTCGGGCTCGTGCTCTGCTACGCGGCACTGCTGGCAACGGCCTACTTCCTCGCAGGCCTCTCGGTCCTGGCATCGGTGCTGTCCCGGCGCCCGCGCGACGCGATGGGACTCGCGTACGGGCTCACGTCGCTCTGGCTGTTCGCCCCCCTCGCCGTCGCGTTGGCACAGTCGTTTCTGCCGGTCCAATGGGCCGAACCATTGCATCGGCTCATCGAGGTCGCCCGCTGGGTCGGGCCGCCGAGCCCGTTGGGGCTGTTGACCAATACCGGCTCGATGTTGAGTGCCAGTGCCGACGCACTCTGGCGCGAAATCGAGTGGATCGTCGGGATGGAGCTCGCCTACGGCACGCTCTTCATCGCCGGCGCGGCCTGGCAGCTCCGGCCTGCATCACAGCGCCAAGGGGCACGGAGCGCCCGTCGAGGACGTCCGGGGCAATCGGCGCGGCGGTGGTTCGCAGTCCGAGCCTGTACGGACGAGCCCGTCTTCTGGAAAGAGGCCTATTTCACGCCTGTTGCCGGCGGCCTCGGCAAGCGGCTGGCACGCCTTGTGGGCTTCGTCCTGCTTGGCGCGGCGTTCGTTGGTGGGTGTGTTGGATCAGTCCATGCCTTTCGAGAAGTCATCGGCCTCATCGATGGTTCGACGCACGGTTATCGGATGGCGTTCAACATCGGCCTGCGGTTCGGCACGGGCGCGCTGTTCTTCCTCTGGATGCTCTGGCTCGGCGGCGTGACCGCGGCGAGTCTTTCGTCCGAGCGCGAACAAGACACCTGGATCAGCCTGCTCTCCACACCGCTCGAGGCCCGTGACATCCTGCGAGGGAAGATGTTAGGCGCGCTGCGCGCGACCGCCCATTTTGGGGTTACGATCGTTGCACTTTGGTTTCTCGGCCTGTTCGCTGGCGCGGTTCACCCGCTCGGGTTCCTGAGTGCGTCCATTGTATTGGCGCTTTGCACCTGGTTCGTGATCGCGCTCGGGACGTACCAGTCGCTCCGCGCCAAAGCCACATGGCACGCGCGACTTTGGACGCAAGGAATCGTGGTCGCCCCTCAATTCTGCTGCCTCTTCCCGTTGCCGTCGGTCGGCACCCTGCTGGGGTACTCGTTATGGTCGTACAACGAGATCACCCAATTGCCGGAACTCTCTCTACGCCGGGACGGCGGCCCGATCATATTTATGGTTTTCTGGTTCGTGGGCGGCGTGGCGTTCTACGGCGTGATGGCTTATGTCTGGACTCGCTCCGCCTTTCGCAGCTTCGACACGGTGGCCGGACGCCCGCAACAACCCCGTGAGGCTGAAGTCGTTCTCAAGCCTTGGGAGCCTGATGAGGCCACGGGCGAGATCGCCTGAGTGCCACGGATTACCCACCTCAGAGCCGATGGATCGCCTCCGCCACACGGTTGGCCGAACGTGTGGCGGCGTCCATGCCCCAGGGGAGGTTGTCGGCGAACGAGCCGGCGAAGTGAACACGGCCGACCGGTTCCATGATGTGCGGCCAGAATTGCTTGAGCTTGCCCAGCGGGAAAGGATGACGCTCGCAGCCGAACGCCCACGGGTCCTTGGCCCAGTTGTGGACATAGGCCTGTTCGACGGTCTGCGACTTCCCGGGGTAAAATCCCTTGAACGCCTTCAACGCCTCGTCGGCCGTGACGTCCGGCCTGCCGCTCCCCATCAGGATGCATCGGTCGCCCGGCACTTCATCGGCCGTCTCGTACACGAGATACATCGCGCTGTCGCCCGTCTCGAGGTTGATGCTCGGCAGGTCGCCTTTCCAGAACGGCGTGTGCGACTGCAAGAGCACGCGCGACTGCGAGCCGAACACGACGTTTTCGAGCACGAAGCGCTTCGATTCCGGCCAGGCGGGGGTCACGGGGATCTTCTTGAGAATCGCCAGCGGAATGCAGCAAACGAGGTACTCGGCCGTGAGTTCCTGCGGTTCGCCGTACTGCTGAAAACGAACGTTGACGCCCGACGCCCCGTGCGCGATGCCCGTCACTGGACATCCCAGGCGCAAGCGGTCGCCGAGCTTGGCTGCGAATGTGTCGGTGAGAAGCTGGTTCCCACCCTTGAGACGAAAGACCTCGCGCTTGAAGACCGGGAGCCCTCGACGCTTGATGATCGCCTGCTGCCACACCCGGAACAGTGCCGAGACCTCGCCGTTCCGCGCCGCCGGTGTGCCGTCGCCCCGGCGCACGCCGTTGAACCGGAGCGCGGCGTCCGAGGCGCCGTCCTTCGCGAGCAACTCTCCCGCGGTCATCTCGTCGAGCTGATCGAGTGCCGCGCCAAATGGTTGATACTCATCCTTGAACGCATCCAGATACGGTCCGAGATAGAGTAGCGGTAGCTCGGGCCAACTGTGTTCCGCGATGAAGCTGATCTCCCGCGGACTGAATCCAAAAGCCGCGAGCACCTTGCGATCCTGAAGCTGTTCCTCGGTGTACCACTTGCCGTCGATGCGCCGCAGCATGTCGCGCCGGCGCGGATAAGGGAGAAAGGGGAGGTTGAACTTCTCGACGTACTTCCAGTACTGGTCGTATCCCGGCTTCGTGAAGTGCTCGGCCCCCACGTCGGCATACAGTCCGTCCGGTAGAGGGTCACGTATGGTTTTGACATGTCCGCCGGGTCGGCCTGACGCCTCGAGGACGATCACGTCATGACCGCGATCCATGAGCTCATAAGCGCAACACAAGCCACCAATCCCAGCGCCGATAACGATCACTCGCTTCGTTGCCGCCGCCCCCGCGACACTACGGGCACCCGGTAACACAACTGCCGATAGGGCCGCCGCCCCCGCGAGACGCAGCGCGTCGCGGCGATTGATGGACTCTTGAGTTTGAGGCACGTGGAGTTCCATCGCGGGTTGCCTTTCTGGCGGTTGGCCTGATCGGCGCAAAAGCGCCGTAGAGCGATTGAGCCGCGCTCTCGGCAGGCTTGGTTTCAGTTCCGCGGATTGTCTGCGTTTACAGTCGCGACGGCAAGAGCCTGCCTCGCCCGTGCATTTCCACCAATCAGCCAGGGTGCGGCCGATGTGATCTCGTATTGATTAATTAGATTATTATGCAATCATCTCGAGTTCGGACCCGTGACGGATCTCGACTTTCCGCTTCGCACCGCGGAAGATGTCGAGCATCCCCTTCACCTCCCGCGAACCGCGGGAGCAGGAGACTTCCGTCATGGCCTACAGTGAGTCACTCGCCGGCCGCATCCGTGACGCCCTGGTGCGGAACCGGCGCATCGAAGAAAAGAAGATGTTCGGCGCGATTGCGTTCCTCTGGAATGGGAACGTCCTCGTCGGCGTCTGGAAGGACTCGCTGATCGTTCGCCTCAGTGCCGAAGACGGCGCGGAGGCATTGCGCGAGCCGCATGTCCGGGTATTCGACATTACTGGCAGGCCGATGAAGGGGTGGATCCTGGTCGACCCCGATGGGCTTGAGTTCGACGACGCATTGAAGGGTTGGATCGCGCGAGCACAGCGATTTGTCGAAACACGACCCGCGAAAGAATGATGTGCCGAGACGCATGAGATGCGTTTTGCGCACTCCCACTATCTGGGCACTCAACGCGTTCGGCACAAACACGAGATCATATTACATGATTTCGCGTGGATTCACTTCGCATTCGCGACGCCGTTCGATCGCTTGGCAAGCAACTCCGTCTTCGTCTTCTCCCAGCTTGCGTTGGGCAACGCCTCCCACACCTTCAGCTCTTTGAACGCCACCGAGCCGCCCAGGATCGTGAGGCCGAAGTTGGCTTTGTCCACGTCGAGTGCGTCGTGCGAGCCAAACGCCACGTGCTGGCCGTCGAGGCCGGCGAGCATTTCCTTGCCGTTGAGCTCGACCACCAGTGTGTGCCACTCGCCGGCTTTCAGCGGTGTCTTGACGTCCTGCAAGATGGCGGCCTTGTCCGGGCCCTCGTGGTCGAAGTCGTCCTTCTGGACGCGGAACCCGGTGGGAAGGATCAGGACGCGGCAGAGGTGGGCTTTTGCGGTGTTCACGCTGAGCGTGGTGTTCCGTGCGCCGTCGAGTTTGAAGGAATACTGGATGATCGCGTTGTGGAACGTCTGAGTGTGGCGCAGGACCGCGGCATGCTTGTCGGATTTCAACTCCGTGCCAATCAACGCGCCGTCGGCCGGCTCCCACTGCCCCTTGGCGATCTTCCACGCCTTGCCGGGCGTTGTGCTGAGCGAATCCTCGAAGAGGAGCTTCCCGCGCTCCGTCATCAGGGTCGGCGATTCCGAAGCCGGTGCGGCAGCCAGGGCCGGGATCATCAGTGGCAGGAAGAGCAGGCGCGCGATGCGCATGGGATTGAGCCCTCGAGGCATGGGTTCGAGTGGGAACCGTCCGTTACGGACTGCGTCCCTGGCCCATGCTTAGCGCAACGAGCCACGCGAGTCCGACGAACTGCCGGGATCATTCCGGCCGGGGGATTGAACACGGCATGCGCGCAAAAGTTCCGGAGCCGGGTCCGACACGCGCCGGACTCGGACAATCCTCGCGTCCGATCGAGACTACCTCCGCCCTCCGTCCAGAATCATCCCAAACGCGGCGCCCAGCGCCCCTCCGATGCCGCCGGCGACTCCTGCGAACAGCATCCGAAGTTGATTGAACCCTTGGCCCTCAATCATCGGAAAGTAAGTCGGGGCGATCACCGTCTGAAAGACCGTCACGGCGACCACGCCTCCAAGGACCCCAAACGCTCTCTGCATTCCTCCCGTACGTGCACCCGAGCGCCGCGGAGGCTCCCCCTCCATGGCCCACTTCTGCACCATTTCGAGGGTGACGTCACCACCACGAGGCGGGGGAAGCGGATCGTTGTCGGCTTCCCAGACCTCGATCGAAACCAATTCCTCCCCTTCCGCCTCGGCACCTCCTTCTACTCCGACCGCGACGGGGACGCGGTCGGCGGGTACCGCGCCCTGCGCTGGACGCGCATGCGGGACCGACCGGGTACGCGCGGCGTTGGAATCGGGTTCATTCCGCTTCTTCCGCAGCGCAACCATGAAGAGTACGAGAAACGAAGTCACCCCCACAGCCCCGAACGCCAGGAACAGCAGCGCCGCCGCCTCTTTCGTCTTGTTGACGCGAGCGGCGTTCGTATCGTTCGCGGGCTCTGTGGCGGGTTTTGCCGGGACCGTCGCGGGGAGATTGGCTGTGGAAGCAGCGATCTCGTCTGCGGATGCTCGCTCGTTCTTTGGAGTCGGTGCAACCGCTTCGAGTGTCGGGTTAGCGACGTTCAAAGCGGGCGTCCCCACGGCGGCGGCTTTCCGCTGAGGCAACACTTCGACGGCCGGCGCCAGCACGTCCAGTCGCGGGGAGAGGAACGTGAGCCCCAGCGATGAGACCTTCTCCTGGTCCTGCGTGCCAAAAATGCCGACGATGGGCTCTCCTTGGCCGCTGAGTGTCGATTCGCTCCCGCCCGTCCGATCGCCGACCCACGGGCTGACGCCGGAGTGCGTCAAGTCGAGGCCTTGTCCGTCGATCTTGAGGTAACGCAAGGACAGCCCGTTGATCAAGAGTCCCGTGCGCAACGTGACATCACCCACGGCATACCCCTGAGGGGCGAGCAAGCGAACCGTGCGCTGGACTTTGCTCCGGATCACCCGGTTGTCCGGCGTGATCTTGTCCGTGAACAACCCATGGGGGCGGGCACGCAGCATCCCCCGATCGGTCAAGTAGAGCGGGCGTAGGGCGTAGACCACTTCGAGGTTCATGAACCGGCCCAGTCCAACCTCGAAGCCGATGAGGACGCCACCCTCCGCCGGTACGTCGTCAAACGGTTCTTTATTGAGGTCGAACCCTCTCGACGGGCTTTTCTGCACCCTGTGGTCGGCGATCGCCGACCGCACGCTCCCGCCGAGCGTCGTTGACGACGGTGGTGGAGGCGCCGCGGACGCCGCGCCCATCTCCACGACCCAGACCCCGAGCACGGCGAGTCCCCACCCAAGGGCCCTGCACCTCGAGGATCCTTGCCCCAATCGAGGATGACTCATCGCGCACTCCCTGATTCAGAACTCGAACCCCCCTGCGGACGCCGGTCGTCCACAGTCCGTCCCCAACGTTCCGACGCCAAGGGACGCGCCAAAACTCTAGGTCACGCAGCGGCAACGATGGATACCAGGGGTGTGAATCTTCGGACGTCGCCAGAGTCCGAGCGGCCTGGTAGACTCGGTACGAACCCGGAACTGCCCCTAGGCAACGCCATCCCGAGTGAAACCGACCGCTCATGTCTACAACGACACCGTCCGACCCGAGCCCGTCCGCGGTCCCTCCCTTGCGGATCGCGATCCTGGGCAATGGAGGCAAACCCGAGGTTCAAACCGAGTCGGTCCGGTTGGCCAAGGCGATCCAGGGTCGGATGGGCTTAGTGCTTACTGGAGTTGACCTTGCGTCGGACTCCGATCTCTCGGTTTTGCAGGCGGACGTGGCGCTCGTGCTGGGAGGAGACGGGACCGTATTGCACACCGCCCGGCGGATGGAAGACCGGCCCACGCCGGTACTCGGCATTAACGTGGGCCGGCTCGGGTTCCTGGCGGAGCTGACCCCCTCGGCCTTCATCGACCGCCTCGGCGACCTCGCCGAGCGCCGCTATACCGTCGAGAATCTGCTGACGCTCGAATGCACGCTTTCTCCGGTCAGTGGTCCGACGCGGTCGTTCCGGGGACTGAACGACGTCGTGCTCCGCGCAGCCCCGTTCTTCCACTTGCTGGAGATCGGGTTGTCGATCGATGGCGAGAGCGTCATGACTTACCGGGGCGACGGCCTGATCATCGCGACTCCCGTCGGCTCCACAGCACACAGCCTCTCCGCAGGTGGCCCGATTCTGCCGCCGAACGCGGCGATGTTTGTTGTGACCCCGATTTGCGCTCACACGCTCACCCAGCGCCCCTTGGTGGACGATGCCACCCACAAGGTCTACGAAATGGTGCCGCTCGGCCAGGGAATCGCGACGATCCTGGTCATTGACGGCCAGGTCCAGGTGCCGGTAACTCAGGGCGATCGGATCACGGTGCGCCGGGGTAAAGCCCCGTTTCCGATGGTCCGGCTCCCCGGCTACAGCTTCTACCGCACCCTCCGCGACAAGCTCGGCTGGGGCGCCACGCCGCCGGGAGATCGCGGGGCGAAGTCGGTTGAGACGACGGCTTGACGTGGGGGCACGTATTCGGCGCTGATACAATGACTTTCAGGTGGACGGCCCAGCCGCACCGAGTCTCGACGGAGGTTTGCCATGTCGGCCGCACCTCGCATCGCAAAGACACTTGACGACCTTTATCGGGTCGATGGAAAGGCGGAACTGATCGCCGGGAGGATCGTCCATCTCATGCCAACCGACCGCAAGCCGCATCGTGTCGCATTCAAGATCGCCCGCAGCTTGGACGACTATGCGGAGGCGACCGGGCAAGGCGAAGCCTACGGCGACAACATGGGATTCGCCGTGAGGAAGCTCTCGTCGGGCCGCGAGTCATTTTCCCCGGCTGCCGCCTATTCGTTCGGCCCATTCCCGGTCGACGGCATGCGTTTTATCAAAGCAGCGCCGGTGTTCGCCGTTGAGGTTCGTAGCGAAAACGACTACGGCACGGCCGCCGAGGCAGCCCAAGCCGCCAAGCGTGCGGACTACTTCGAAGCGGGTACTCTGGTCGTCTGGGACGTCGATCCCATCGCCGCGCGAGTACGGAAATACGAGAACACTTCGCCCAATCAGCCAACCGTCTTCGCTCGCGGCCAGGAGGCCGATGCCGAACCCGCTGTGCCAGGCTGGCGGCTTGCGGTTGATCGCGTCTTCCCCTGAGAATGCGTTGGTTTGCAGCGACGGCCGATGGCCATTGAGCCAGCCGTCGTACGATTTTGCATCGGTCGCACCGTTTACCGGCCTGCGTCCGAATCCCCAGAACGCTTCCGGGCCGAGAGAATCAGGTTGTCGCTAAAGCGACGGCCTCGCAACGGCCAGGGCCAGTGCCGGCTTGTGAAGGGGATCCGGCCCCGGTTGCTGTAGCTGATCCGGGCGTCGATCAGCCCCTGCTCGCGCGCGATCCGCAACAGGTCGGTCTCGACTAACGCCGTGATATGGGCCGGATAGAGCCCGGGCGCCTCGACGAAGTGGGCAAAGTAACCGCGAAACACCAGCGACAGAAGGCTATGAAGGCTGAGCTGGTTGGGCGTGGTCACCAGAACCCAGCCTCCTGGTTTCACGAGCCTGACAAGCTCCGACACAAACCGGCGCGGGCCATCGAGGTGCTCGATCGTTTCGACCGATACAACGACGTCGAAGGACTCACTCGGGAGCGGGATGGCACCAGTTTCGGCATCAACTGCGATGAAGTCCCCCTCGGCCGGAAAGCCCTCATACGCTACAACGTCGACGCCGGTGTAGCCGGCAAAGCGGTCCCGAACAAACGGCCACAGGCGCCCTGAGCCGCAGCCGACATCAAGAAGCTTTCCGGCGACGGCCTGCCGCCGGTTCAGGGTCCGCACGACCATCCTGTAGATCGCATCGTTGCTGGCCCCCTGGCTGAGCCGAGCCCGATCCTGCGTGGTTAGCGAGTCGGCGGTATTCATCGAACGGCACGCCTCAGTCAACATTCGACACCCGAATCGGGGCGCCGGGACGGGATTCATCCCAACGACGAGCTTGGTTTCAGCCACGATTATTCTACGGCAGGCCGTATGGCCTGTCGCGTAGCTCGAAACCCGTGCAAATCGCCTCGGCCGGACGAATTGTGCAAGAAATTCATTTCATGTGGCACACTCACTCGCGGAATACGCAGATGAGGACCAGAGGAGTACTCGACGCGCGTCTTGATCTGACAAGCGTCGGGGAATCCGTTGGAGTTGATTCGGACGATGCATAAACAACGGTGGGGGTGGCTCTGGGACGGGCTCGCCTGGCTGGCGCTGCCGGTAATCCCGGTGATCCTGGCGGGTTGGCATCACGACTTCGTAAACTGGTCACCCGACCTGTATCGAGGGCCGGACCCGACGGAGTGGGATTGGTTCCTGTGGGTTGCGGTTCCCGGACCGCTGCTGGGATACGGGTTCCTCGCGGGGGCAACGGTCGGTCTGCCGGACGATCCAGACGTAAAGGGCTGGCGCCGTTGGTTTTCGCGCAGGGCGGTGTGGGTGACCTGCGGACCGTGGGCCGGACTCCTTGGCGCGCTGCCGCTGCTCGTCTTGATGAAGAGCGTGCCCCTGGTTGTTCCGCTGGCAACCGTCCCCGCGCTCACAGCAAACACGCTGGGCCAGTGGTGGTTCGAGCGGATCAGCAGTCCGGCGAGACTGGGCGATCTCAGCATCGCGTCGGCCGCAGTCCTCATCGTCTCTTACGGCTGGCTACTGCCGGCGGCGGCAGTTGTGCGGCGTGCGGCGCGGCGCGACCTCTTGCGTCCGGCGCTCCAACGCGGCCTGGCGTTGATGATCGCGTTCGTCGGCTCCCTCTTCGCCAGCTTCTGGGCCGCTGTCGAGGTCTGGCGAAGCTACTACTTCGACACGCGCATTGCCCCAGTTCTCCTGGCCGCCCTCAGCCTGACCACGCTCAGCGGCTGTGCCTCGACGCTAACCTATGGCGAAATCCGCCGCCGCGATCTGTTCCAGGCCCTACTGGTGTCATGGATCTTGGGCCTGGCGCTCGCCTGGCGCTGGTGGAGCCGGCCCAAGGGGAAGAAGTAAAAGAGTCGTCAACCGGCGGCATGTCCGAGTCGCCGTGAGAACGCCCGTGGTCCGAGTTGACAGCCTGTACACGCGGCGCGAAAATACAACTAATCCAAGACACGTCTCCTGGAGAGCCCAAAATGTCCCTGAAGAGCGATATATTTACAAATCAAGTGGAAATGGTTGCTGCGCGGTTTGAAGACTCGTTACCGGACCGAGATTGGTCGATACGCCGCGATCTGAAACGCATGAGAGACGAGACCGGCGCCGCTTTCTCCGTCCTCGCGCTCACATTGATCAAGGGGCCGGTTCGGCTGCTCCTGGACCCGAACGGGTACGACATCCCCGGCGCAGAGGGCGTCATGGACCTTTACCTTCTGCCGCCGTATGACCCCGTAGCGACACTGTTTCTCGAAAACGGAGAGTGGTTCATTCATTCTCCATTTCCGGACAGTGTTGACGCGGTCGCCAATCCCGCCAAGTGGACCCGTATGCCCCTCACCGAAGACTCGATCAGGGATGTCCTGGAGTCGATCGCCGAGCATGCCGTACCTTCTGTTTGAGTGGCGAGCCCATATCCAAGAGGTGCTGGGCAAATTCAAGGCGGCGAGCGTATCCGTCGCTCGTCTCAGGAACCAGGTTGCGGCCGACGCGAGCACGATTGCGGACGAGCCGTGGGTTCGCGAACATTTGGGTCGTACTTACGAAAACCTGGAGGGGACCTATATCGTCCGGATGTTCGCCGCCTTTGAGGCAGCCCTTCGTTCTTATGACCGGTATCTCTTCAACGATCCGCAACGCGAGACACCCGCTTCGGTCATGATCGACCAACTCGGCAGCAAGCGACATCTGAGCGTCCGAGCGCAGATTCGCGACGGCGTGCATCGGGCGAGACGAATTCGTAATTACTGGGCTCACGACCTTGATGCTGCCCTCGATCCCATGCCGATCGATCGCGTTCGAGGCTTCCTCCAAAGCTATCTTGATCGGTTCCCAAAAAACTGGAACTGAGGAAGACCGGGCCTCTGAGCGCGCCCAAAAAAGGGCGGACCTCGTTCTCGGGTCATTTATTCCTGCACCCTGGCCTGGCGCTACGAAATACCGGTAGGCTGGATGCGAGCGGGCACGCTCACAAACGTAGCGTATTGGCTGAGAAGGACTCACCAGACCGAGAGTTCCCCGCGCGCCAGGCGTTCGCTGAACTCACGAACCCCCGCAAGCTCTTGCTCCACGATCGCTTCGATCTCGGTTTTTACGTCGCTTAATCCAACGCCTGGCTCCAAAATGACCTGAGCCGCGGTAATCCAGGGCTCGTTGATCGGCTGGCCGATCTGCGAGCACATCCAGACATAGACCTCGGCCACACCCGGAGTGCGTTGACATACGACATTGGCGATGTGATGAGTGAGCAGGGTGTAAATCTTGCCGACATGGCTCACCGGGTTCTTGCCCGCCGCGGCTTCGGTGCTGATCGGTCGATTTAGCGGAATCACGCCGTTGACCCGATTTCCGCGTCCCACCTGGCCGCAATCGCCCCCCTCGGCCGATGTGCCCAGGACCGTCAGATACATGCCCCCTTCACCCCGAGCTGGGTCATCCAGCGTGTTGAGTTGAACGGTGACGCGGTCCAGATCATGCAATCTGGCCGTGACGAATTCGCTGAGCGCTGACCGCATCTCCTCCTTCCGGCGAAAGTAAGTCCGAGCATCCGGAACGAAACGATCCACGAACGCGATGGCCACCGTCAGCGTCAATTCACGATCGCGCCGGACGCCCATCACCTTCACATCTTCGCCGGCTTCGGGGAACCTCCGCTGAAAGTCGGGCGAGTTCAGCCAGTGCTCAGCCTCCAGGATGAGCCGCTCCGTCTCGGTCAAAGGCGCGTAGCCAACCGCCGCGGAGGTGTCGTTCGCCGAGGGGACGCCTCGCTCGAAGATATCCGTCAGCTCGGGCGAGCCCGGCTTCAGCTCGTTCTGAAACACGAGTTGCTCCGGTTCCACGAAGCGCAAGTTCTCGCGCACCCAGTTCCTGGCGATCGTCTCCGTGATGGCCCCGACCGCGATTCGTTTCCCCTGATACTCGCTCGCCGCCCGGTCGCCTAGCACGAGGCGCATGGGTTCGAGAACCCGACCACCGCCGACACGGGGTTCCGTCCGACCCGCAACCAGCAATCCCTTGTCCGTGTTATGGTGCAGAATCCGTCCGAATGTTGACTGGTACTCCCGGCACAGCCCCACGGACACCGCCTCGGCCACGGCGTCACAGATAGAGTCGGGATGCCCCTTGCCCTTGCGCTCGACGAGCTCGATGCGCTGTTGCGCCAGTGGTATTCGCTTGAGTTCTTCCAGCAAGCACGTGTCGTCGGTCATTGAGATCCAGCCTTTCGCGAAGTCTCAAGCCGCACATTCTAAAGGCGCACAAGCCGGGAGCGTTCTAGAAAAAATGGACACGCCGCGGGCTCGATGGTAGCCGGGCATGTCCCCCATTCCGAAGTGTACGAACCCCAGAAACGGCGTTGTCTCCTTATTTGGATCGTTCCGCAGCCCTTTCTCATCTTTTAAGGTTCACCCGGCTCGTTGGGACCTCGGATTGCCACCAGCGCGTTTGAGTCAGTTGTTACCAGTCCAGGCCCATCGGTCTGAGTTCGCGTCGGATCGACGGCAAATCCCAGAGCCGGATCACGCCGTCGGAAGCGCCTGAAACGAGTGTTTGACAATCCGGCAGGAACACCAGCGCCGTGATCTCGGCGTCGTGGGCTTCCCAACGCGCCAGTTTCCGTCCCGTAGAAATGTCCCAGAGGCGGACCATCCGATCCTCACCCGAAGACGCGAAGATCGACCCGTCCTGGCTGACGGCGACGGCAAGCACCGCACCCTCGTGCCCGGCCCAGAACTCCCGGGGCGCCACCGAGGGAAACCTCGACCACCCCTCGCAGCTCGGTCCGGACGCGAGCGGGTCGGTGGCCTCTCCGGCGACCGGCGCGACCGTTGCCAGAGCGACGCGGCCCTCGTCGTCGCCGATGTAAACCAGCCGGTCGTCGGGTCCGAAGGCCACACAGTGAGGTTGGACCGTCAGGGAATCGAAGACTTGCTGCTGCACGTACGGTTTCCGCTCGAGTTTCTCCGTGCTGACCAGCCAGCGGATCAACGTGCCGTTCGCAACGTCAAAGATCCCGACGCCGGTATCGAATACAACCGCAATGCGCCGGGAATCCTTGCTAAAGACGAGTTGGCGGGCTCCGTACCTACCAAAAAGCCTGTGCTGTTTTGAGGAGCCCGACCAGTTTTTGCAGAGCACCTGGGGGCGAGCTGGGTTCTCGAGATCCCAAACGTCGATGTGTTCCCCGATGTAACCCCGGTTCCCATCGTTCCGGCCGGTAACGCCGTCGTCCCAGAAGAAGCACTTCCAGTACACCACGGCCTGGCGACCGTCCGGACTGAACGCCACCTGCCGGGCGTCGTTGTAGTACGACGTCGTGTCGATATACTCGAACGTTGGGAGTTGAATCTCCCGCGCGCCGGGTTCGAGCCGTCGGATTGTGATGGGCTGTTCCGAAGGCTTGCCGAGCAGGTTTGGGTTTCCCTCGTAGATCCGCTTCACAAGCTCCGGCCTGCTCCATTCTCCGGCATAGCGCACTCCCGATGCAGTGCATGCGACCAGATCGGCCGGGACGCGCGAGGGCTCAAACTTCAGTGTCACCCGGTCTGGAGCGTAATCGATCGCCCAGAACCGGTTCCTCGCGGCCAGTCGCCTGCCAGACGCGTCACAGGAGATCGAATCCACCGGCTGATCCTGGCGGTAAGCCGGCGAGAGGTCTGAGATCTGCCAGATCTTGACCACCGCGTCGGATCCGCCGGCGACAAGGTTCAGTCCGGCCAGATCCGCAACCTTCCCCGGCGCGACCATGACGAGCCGTCGACCATCCGGGCTCCAGACTGGCTTGACGCCGTTCCCCAGCGACGCGACCCTCTGCCCGGTCTCCACATTCCAGATCTGGATCGAGTTCGGTCCCGTACCCTCGTTGACCCGGGCATACACGGCAAGCAGCCGGCCCTCCGGAGATAGTGCGCTCAGTTGTTCGAAGTTGTAATTGCCCTGCGCCTCGACGACTCCCGGAATCCGGCCCCGAGACTCCCTTCGGACCGCATCGTAAAGGAAGATCTCACTCTGTCGCGAGCGCGTGGAAAACGCGAGCAGATCGGAAGGTGCAGCGTACCGAAGTCCGAACCCATATTGACCCACAACGGCCTCGTCGAGCCGCGCGAGTTCCTCGCCCGACCGAAGATTCCATACACTCACAGTTCGGGCCGGGCTTGTCGTGTCCACCAGCACTACCGCCGACCCGTGCGATTGCTGGAGATGAAAGGACTTCCCCTGCGGCAATGGGAAGTTGAAGGCATTGCTTCCCTGACGGACATCCCAACCTTTCAGGCAATTTGACTCCTTGATGAGTAATTCATGATCAGAGAGGAAGCCGAACGGGCCATTGGCCATCGGTCGGGCCGCGGTTTCTTGCATCGTGTTGGCATCGTAAACTCTTAGTGCAGCGTCTTTACGGGCGGCCAGAAGATTCCCGTCCGCGCTGAACTCGATCTCGGAAGGCTCAACTCCAGGGAGAGACGCGAGATCCTGGCGGCGCAGGACGTCGCGGAACGTGAGGACCGAGGGACTCTTCTGATTGTTCCAGTAGACCAGAACGCTCGAGTGCGGGCGGAACGCCACGATTCCGCTCGGTGAGTCGTTCTTCATATCGATCCGGTCGACCTCGCGGCCGTCGGCGATCCGGTAGACGACGATCCGGAGGTGTTGCACTCCCCGGTCCTCGGGGACGCCGAACTGCCAACCCGCCACGGCCAGGAGTGTGCCGTCAGGACTGAATCGAGTCACGTTGACCGCGCCGAAGGGAATGGCTCTCTCCAGGCGTACGCCCGTCGCGACGACCGCCTCGATCGCGACCTGGCGGAGATCCTCGTTGCGCCGGATCTTCGCGGCCTCGCCGATCGCGCCCAGGGCCGGCCAGCGCGCCCCGTTGAGACGTTCAGCCCGCCCCTGCGCCACCAGCGCCCCCCAGAGCCGTTCCCGCGCCATGGTCGCATCACGTCCTGAGCGCAGCGCCATCCAACTGGAGACGACCGTCCCCGCCACCAGCGACAACACCGCTGCGGCAGCCATGCCTGCCAGTGCCGGGTTGCGCCGACACCAGCGCCACATCCGCTCGGGCCGGCTCGAAGGCCTGGCGGAGATCGGCTCGCCCGCAAGGAATCGACGTAGGTCCTCGCCCAGCGCCGCGGCCGAGGCGTAGCGTCTCGCCGGTTCTTTGTGCAGGCATTTCAAACAAATCGTCTCGAGGTCGATCGGTACGGTGGAATTGAGCTGCCGAGGCGGCACCGGCTCCTTGCCGATCACTTGCAACACCGTATCCATGGGCGTTGAGGCTTGAAACGGCGGCCGGCCGGTCAGTAAGGCGTAGAGGGTCGCCCCCAGGGCATAAACATCCGCCGACGGACCGATCTCGCCCCGTTTCGCTCCCGCCTGCTCGGGCGGCATGTAACTGGGCGTCCCCATGACCTGGCCGGAGCCTGTCAGACCACTATCGCTGGTAAGTTGCTTGGCGAGTCCAAAGTCGGTAACTCGTGGGTTGCCGTTCCTGTCCAGGAGGACATTCGCCGGCTTCAGGTCGCGATGGACCACACCGTGTTGATGCGAATATTCGATCGCCTCGCTGACGCGCCGTACCATGTCCGCCGCTGCTCGCGGCGCAAGCGGGCCGTCCGCGAGCTTCTCCGCGAGGCTCTGGCCATCGATGAACCCCATCGGGAAGTAATGCAGCCCTTCGTGTTCACCGACTTCGTAAATCGGCACGATGCCCGGATGATCAAGGTTCGCGGCGGCTTCGGCCTCCGTGTAGAACCGTTTGACGTCGGCTTCGTGGGCGAGCTGTCCGGCGAGGATCATCTTCAGCGCGACGATGCGGTTCAGGCTCGTCTGCCGCGCCTGGAAGACGACCCCCATGCCTCCGCGCGCGATCTCGCGGAGAATTTCGTAGTCGCCGAAGTACCTTACGCGAGCCGGCGAACCGTCAGCAGCCTCGGCGTGCAGGCTGGACTCGTGGGCCAGTGTGGCCTGATCGCTGGATGTCACAGTCGCTTCCTCTTGCGCGATGGGGCGGGCCAAACCGGCGAGGGGCAAGGTCGGCGGCGAAGCCGGAGCCAGCGTCGCCGCCTCCGTGATCGAACCTGGTCCACCGCGCGTAACCGTCTCATCCGCATGCCCAAGCTCGCGCTCGACAGCTTCCAGCTCGGCCCGCAGGACCGGGCGTGCTTCATCAGGAACCTCGCCCAGGTACGAAACGATCGCTGGACGGGCGCCGGCCCGCCAGTCGGCCTCGAACCTTCGACAAACGGCATCGATCTGCCGCAACATTTCGATATCGAGCTCGCTGGCACCAAGAGCTTTCGGATCGCTCACGGGAATGTCCCTCACCGACGCAATGGTCACGTTCGTCGCGACGGGACTTGCGTTGCAAGGATATGTCCGTTGGGGCGTGCGCTGTGCCAGCTCGCTCACCCGACAAATCACAGTTTGGCGACAGTCACATTCGTTCGCCATCGTCCCCGCGAGGTGAAAATACTTCAAGTATCGTGGGACAAAAAAGGGGACGGGCCGTCCTCAGAGGCGCACCACTGAATCGTGATCCGCATTGATTGGGTGGAAGGCGGATGGTCCGCTTCTGGGACATGGAGTCGGGCCAGGAGCTATTTGAACTTCGCACCGAGGGCGCCCTTGCGCGCGGCCTTGCCATCAGCGGCAACGGCACCACGATCGCCGCCTACGCGTTCGACAAGATCCTCCGTGACCGAGACATGACGCCCGGGCACTGAGAATACACGACGGCGATCCCGTCCGGCGCACTCTGCGCGTGTCAGGGCGAGGCGTGGTGGTGCGTAACACACTCATTCGCACCAATTCAGGGAAAACGGGTCTTATCACAATCTCAAACCTTACGCCCCATTCGCTGCCAGGATTTGCCGCGACGTGGGAACTGTTAATATAACTCCCGCGAGCGAGGTACCCGTCGGGGACCAGGTTAAGT
Organism: Singulisphaera sp.; assembly: GCA_027451445.1. Taxonomy (GTDB): domain Bacteria; phylum Planctomycetota; class Planctomycetia; order Isosphaerales; family Isosphaeraceae; genus DAIDJG01. Next base: position 34,634 of record DAIDJG010000157.1, read on the forward strand.
GTCGGACGGGTTCACGTTCCCAAGAGGGCGGCCGGCCTGTCGGAGTGTGGCTGTTTTCCGGAGTGAGACACCGTGGAAAGCCGTCGCAACCTCGTGGCCAGACTGTGCAAGCTGTTCCTCCCGGAAACGGATGATCTGAACCAGCTTGCGCACTGGAAGCAGATCGGTTTCGATCACATCGCGAAGGACTACGGGCAAGGGTCGGGTACCACGTGCGGCTTCCTCCCGCACTGGCTGCTTTGGCGACTCGGCTGCCGCGACGACACGCTGGTGAACCGGTCGTGTCCCGACGAAGGGCTCACGTTCCGCACCGGTCAGAACCTCTCGATCTTCCTGCCGCTCAACAAACGAGCGAGACCCGCCTGGCTCGCGCTCGACTCCGAGCCGAAGACCGGCGACGTGGCGAACGGCAAGGGACCTCAGCGCGGCGATTTCGTCATCATTCGCGGCGGGCTTTGGAAGGATTCGAGCGGGAATCGTACGCGTGACAGCGCCCACATCTTCGTCCTGCTCGACGTGATCCGCGCCGACGGCAAGACGGTGGTCTGGCGTGTTGCCCAGACGGGCATCAGCAACAACGCACGCGAGCAGGGCGGGCAGATCAAGACACTCACCGGCGAGCTTAAAGACACCGACGTAATGGACGGCGACAGTCCTCAATACAAGGGCCCGAACCTCGTCTTCGTCGCCGATATCCTGGGCGAAGAACCCAATTTTCCGCGCCGAGTGATCGGCTACAACAACCTCGACGCCGTCGGCTTCGGAGCCACGCCCGACGCGTCGTTCACGACGCTGTTCGAGAACCGGCGTGGCGAAGCCGCCTCCAACTCCCCGAACGCGATCATGGAGTGGCTCGGCTGGTGGCGGCTCGATTCGGCCAACGGCTTCATCCCCAGCGAGCCCACCTACTTGCTCCTTGATCGCGGCCATGAGGTTTACCGGCTCGAGAAGGTCAACGTCGGGCCCCACACCTGCGCCGCCGCCGGCATCTGGACTCGCAAGGGTACGACCCTCGACGTCCAGTGGGACGATGGCACTCCGGACCAGTCGTGGACCGTCGCCCGGACCTTCGTTCCCAACACACAAACCACCGGTACGCCTCTCAGCGCTCGCACCGGCGCCCTGAGCAAGCTGAAGAAGCCCCCCGAAGACGTACCGCTCCGCTGGCGAGGCTCGGAGGCAACGCTCACGAGAGCGTCCACCGGATCACCAGCGGGCGTTTATTGAATCCGTAGCCTACAGCGGTTTACGGTCGCGTTGCGCACACGGGAGGGCGAGGCTCCGTCCGAGCCAGCCTTGATCTATCGGCGAGTCTTCGAGCCGATGGATCATCGCGTGCCGCCCGGGGAAACCGCGTCATCACACGCGATGTTCAGA
>DAIDJG010000158.1 GCA_027451445.1 Singulisphaera sp.
ATGTCGTCCGTATCCCAGACCTGCTCGGGAATCAGACCTCCGTCCCCGGCGAAGGATTCCACCGCATGGAGAAGGCGGACGGCTTCCTCGCGCCGGCCCGCAATGAGCTCGTAGTGTGCGCGCTCGCCCGTCAACAACGGCCAGGCGCGGCCGATGCCGGTCGTTTCCCCCAAGACGAGTGGCGAACCGTCCGAGGTTTCGCCGTACTTGTCGCCGCTGTACCGGTGCCAGCAGGGTCCGCGCGGCGTCTCGACTTTCAGCACCGCGTCGACGACTTTGATCGTGTTCATGATTCGAGGATCGTCCGGCTGCCGAAGCCCAAAACGCACGAGGGCCAGCGCATCAGGGCTCACCACCTCGTTCGCCGGAATGCCGCCCTTGGCGCGGGCCGCCCGGGTCAGCTTGACGTGACCGAGTCGTGGCGGAGCCTGTTCGTCCCACTCGGGTAGGACGCTTCGCACGTAGTAACCCTCGACCCCGTGCTGCCTGGCCAGCTTGGTACCCGTGACATAAAGCCAGCTCTCGACCGCAGAGTTCCAGGCGTCGGCGGTCTCTCTCAGGTATTTCCCGACCTCGTGTTCACCCTGTCCGTCGGCCAGATCGGCGATGACCAGCAAGGCGGGGATCACGACCGACAGGGTAAACGGGGTGTACCCGCGCTGATTTTCCCAGCGGTCCTGCTGGGTCGACGGACCGCTTTGGACGATGTACGAGGCCGCCCGACGAGCCATCGGCCAGTAGCGCGGGAGGTCGCGTGAACGGAGCGCACCTTCGCGGACCAGCAAATCGAGGAGGAGGATCGGCAAGGCGGTTTCGCCGAGCTGGGTGCCCGTCCAGTACTGTGTGCTGCTAACCCACATGTTCTGAGGCCAATGCCCATCGACCATCTGAGTCGATCGAAGGTACGAGAGCACCTGGAGTGCATCGGACTTCGCGCCTGCGGCGAGCAGACCGCCGGCCGACTCAACGAGGTCGCGCGGCCAAACGAGGTGGTAACCCCCGGTGCCCCATTGCTTGTGCTCGTCGCCATGCGATTCGCCCCATGGTGTCGAGAGGCTGGCGATGATCGCGCCCGGCACGCTCTGTGCATCGTGGGCCCGCACGACCGCCGTGCTGATCCGATAAAGGTCGCGCCCCCCTGAGCCGCCGGCCGGCCCGGTCGAATCGAGCGCCTCATGCCAGGTCTGCCAGCCCCGGACATACTCAGCTTGGGTCTCGTTCGGATCGTCCATCAGGCCGGTGAGGGCACGGTGTCCGGCCTCGGCGGGATCCGCGCCGAAACCCACGGCAAGCGTGAACAGACCACTGCAGGCGGCCAGGGCAATCTCACCCGTCAGACAAACGTTGCCGTCCTCGGCGCGGTCGTATTCCCACGTCAATCGTTTATGTCGCCACAAGTCCTGCCAACCGTCGGACACACCGACGAACCCGGCGGAGCCCACGATCCAGGGCGCCGTGGAGCCGAGTGCTAGGCAATGGTTCTCGCGGCGTGCGAACAGCATCGGTACGCCCTGGTGCACGCCCAGCCACGCCGTATTCCCGCCCCCTCGGTTCCCCAGGTGCGAGGCCAGCAAGACATAAAGGTGGTATGCCTCCAGATCCCCCTTCAGCGCAGCGAACCGGGTCACCTGGAGCACGGCGTCCTGGTAAGGGTGAGTAAAGATGGTTTTCTCGATCCGATACCTGCCCTGCCGGCAGGTGTTGGTCAGCCGGTACAACGGAACGCCGTCAATCGGCTGCTCGACGAGATGCTCGGCATCATCGCGCTCGTGGGAGAAGAACTGGCGCCCGTCGGTAACGATCAGAGCGACGTCGCGGGTGCAGGCCCGGTCCACGCGCGGATAAAAAATCTCAGTGAGGATGCCATTCGCCAACGTGAACCAGACGAGACTGGTCGCGTTCGCCGCCGGACTGAGCGCGGTGCCGACGCCGTCCTTGGCGGCGGCCGCCCAGCGCGGCTCGGCGCCGGGACCGCCGGGGGCGAGTCGAGGTTTCGCGTCCTCGGGACGGCAGCCCCACGCGGAAGGGCGGGCGAACAGGACCGTGTCGGCGCTCGGCGGCGACTTCGCTATGTCTTCTTGACCTTTCGGCTCCTTCGCCCGTTTGATCGTGACGGACATGAAATGTGATTCCTCAGATGGACAGAAGTGGGTCAGACGCGGATCAACGCGAGTCCCGACTCTGGGTCCATGTGTTTCTGAAGGTGCGCTGGCGACTCGGTCAGGATGACCTCCAAGGTCGGCCTGACGTGAGCTTCGATGAGGTGTCCCCCCCTCGTGGAACCGTCGGAACGGCCGACGACCACGTGGGCATGGACCTTGGGCTCATCCTTCTCGAGCGCAACATCGCCAATGAGCGAAAGCACTTCGACTTGCTCGCGCACGGGGATCTTCTGGTACTCTTTCTTTTCCCAGTCGAAGTATCCGAGCGTCACGTCGCGAAACGCCCCGATGGCGGTGAACCGAGCGGCCCCAAGGCGGTTGGCGCGAGCGAACTCGACCAGGCCGGCCATGGCTTCGTCCCCCATCTCGAAGATGAGGGCGAACGTTTTCTCGCCGCCTTGTTCATAGATCATCTTGGATTCCATTGGTCACCTTTCCCACTCGTCAGTTGTCACCAAACGGATCCTCAGGGGGTTCGCCCGGGCCGACCCAGAGGCCCTTCACGATGTAGAAGGTCTTGCCGGCCCGGGGATTCCGCATCCGCATCACGCCATAGCCCCTGCGCTGGAGGCGGTCGGCAATCCTGCGAATTTTTTGCTCGTCCTGGTCGATCGCGTCGACCTTGCTAGGCCGGCCGTCGGCGTCCTTGCGGGCGAAGACCTGCACGCCTTCGACTTCGTGCAGGGTGCTCTCCGGTGGCTTTGTGCCCGGTTCAGCAGCAGATTGCGGCATCATGTTCTCCTTCTTTGAGTTCAGGTCCGAAGTGATCGCCGCTTCGGAGTCAACGCCCACGCCAAGCCAAGCCCCGCGAGCACTCCGAAGCCGGCGACCACCGCGACATCCGCGAGCGAAGGTTCCGGCTCCCATTTTCCGAGCGGTTGATAGCGCATTTCGGGGAGGTCGCGCGATGGTCCCACCGGCCCTTCCTCGAGTGCCATTTGAATTACTTGCGCCAGGTGCAGCGCCCCGCGGTCCGTCAGGCCGGCGATCTGCTCGCGGCAACTGAAGCCGTCGGCAATGATCAGGGTGTCCGGATCCGCTTCACGCACGGCAGGCAGCAGGATCCGCTCGCCCACGGCGACCGAAACGTCGTAATGGCCCGCCTCGAAGCCGAATGAACCCGCCATCCCGCAGCAGCCGGCGTTCATCAGCTCGTAGTCGAGCCCGAGCTTCTGAAGCACCGTATTCTCGGCCTCGAACTTCATGACGTGATCGTGATGGCAGTGCTTCTGCACCAGCGCCTTGCGCACGAGCTTCGGCATCCGGAAATCCTTCGCCTTCTTTTCGAGGAACTCGCTGAGCACGAAAACGTTCGACGAGAGCCGCCTGGCATCCTCATCCCTTGGGAACAGGTTCATCATCTCGTCGCGGAACACGGCCACGCAGCTTGGCTCGAGACCCACCACCGGAGTATCCGACCCGATCTCGGGTTGAAGCACGTCGAGGATCTCGCGCAGCCGCGCCTTGGCCATGCTCAGCATGCCAAAGTCGTAGAGCGGCCGGCCGCAGCAGAGCGGCTTGGGCGGGATGATCACCTGAAAGCCCGCGGCCTCGAGCACCGCGACGGCCGCCCGCGCGGTCTGCGGGTGGAAGTGGTTGTTGAACGTGTCGGGCCAGAGCATCACACGCGGATGGCCCACATTGCGCGGTGCGCGCCGGCGAAACCACGATACGAACGTCTCGGGAGCAAACGAGGGCATCTTGCGCTGCGTTGAGATCCCCCCGAGGCTCTGGAGAACCTTACCGACGACCGGCGCGTGCGTGACCAGGTTCACCACGCCAGGCGCGAACGACGCCAGCCTCGCCCACCAGTCGATCAGGCCCATTGCGTACGCGTGGGGTGGACGGACCCGGCCTTCGTAATAGTGCGAAAGGAACTCCGCCTTGTACGTGGCCATGTCCACGTTCATCGGGCATTCGGAGCGGCATCCCTTGCAAGCGAGGCAGAGATCGAGCGCCTCTTTCACGGGCTCGCTCTTCCAACCGCCTTGCATCGGGTCGCCCTGGAGCATCTCGAACAGAAGATGGGTGCGACCGCGCGTCGAGTGCATCTCCTCCTTGGTCACCATGTAGCTGGGACACATCGTGCCGTGCTCCTCCTTGCGGCACTCGCCGATCCCGACGCAACGTTCCGTGGCGTACGCGAAACTTCCTTCGTCGTCGACGAACCGGAAGTGGGTCTCGACCTGGGGCGGACGGTACGCAGGTCCGAGCCGAAGGTTCTCGCCCGGCATGTACGGGTCGACGACCTTGTGGGGATTCATCTTGTTGCCGGGATCGAAGATCGCCTTGAACTCGCCGAACGCTTGCACGAGTTCCTCGCCGAACATCTTCGGCAGCAGCGCGGCCTTCGACTGACCGTCGCCGTGCTCGCCCGAGATCGAGCCGCCGTAGCTGACGACAAGGTCACCCGCCTCGTTGAGGAACCTGCGAAAATGTTTGACGCCCTCGTACGACTTCAGCTCGAAGTCGATCCGCGTGTGAATGCACCCCTGGCCAAAGTGGCCGTAGAGCGAGCAGGCGTAGCCGAATTTCTGAAGGAGCTTGCGGAGGTCGCGCAGGTACGGACCGACGTGTTCGGGGGGCACGGCGGAATCTTCCCAACCCTCCCACGCGTCTTTTGCTCCGGGAATTCGTGCCGTCGCCCCGAGACCCGACTCGCGCACTTTCCACAGGTGCTCTTCCTCTGCCTCGTCGTCGAACAGCTTCATTGAGGGAGGGTCGGCCACCCGCTTCAGGTGAGCCATCAAGGCGCGGGCCTTCTCGTCCGACTCGTGTTTGCTCTCGCCGCCGAACTCGACCAGCAGCCAGCCGCCGCCTTTGGGGAGAAGCGTGATATCTTGTGGATGAATGCCCTTCTTTTTCATGTCGCGGACGAGAACGTCGTCCATTCCCTCGAGACCCGTGGGCTCGAACTTCAGGATGTCGACGATATGGTCTCCCGCGGTGTAGACGTCGGGATACCCCAGGACGAGCACCGACTTGAACGCCGGGCTGTGCACCAGGTGTAAGCTCGCCTCCAACACGGTGACGCACGTCCCTTCCGTCCCCGAAAGGGCACGGGCGACGTGGAACCCTTTCTCGGGGAGCAGATCGTCGAGATTATATCCGGACACCCGCCGCGGCAGGTTCTTGGGATAGCGCCGGCGGATCTCGTCCGCGTAGCGGTCGCGCAAGGCCTTGAGCCGCGCGTAGATCTCTCCCTTTCGTCCTCCGTCGCGGATGATCTGCTCCAGCTCGTCCTCGGACGTCGCGCCGACGGTCATCCGAAAGCCGTCGTAAAGCAGGATGTCCAGCTCGTGGATCTGGTCCGACGTCCTCCCCGTTCCCAGTCCCATGAGCGAGTGCACACCGCAGGAGTTGTTGCCGATCATGCCGCCGAGCGTGTTGTGATTGTGCGTCGACGGATCGGGGGCGAATGTGAGGTGATGGCGCTCCGCCTGCGCGCGGAGCACGTCGAGCACCGTCCCCGGCTGGACCCTCGCGAGTTTTTTCGAGGGGTCGATCGCGACGACCTTGTTGAGATACTTCGACCAGTCCATCACGACCGCGACGTTGCAACAACTGCCCGTCAGGCTCGTCCCGCCGCCTCGGGAGAGCAGGGGGGCGCCATGCTGCCGGCAGATCGCGACGGTCGCGATCACGTCGTCGATGTCCCTGGGGATCACGACGCCGATCGGCACCTGCCGGTAGTTCGAGCCGTCGGTGGCGTAGAGCGCGCGGCTGCCGGAGTCGAACCGAACCTCTCCGCGCACCACCTGGCGCAGGTCGGCTTCGATGGCCGAGGCGTCGATGAACAGGGGTCCTTTGACCTCGTTGCGGTGCCGTTGTTCGGGTGTCGTCGCGATCGTCATCAGTCCCTCATCCTTTCGGCTCAGACGGCAAAACGTGCGGCGTCCTGACGCTTGAACTCGAGACCGAGACCCGGCCTCGAGAGTTCGGGGCGCAAGACGCCCTCGCGCGGGGTCAATGCGCCGTCAAAAAACAGGTGCTCGATCCGATCGTGGTCGTGAAAGTATTCCAGGTGGCAGAAACCCGGCACCGCACAGGCGGGATGGACGTGCAACGACGGTGCGCAGTGGGCTGAGAAGGGCAACCCGTGCGACTCGCAAAGGGCGGCCGCGCGAAGAAACCCGGTGATGCCCGCGCAACGAGTCGCGTCGGCCTGAAGCACATCCACCGCGCCCGCTTCAAGCATCCGGCGGAAGTAGAACAGGTCGTACCCATATTCACCCGCAGCGATGTCCATGCCTGCGGGAGCACGGTCGCAGAGCAATCGCAGTCCTTCCAGGTCGTCGGACGAGACCGGTTCCTCAAACCACGTTACACCCAACTCCGCGAACCGCTCGGCCTGCGCCAGCGCGAGCTTGCGGCCGTAGGCGCCGTTGGCGTCGACAAACAATTCCACGTCGTCCCCGATCACTTCGCGGGCGGCCAGGACCCGGTGAAAGTCGTCTCCCGGTTCCGTCCCGATCTTCATTTTCACCCGGCGAATGCCCGCGTCCGCCCAACCGCCGAGCTGGGCTTCGAGCTGCTCGATCGAATACGACGTGAACCCTCCGCTACCGTAAACCGGGGCGGCGTCCCGAACGGCGCCGAGGAGTGTCACGAGCGGGAGTTCAAGGAGACGCGCCTTCAAATCCCACAGAGCCGAATCGACGGCCGAGATGGCCATCGAGGCAACGCCCGGCCTTCCCAGGTTGCGAATCGTACTGGTCATCGCCTCCCACGCCCCGGGAACGGCCAGCGCATCACGGCCGCTCACCACGCTGGCGAGCTTGTCGCGGATCAGGGTGGCCGTCGCCGTGTCTGCATACGAGTAGCCGAGACCTGTCTGCCCGCCGGCCGTTGCTTCGACAAGGACGAGCGTCGTCGATTTCCACGCAAAGGTGCCGTCCGACTCCGGCAGGTCGGTCGGCACCGTGTAGGCCGAGACCTGCACCGAATCGATGGGGACGAAGTCGTCCTTGAACCGGGTGCCCATGAGCGCAATCCTTCCGGCTTCCGAATGGGTCCGTAACGCGGTTCAGGGAGAGGCAGCCGGACGATCTGCCGAACCGGGACTTCGATCGGCTTGCGGCGTGTCAGGTGAATTCCTCGATCTTGTCGCGGAACAGCGTGAGCGCGATCCTGCCACGGTGCGGCTCGCCGCGAGCGAGGGCCTCGGCGAAATGCAGGCCTTGCTTCAAGGTCGCTCGCGCCGGCAGCGGTGGCTCGTACGGGTCGACCACGGCCTCGACAAGCGCCGGACCTTTGGCGGCGAACGCCGATTCGAGCGCGGGGCGGACCTCGTCGGGCTTCTCGCAGCGGAAGCCAAAGCCGCCGCAGGCGTGCGCGAACTGCACGAAGTCGATGGGATGGAGCTCAACGCCGTACTCGGGATTGCCGAGGAAGACCATTTGCTCCCACTTGATCTGCCCGAGTGTGTTGTTCTTGATGATGATCACCTTGATCGGCAGCTTGTGCTTGACCGCCGTGACGAACTCCATCATGAGCATCGTGAACCCGCCGTCGCCAACAAACGCGACGACCTGCCGATCGGGGAACGCCATCTGCGCCCCGTTCGCGTACGGCAACCCCGGCGCCATCGTCGCGAGAGTGCCCGAGCACGAAAACTGCATACCTCGGCGAATCTTGATGTGCCGCGCGGCCCAGGTGGTGATCGTGCCGGAGTCGGTCGTGACGATGGCGTTGTGAGCCAGCAGCTCGTTCACGTGCCGTGCAATCACTTGCGGTTTGAGCGGTACGTCATCACGCTCCTCACGCTGGCGGAGCAATTCTTCCCATTCGCGCATGCGCTCCTGCGCCTTCTCCAGAAACGAGCGGTCTTCGCGGCGCTGGAGCAGCGGCAAGAGTGCGTGGAGGGTCGCCCTGGCGTCGCCGGTGAGCCCGATATCGATCGGATAGCGCAAGCCGATGCGCGACGCATCGCGATCGATTTGCACGGCCTTGGCCTGATCGGGCTTGGGGAGATACTGCATGTAAGGGAAGCTCGAACCGGCGATCAGCAGCGTGTCGCACTCCTCCATCGCGTTCTCAGAGGGGAGCGTCCCCAGGAGCCCAAGGCCGCCGGTTGTATAAGGAGAGTCATCCGGGACCACGGCCTTGCCGAGCAGCGCCTTGACGATGGGGGCGGCCAGTGTGTCGGCGACCATTTCGAGCTCGTCGCCCGCCCCGAGTGCCCCCTGGCCGGCGAGGATGACGGTCTTCTTCCCCCCGTTGAGCAACGCCGCGGCCCTTTCGAGCGATGCCTGCTGCGGGACCACGATCGGCGGCGTCCAGGCTTTGGACGTGTGACCGTTGATGTTCGCCACCGACTTTTCAGCCGACGACATCGATTTCTCTTGCCAGTCGTTGCAGCAGTTGATGTGGGCGACGCCCTTGCCCCCGAGCGCCGCACGGCACGCGGCATCGACGAGGGCAGGTGCATGATCCGGCCCCATGACCTGCTGATTGAACACGGTAACGTCGGCGAAAAGCTGCAGCAGGTTCACTTCCTGCTGGTAGTGCATGCCCATGAGGTCGTGGTACGTTTGCCCGGTAATGGCGAGCACCGGGGCGCCATCGAGCTTCGCGTCGTAAAGGCCATTGAGCAGGTGGATTGCCCCGGGTCCGGACGTCGCGATGCAGACCCCGAGCCGCCCCGAGAACTTGGCGTATCCGCACGCTGCGAACGCGGCGCCTTCTTCGTGCCGGACCTGGACGAAGCGGATCCGGTCCTGGTGCGTCCGCAGCGCTTCCATGAACCCATTGATCCCGTCCCCCGGCATCCCGAAAACCGTATCCACCCCCCACTCCGTCAGCCGCTCAAAAAGCACGTCCGCGGTTGTCTTCGCCATCGACTCGCTCCCTCTCGAGAAGTCTCACGAAAGAATTTGTTCGGCGGATGAAAAAGCGTTCAGGCACCGGTCAACGCGAGCCCGTACCACGATCGAAAACCGGCTCGTTACCTGCGAACGAGCGTTTGATGATGCGAGCAAGATTGAGGGGGAATTGGCGTTACACTTCGGCGAGAATGTCGTCCGGGTCGAACTCTCGCGGACTGAGCACTTCGAGTGCCAGCGGGATCGTCGTCAGAGCGCCGATGGCGGCAAGAGTCCAGCCCACCGAGCGCCGCACGTCGGCGCGCAATCGATCGGCAAGTAGCAAGCCGATTCCGGCCCCGAGAGCCACGCGGGTACCCGCGATGAGGCCAAGTTCCGGTAGGCTCAAGTAGGTCTCTCTCATGGACGGATCCTCCACGAGAACCGTTGTGTGCTAGAATCCCAGTCTGTCCGGCGAAATGAGATCGCAACCCGTATGCCGTCGCGGCACACTTTCGAACCAGGAGGACCATTTCTCCTTTCAAGTGCAAGTGTGCACTCAATCACAAAAGTGCGCTCGGAAATGAAGGCGTCCGTGGTTGCGGAGCAGATGTCCCCGATCGCCTTCTTCGCGAGTGCTCGCTGCGGTCAACGCGGTCAGTTCGGATCCGCCGCGATTTCGCCCGCAGCCGGCCGCGCGGCCTTCACGCGTGCGATGAAGGCGAAGTCGGCGGCCTGCGGGGCCTGTGGATGACCCTCGAAACTTCCGTTTTTGTAGTTGTCGGCGATCGCTTGCTTCAGCTCCGGGAACGCCTGGAAACCCTGCATGGTGCGTTCGTTCAACGCGTCCCAACGTTCGGCGAGCGCCTGCGCTCCGGGGCTCGCGGGACCGAGCTCGGGATTGGCTCGGATCTCAGCCAGGAGCGCCGTCCAACCCTCCTCCACGGCCCGAATCTCCCCCGGCCCGACGGTTTCACCGACGGCTTGAAACTGCTTGATCTGTTCCGGCGTGTAGTGTTTTTCCATCATCGTCATCACCTCAATCGTGCGCAGGAACTCCTCGGCGGAGACCTCCCCCGCCGACCGCATGCGCGCGGCGATGCCCTCCAGCCGCGCGGACAGTTGCTGCTGCAACGCGATCTGCTCTCGAAGCCGCGTGATGTGAAGGCTGATGATGTCCAGCGGCGAGAAGTCGGTCCGTTTGAGACAGTCGCGCACTTCATCCAACGAGAAGCCGAGCTGTCGCAACGAGATCACCTGCTGCAACCGCGCGAGGTCCCGCTCCGTATAGAGCCGGTGCCCCGAGTCCGTGTGCAATGTGGGTCTGAGCAGACCGATCTCGTCGTAGTGGTGGAGCGTACGCACGGTCAAACCCGTTCGCCGCGACAGTTCGCCAACCTTCAGACCTTCGAACCCCATGAGAAACTCCCTCCCCGCCTTCGAGAACGACGGCAGCGACGGAATGGTACGACCTCACGTTACGTGAGGATCAAGGGCCTTTTTTCGAAAAGGCGGCGACTTGGCGAACGTGCGGAGCTCTTCTGCAAAGTCGTCTTCGCGCCCCCGGGCGCTGAGGTACAGAATCCATCACGACACCACGTGCCGCGACTTCGGCTCCTTCAATTGCCGGCGCAGTGTCGGATTGAGCCCATAGCTCAGGCTCAGCAGCTTGATCGGGTGCAGGGTGCGCTTGGCGACTCCCTGCTCCATCTGCATCCGGCAGGCGCCGCACTCGGTGGCACCGATCTCGATGTCTTCGTCGCGAAGACGGTTGAGCAACCCGCGCCCGGCCCGTAGTGAGGTTCGGAAGTTGTCGCGTGCCAGGCCGAACGTGCCGGCCATTCCGGAACATCCGCGATCGATGAAATGGCTATCGAGCTCGGGGATCTTGCGGATCAGGTCGAGTCCCGGGGTGCCCACATCCAGTGCCCGGAGATGGCAGGGCTGATGGTAGCCAACCCGCAGGTGAAGCGCCTGTTCGGGAGACGGGAGCTGCCCCCGCGCGTCGAGACCCGAGAGGTACTGGCCCACGTCCATCGTGTTCTCGGCGACAAGCGCGGCGTCGAGATCGTCGGTAAGCTTCAGGTAGTATTGCCGAAGCATCAGGGCGGCCGTGGGCTCCGAACAGACGATCGTGTAGCCGTCGCGCACCGCGTTGCCGAGGATGCGCAGGTTCCGCAAGGCTAGGTCGCGCGCGAGGTCCACGTCGCCCGCGATCAGGGCGGGCATTCCGGAGCCGCGCTGGCGTGACGGCACGTAAACGTTCACGCCCGCATGCTGCAGAACGGCCACAACGGCCTCAGCAAGCTCCTGATCGAAGTAGTTGGCGTACACGTCCACAAAATACGCGACGCGAGGACCAGGTGCCTGCGGTCGGGGCTTCGTCAGGCCGAGGCGCTCGACCCGGCGCACGAATGGCGTCCGGTGTACTTTGGGCAGTCGTCTCAGCCGGGAGAGTCCGAGCAGGCGATCGAAGAGCCAGCGTGCGGCGCCACTGGCCATCAGGGCATTTGACATGAGCGGCAATCGGCTCGCAACGCGCGACCACAACTCGACCCGGGAAAGTAGCCAGTCGATCGGCGGGAGCCCGTGGTTCTGAACGTACGCGGCCTTCGCCTCCAGCATCAGGCTCGAAACGTCGAGCCCCGACGGGCACTCGTTTTGACACAGGTTGCAATGAATGCAAAGGTCGGCGTTCTTCTTGAATTCCTCCGAACCCCAAAGACGCGGATCCGCAGCCCCGGTCGCCACCGCGCGCAACAAGCTCGCCTTCGCCCGAGGTGTCGCAAGCTCCGAGTGATGCGCTCGGAAAACCGGACACATCCGCAGCGTTGGGTCTTGCGAGCGGCACGCCCCACAGCCGTTGCAGGCGGACGCCACTTCCAGAGGAGCGCGCTCCGGCCAGCGTAGTACCGGCAGGATCACGGGTAATGGCGGCTTCGCGTCCGTCTCCGGCGCGTCTTGCGCTGGTTCCGACTCCTCAGGTTGCGGATACCGGCGCAGGTTCTGGGTCATCTGGTGCGGGTCGTCGCCGATCACCTTGCCGGGATTCAGCAGATTGAGCGGATCAAACGCGTCCTTCACTTCGCGAAAGACCTGGAGCAACTCGCCAAACTGCCGCCGCAGGAGCTGCGAACGGACAAGGCCACAGCCTTCGGAGCCCGAGACCGTCCCTCCCACTTCCCACACCGCCTCGGCAACCTGGGTCGCCAACGGTTCGAGCTTGGCGCAGTCGCCCGGATCGCCCAGATCGAGGAAGGGGCGGGTGTGCAGGAGGCCATCCGCCGCATAGGCATCGAGCGCCCAGCTCACATCAAATTGCTTCAAGATCCCTTGCAGACGGGGGAGGATGTCCGCGAGCGAGTCTGGGGGGACGACGAGGTCGTCGAGAAACGAGACGGGACGCGCGCGCCCTTTCATGCGCATCAGGAGGGGCTCAACGGCCCGGCGCAGGCCGAGCCAGGATTCGTAGTCGGCCCGCTTGAAGACGGTCACGGGGTCGGCGGCGAGCCGCCCGCGTCGAATCATCAGGTCGGACAGACGCCGGAGCGCGTCCTGCACCACTGCGGGATCATCCCCCTCGAACGCCACGATCAGCGCCGATTCCGACGCCTCGCTCACCCACTCTCGGAAGCGCGGGGCGACTTCGCGGATCAGGCGGAGCGTGCGCCAGTCGTAGAGGTCGCAGGCCGCCGGGTGCAAGTGAAGACACTCGACGACCGCCTCGGCCGCATCGCCGATCCTCGCGAAAGGGAGGAGCAGTGCCCCTTGCGTGGCGGGGATCGGCACGGTTTTCAGAGTGGCCTCCGTAACGAGCGCCAGCGTTCCTTCCGAGCCGACGAGCAGACGGGCCAGGTCGATCCCCTGGGTCGTCGCAGCCAGTCGCAAGGCGTACCCTGCGCGATTGCGTTGGGTTTTGGGTGACTTCCGTACGATCAGGTCCCCATTGCGCCGGGAGAGGTTGCTGAGTTTGCGGACGATCGTTCCTTTGAAGTCCTGGGATTCGTCGTCGAACGCGGGCCAGGGCTCGAAGGCGCACTCGGCGGTCTCACCGTTGGCGAAGATCACGCGCAGGGCCGCGACCTGGTCGCCCATCGTCCCATAGCGCGGGGAACGGTTACCGGCGGCATCCTCGCCGATCAGGCCGCCGATGGTTGCAGACTCGGCACCGAGCGGATCGAGCGCCACTCTGCGCCCGAGCGGGGCAAGTTGGGCGTTCAGAACGTCGAGCACCACCCCGGGCTGCACGACCACGCTCTCGGGCAGAATCTGAACCACGCGTCGGAGATGGCGGCTGAAGTCGACCACCAGGCCGGGTCCAAGCGCTCCGCCCGCTCGGGCCGCGCCCGCGCCGCGGGCGTGCAACGGGATCGCGTGCTCCGTGGCGTAACGAGCCACGGCGACCAGGTCGTCTTCGTTACGAGGGACGACGACACCGAGGGGATCGACCTCGTACAGGCTGGCGTCGAGAGCGTACGGTGCGCGTTGGAGGGGTTCGAACAGAAGTTCGCCCGCGAGCATTCCTCGCAAATCTTCGAGAATGCGGGCGCGCTTCTCTTGCACGATGGCACCGTGACCCTTGGAAAGCGTACCTGGGGACCGACGTCCCGGAGGCTCAGAGCCACCCCCTGGGGCGTCAGGCCCGACGACATTGCGGAAATCACGCTTTGAGGTCTGATCAGAGGGGAGGAGAGTTCGTCGGCGTCTGGGATTCGCGCAGTTGCTCGATCCGAATTCGTTCCTGACGGTAGCGTTCGCCCACCGCCAGGTCGAAGTGGACGAAGCGCCCGGGGGGGTTGGAACCGGGCCCGCGGAACTGGCTCAAACACCGATAGCAGATCGTGACGTTGGGCACGCGATAGTACAACACCATGTCGATCAGGGCCGACGCCAGCAACACGAGGTAGGTCGGAATCGGGTTCTCGTAGTACCAGAACACGGTGGCTACCGCAAAACCGACGACCACGATGAAAAGGCCTAACCCCTGCGGGAAGTCCTTCTGCACGTAAAGGTCCTCGGTCGCGCACCACGGGCACGCGCGCAGGCCCTGATCGTCCCAGGCCTCGCGCCGGATTGCGTGCTCCGCGCCGCAGGAACGACACCGGACCTCAGGGACCGACTCCACCGATCGGACATCATTGACCGTCCGGCAATCGGGACAATCGTACGTCAGCTCCATCGGCGGCCCTGTCTCAATCCTCTCTGCCTGACCATGATTTCTCGCAACCGTTGCGATTTTACTGGATTCCCATGGCCGCGAAAGCGCCCACCCCACTTCGACTCAGAAAATGACGCCCGTCCTCTGCGACAGGATCAGCCCGGTCAGTTCGCCGAACAACACAAATGTCATGGCGATATAGAGGATTCCCGTCGCGGACTGCGTCGACCGCAGCCGCACCGTCTGCCAGGCGAGCACCGTTGCCATGAGCGTCGCGCCAAAGCCCATCCCCCAGCGCACCACGAGGAAGAACGTGCTGAGTGACGGCGGGTTCGTCGCGGCCCATCCGGCCTGCCACGCCCAAAGGCTGAGACCCGCGGTGATCGCCCTCAGTCCCAGGCCCCAGCCCATGCACTGCACAAACCGTTTCAAAGGGTCGATCGACATCGCCGGCGCCGTGAGGTAATAGTGACCGAGCAGCATCGCCGAGAGCGTGCTCCCCATCAGAAACGCCGAGGCGAGCCGGCCCATCGCGTTCACGGCCCAGACCGAGCCGATGGGCGACCACGACGCGCCAACCAGCACGGCCCCCGTCGTCAGCACGATGGCGACCGT
>DAIDJG010000159.1 GCA_027451445.1 Singulisphaera sp.
TGCGCAGTTTAATTTAATATTAAGCATATTTCGGTTGATTTCGGCGATGGCCGCACCGAATTGAAAACTTCAACATATTATAAATAGCAATATTCGACTCAAGCCATTGCAGCCATTGGAGTTTCGCCCTTAATGCCATTCAGCAATGTCCCCTTTGCCCGGAGCGTCCGGCTCGCGGCAGGATCGGCTGCGGGCGTGGCGCGGACCTCGTCGCACACGAGGTAGCCGCCCGGCGGTGCGCCCGAAAAGCGGACGTAGGCGATGGCCGTTGCCTTTACCGCCATCTCAAAGCTGGGGACCGGCTGCTCCGGCCGGGTACGCTCCGGTACCCGCTCCCTGGAAACCCGATCCACGATATTCCCGTCGGTGTCGTACGCCTCGACTACCGCCCCGCTGCCGATCGAGCCCCAGAGCACGAGGGTGACGGCGGCCACCGGCCTGGGGAAGCGGATTTCGACCGGGATCGGCTCGTTCGCCATCGCGTTAAGAATGCCCTTCCGCGACGTCTTCAGGTGCGGGAAGAACATGACCCGTCCGGCGGCGCGGCTCGTGGTCGGCGCGTGCGCCAGGGAGAACTCGACGCCCCGATCCCGGTAGCTCGGCATCGGCTTGCCGGTCTCGACCGCGTCGAAGGTGATGACCATCGGTTCGCCCGCTGGCATGGCCGGGCAATAAAGGATCGCCAGCACGAGTGTCGGGGCGCATGTCATGGTTCAGGCCGTCTCCAGGCCGGTCATCGTACCCGTCGAGGGGCCGAAGTCGGTTTCCTCGATTCTCAGGCGCTGGAGCATCGAGACGAACAGGTTGGGCAGAGGATAGTTGCGGGCGCGATCGAAGGCCAGGTGCCGGCCATGTCGGAAGCCGCCCCCGGCGAAGAGCGTCGGCAGGTTGGTCGTGGAGTGCGCGTTCGCGTCGCCGAGGTTGGAGCCGTAGAGGACCATCGTGCGGTCCAGCAGCGTCTCGCCATCTTCCCGAGCGGACTCGAGGCCCCGGAACAGGCCGGCGAGGAGCTTCATGTGCCACTCATCGATGGTCTTGAGCTGCGCCAGCTTGTCCTCGGCCATGCCGTGGTGCGACAGGTTGTGATAGCTGTCGGTGATCGTCGCGCCGTCGATCTGTACGACGGGGGTGCCGACGCTGTTGAGCATGAGGGTGATCGCGCGCGTCGAGTCGGTCTCGAACGCCAGGCGCGCCAGGTCGTACATGACCTGCACCTTGGCCATGTACTGCGACGGGCTGGCCGGGTCAACCGGGGGGCTCGCCTTCACACTCGGCTTCGGCTTTCGGGCCCACTCGCGCGACTCCTGGAGCCGTTTTTCAAGGTCGCGGACGCTGGAGTAATACTGGTCGAGCCGGGTCCGGTCGCGGGCGCCGACGTCCTTCTGAAGCGCCCTCGCCTGATCGGAGATCAGGTCGAGGATGCTCCGCCCCGCATCGATCTCGCGGACCTGCCGCTCGACGTCGGCGGGTGTCCCTTGCAGGAACAGTTGGCTGAACACCACGGACGCCCGGCCTTCCGGCGGGATCGCGACGCCGGTGCGCGTCCATGAGAGACTGCGACCGCCGTTGACCGCCAGAGTGAGCGATGGGAACCGCGTGAGCGTCCCGATCTTCTCGGCGACGAGCTGGTCGAGCGAGATCGAGTTGCGGAACGAGCTGCTCGCCGGGTGCGGGGCCGCGGTCAGGAAGCAGATGTCCGAGGGATGGCCGCCATCGACGAACGGGTGCGATACGCCGCTGAGCACGGTGAAGTCCGCGCGGTGCTCTTCGAGCAGCTTCAGATACGGCGAGAGCGTGTAGTCACGGCCGGTACCCTCGGGGAAGAACGGTTTCGGCAGCACACCGAGGTTGTTGCAGATGCAGAACATCCGCCTTGGCAACGACGGGCCAAGGCCGTCGGCCGAGCGCGCGAACGGGGCCCGCATCGATTCGAGGAACGGCAGGGCCATCGCGACCGCCGATCCGCGGAGGAAGCGCCGCCGAGAGACCGGCCGCCGCCTTGTCGCGAAAGGTGCCCCGGCATCGGACCCGGATTGTGGGCTCATCGCCGATCCCTCCTACTTGTTGCGGAAAAGGTCGCTCTGGACGATCGCGTGGACCAGGCTGCGCACGCCGTAATGTCCGTCCTTCGTCGCGTCGAGGATCATCTCGAGCGCCTCACGATCGGAGAACCGCACGGGCGCGCCGGTGGCGAAGACGGTCAACTGCCGCGCCAGGTTCCGCGCGATCGTTCGCTCGTCCTGGACCAGCAGCCGTTTCAATTCGCGCACGTCCCTGAAGGACCGGCCGTCGGGCAGCGCGCCGGCCGAATCGACCGGCAAGGCGTGGTGAAACGCGAACGCCTGCCCGTTCATGCCGAACCCCTTGACCGGGGGCACCTTGTCGGACACCGCGCGGTAGCGATCGCGGTGGCCGCCCATCACGTCGAAGCTCTCCAGCGCGAAGCCTGGCGGGTCCATCTTGCTGTGGCAGGAGGCGCAACTCACGTTGGTGCGATGCTTCTCCAACTGCTGGCGGATTGTCACCGCACCGCGGATGTCCGGCTCAACGGCCTCAACGGTCGGCGGCGGGGGTGGTGTCTCCAGCCCGAGGATGCGCTCGGTGATCCAGTGGCCGCGGATCACGGGGGAGGTCGTCGTGCCGTTGGCCGTGACCTTGAGCACGCTGGCCTGCGTCATCACCCCGCCGCGGAGGGTGTCGGCCGGCAGCGTCACCTTGCGGAACTGGACGCCGGAGACGCCGCTGATGCCGTAGTGCTCAGCCAAACGCTCGTTCAGGAAGGTGAAGTCCGAATCGACGACGTTTCGCGACGGCAAGTCGCCGCTCAGGAGTTCGGCGAAGAAAAGGCGCGTCTCCTCCACGGCGGCCAGCTTCAGCGGGTCGTCGAGCTCATAATCGTTGTAGAGCGTGGTGGATGGCGCGGTGTCGTCGATCTTCCGCAGGTCGAGCCAGTAGTCGGTGAAGGCCTCGACGAACCGGCGTGACCGGGGATCGTCGAGCATCCGCTCGGCCTGGGCATGCAGCACCTCGGGCTTGCTCAGCGCGCCGCGGTCGGCCAGCTCTCGCAGGGTGTCGTCGGGGATCGAGTTCCACAGGAACAGCGCCAGTCGCGTGGCCAGTGCGCGGTCGTCGAGCCGGCCTGGCGTCTCGTCGACGAACACGAAGCCGGGCGACGCCAGGACGGCCGTGTAGGCCCAGAGCAGGGATCGGCCGAAGCCCGCGCCCTTCCGGAGCTGGCCTTCGAACAACGCCAGGAACGGCTGGACGTCCTCTTCGGCGACCGGCCGGCGATAGGCTCGCTTCAGGAACGACCGCAACAGCCGCTCCGCATCGTCCCGGGGCGCCGTGGATTCGACTTCATACATGGCTTCACGCAAGGCGCCGCGCCCAGGTCCTCCCGGCCCTGGCTCTCGGCGCGCTCCGGCTCCAGGCGCCGGGCCGGGATTGCCCGGTGCGCTCGCGGCGATCTCCAGCGAGATGCCCCCCCGCGACGGTTCGGAAGGCACCAACCGTAACTCGCCGAACAACCGCTCGTAGCCCGCGCTCGCGGCCGAATCGTCGTCGCACGGGCCCTCGATTTCGATCCACTGGATGGCGTAGCCCGGCATGCCATCCTCGGTGGCGAGGGGGTTGACGTATTGCTCGTCGGTGCCGTTGACGCGCGTGCGGAAGAGCCGCGAGCCGTCGGTCCGCACGACCTCGTTCGCCATGAGGAAGACGTCGACCTCGCTCACCGTCGGCTTCGGCGTGAAGTCGACGGCGCCAATCGGGCGGGTCTGGCCGCCCCCCGCCGCGTAGATGCCGATCGGCTCATTGCGGCGGCCGGGGTAGACCTCGTCGAGGTTCGGCCTGTGCCACAGGAGCGTGTGATACACGGGCGCCTTCGCGGCCCCCTGGCCCTCGTAGAACCAACGCGCCACGCCGCCGCCGGCGACCCAGATTGTATACCCGGCGACCCGGAGCTTGTACCGGCCCGCGACGGGGGCCCGCCAGCCGTTCCAACTGTAGCCGCCCGCGTCGCTGAAGATGCTCGACACCCGGCCTACGGCCTCGCGCTCGCGCGTCTCGGGGCTTGTCGCCGGGGCGCGGCCGGCGCGGACGTCGGGCTGGGCGTGCGAGTCGAGCACGGGGAACGACAACCGGTCGGGCAGTGTACCGTTCTCGCGCGGCCACCAGTTCCGCAGGCTCCGCTCGTCCCGGGCATAGAGTCGCCGCGTCGACTTCTCCGGCCGATTGAGGTGCCTGGCCATCGCCTGCCGCATGGCGAAGTCGGCCGAGTCCATGAACCGCGCGATCTGAAGGTACGAGACATCGAGCGCCTCGCCGCTCTTGTTGAAGTGATGGGACTCGCCATCCTCGGGCAGACGACTGGCAATCTGCGCCCACGGGACACCCAGCAGGTCGCGCAGGGCGTTCTCGTATTCCTGGCGATTGAGTCGGCGCCGGATGGACCGGCCCTCGCCAGCCAGGCTTGCCCGCTCCGCAGCGACGATCGCGCGCGCAAGGCCGTCGACGAATGCCTTCTGCCGGGCCGGGTCGGGCCGTTCCTGATCCCTGGGCGGCATCTCGCCCGCCTTCACGCGGTCGTGGACCTTGATCCAGATGGCCAGGTTGGCGGGATCGTTCGGGGCGAAGGCCAGGGACGTCAGGTCAAGCCGGCCCTTCTTGCTCGCGGCGTCGTGGCAGCGCGCGCAGTGGTCGATGACGAAGGCGTCGTCCGGCCCCGACGCCTCGGCCGCACCGGCCGGCCAACCCCCGAGCAGAATCAGCACCGCGATTCCGAGACATCGAAGGAGGTGCCTGACTCCGCGATCGCTGAGAGAGCGCTGGCGCATCATCGCTCAAGTCCTGGTCGAGTGACGTGCGTGAATCTGCGAGGGCCCGAGGCCCCGATAGAGCGGTTTTCACCAGCGTTGCGCACACCCGCACCACCCGATGTTATTTTATGTTTGGCACGTGCATGTTTTTGGGAGGGCGAGGCTCCGTCCGAGCCAGCCTTGTTTGGAGGACGAGTCTTCGAGTCCTCCGAACATCGCGTGTGCTGACGCGGTCCCCTGGGCGGCACGCGATGATCCATCGGCTCGAAGACTCGCCGATAGATCAAGGCTGGCTCGGACGGAGCCTCGCCCTCCCCGGTGTGCGCAACGCGATCGTAAACCGCTTTAATCCTGGAACAGCCGCGGCGCGAATTGGTAGAGGCTGCGCCGCCAGGTCTGCCACTCATGGGCCGTGTTGGGGGATTCGTAGTAGGTGTTCTCGATGCCCAGCTTTTCGAGCGCCTCGTGGTTCGCCTTCGCGGTGGCTGTGTTCTCCTTGCTGCCGTAGCTGACGAACAGCACCTTGACCTTCTGCTTGAAGGCCGCCGGGTCGGCCAGCGCGGGATCGTTTGCCGCGATGCTGCCGCCGCTGAAAAGCCCGATGCCGGAGAACTTGTCGAGGTTGGCCAGGGCGATCTGCCGGGTCTGCGCACCGCCCATCGACAGCCCGGCCATCGCACGATGCGGCTGGTCGGCGATCGTACGGAAGTTGGCGTCGATGAAGGGAATGAGCTCCTCCGTCATGATCTTCGCGAAGGCCGAGAAATCGAACCTCGGGCGGCCGCCGGCGCCCCCGCCGGGGGCGGGGGGCGTGCCGCGCCGGGGCCCGCCGGCGAAGTTGTTGCCGCCGTTGTCCATCACGATGAGAAACGGCCTCGATTTGCCCGCCGCGATCAGGTTGTCCATGATCAGGTTCGCGCGCCCCTGGTTCCCCCACCCGGTCTCATCTTCGAAAGCGCCGTGCTGCAGATACAACACAGGATACCGTGCGTTGTTGTCCTTGTCATAATCGGGCGGCGTGTAGACGAAGCAGCGGCGCGTGGTGTTGGTGCTTTTGGAGAAGTACAGGCTCTGGCGGAGCTGGCCGTGCGGGACATCCTTGACGGTGTAGAACTCCTCGTCCTGGGCCGGGATCTCGATGGCGCTGCCCGAGCGGCCGGCGCCAAAGTAGAACTTGCTGCCGGGGTCCGGAACCTCCGCGCCGTCGATGTTGATCCGATAGTAATGGAATCCCTCGTCCAGGGGGCGCGTGGTCCCGACCCAGGCGCCGTCCTCACCCTTCGTCAGGGTAATACCACCCCACTCGGGGACCTTCACGCTCTGGGCCCCGGGCGCGACGATGCGAAAGCGGGCGCGGCGCTCGGAGTTCACCTGGGGATACGGCTTGCCTCCCTGGTTGGAGGACGCAGGCTTGAAATCCTCCACCGCCGGCGTGGTCTGGGCCGGGGCGTCCTGGGGCTGCGTCGTCTGCGCCAGGGCAATTTGGCCGGCCAGCAGGGCCGGCAACACGAAACCCATCGATGCGGCTCTCATGACGGTGCTCCTCGGTCCTGAAGAAGAGGTCGGGCCAACAAACACAAGAGAAGGGTTGCTGTCCCGTTACACCGGAAGCTGCCAAGGGTCGCGGCGCGGCCTGGACAGCATCCGGTTGGCCTCCGCGTCATCGAACTGATGCGCGACGGGGTCCCACTTCAGTGCCTTGCCGATCCGCAGGGCGATCACGCCGATGTGGCAGACGATCACCGAGCCGCCGCCGACCGTGGCGTTGCAGATCGGCGACTTGCGGCTCTTGACGCACTCGACGAAGTTTTCCATCTGGTTGGTCGGCCGGCCGTCGTACACCTTCGGGTCGTCCTTGAGCGGCTCCGCAAGGATCCTGGCGTCGCTGGCGAGGATCGTGCCTCGGCTGACAAAAAGTGTGCCCTCCTCGCCCAGGAAGAGGACACCGTTTTCGTCCGGTCCGACGCGCAGGGGGCGGCCGCGATTTGGTCCGAACCGCTGTTCGGGCACCTTGCCGTCCTTGTCGACCAGCTTGCCCTCCATGTCGGTGCCGCCGCCGCTCATGGCGATGACCTTGGTGCCGTCGTCATAGGTGTACTGCACCTGGAAGCTCGGGTGGCAGTTGTAGCCGTCGCCGCCCTTGTGGGGCTCGGACGCCTTGAGCGCTTCCACGGCGACGGGGCCGCTGCCGTCCTTGTTCAGCGCCCACTGCGCGACGTCCAGATGGTGGGCGCCCCAGTCGGTCATCTTGCCGCCGGAGTAGTCGTACCACCAGCGGAACTCGTAGTGGCAGTTCGACTGTTTGTCCTTCTTGCGATAGGGGACGTTCGGGGTCGGGCCGAGCCACAGGTCCCAATCGAGCCCCTCGGGGACGGGCGTCTCCGGAAGCGAGCCGCTCGTCGGGTTGCCGTTGAGGCGGCACTCGATGGTGCGGATCTTCCCGAGGCGGCCAGCGCGGACGAGCTCGACCGCCAGGCGGAACAGGCCGCGGAAGTCGGTGCGCTGCTGGCTGCCCGTCTGAAGAATGCGGCCGGTGTCCTTGACCGCCTTCTGAACCGCGAGCGCCTCGGCGACGGTCAACGTCAAGGGCTTCTCGCAGTAGACGTCCTTGCCGGCCTTGAGCGCCTCGATGGCTACCTGCGCGTGCCAGTGGTCCGGCGTGGTCACGAGCAGGCAGTCGAGGGACTTGTCATGAACGAGTTCGCGGAAGTCCTTGGTCTTCGCTTCGAAATCCTTGAACCCTCGTTCGCGCATCACGTCCGTGGCGCGCTGACGATGGGATTCGTCCACATCGCAGCCCAGGGTGAACGTCAACTGTCCCGCTTTCACGCTCGATTTCGACTCGTTGACGACCTGCAAGCTGCGGCTCTGCGGGCTGCCGATGCCGACAATGCCCATGACGAGGCGATCGTTGGCCGACGTCTTCCCCGCCGCGCCCTCCTGCTGGACGGCCAGGAGCTGCCGGGCATACCAGGTCGGCAGCCCCGCGGCAGCGAGAGTTCCCAACGAACGCTGAAGGAACCCGCGCCGCGATAGATTCCCGTTTCCCACGTTCCATCCCCCTTTGTGAACGGCCCTTGACCGAGGTGAGTCGTCGAGACAAATCGTCGAGGTTCTCTCAGCGGAAGTGATTCTGGGTGTCGAGGTTGTTGCGCCCTCCTCCTGGCGCAGTCGGGTCCGAGACCCCAACGGCTCACACAGCGACCTTGAAAACGCACGGCCCCATGCCTATTAGGAAACGGTCCCCGGATGTTACAGCGTCGTTCAGAGATTTCGATGGGGCTCGGAGCGGCGATCAGGAACCAATCGTGTCGGCTGTCTCGGGGGCATCCTGGGCGATAAGGAAGCCTTGGCCCGAGGAAGGCGGCGAAGATTGACGCGACGCGCCCATCCAGCTAGCGTGGTAAGCGGCGGCAACAAGGCGGGAATCGTCCATCTTCAAGGGGTAGCGTTATGACCACGCCGTATGAGATCAACCGCCGGGCATTCATCAAGTCCAACGCGGTCGTCACGGCCACGGCGGCGGTCGCGCCGTCGGTGCAGGCCGAGGACGCGCCGGACGACGGCCTGATCCACCGCAACGAGCAAAGCGGCATGCCCTACCGCAAGCTCGGCCGGACGAATTTCCTGTGCAGCCGCCTTGTCTTCGGGGGCGGCGCGGCGTTGATTGGCGGGAAGGCCGTCCGGTTGCTCAACGCGGCATTCGACGCGGGCGTGAACTTTTACGATCTCGGCTCCAACGCCTATTACAAGGGGAGCGAGCGAGCCTTCGCCCCCTTCCTCGCGGCGAACCGCGGCAAGATCTGGGTCACCTCCAAGGCGCCGTTGCGCCCCATCGACGGCTACGAAGCGGGCAAGCCGTTGACCGTCCAGCAAGGCAAGTTTCTGGCCGATTACTGGACGGGGCTCCTCGATGCGAGCCTCGCCGACCTGGGTACCGACTATGTGGATGCCTATTACCTCATGGGCGTCGGCGAGCCGGAGGTCGTCCGTTGCGAGCAACTGCATGAGGCCTTCCTCAAGGCGAAGAAGACCGGGAAGGTGGGACATTGGGGCGTGAGTACCCACAAGCGGGCGCAGCAGGTGCTCGAGGCCATGATCGCAACGGGCTGGTATGATCTCGCCATGATCGCCATCACCCCCGCCGGGTGGTACGACTGGGATTCAAAGAGCCTCCTTCCCGGCACGCCCGCGATGGTCGAGCTTCAGCCCACCCTCCAGCGCGCCCGGGACGCCGGCATCGGTCTCGTCGGTATGAAGGCAGCCCGCTACTTATCATTCCCCGGTGGTAAGGGGTTGGAGAAGGCGTTCGATGGGCACTACAGCGACAAGATCCTGCAATCGGGGCTTTCGGCCTGGCAACGGTCCTACGCGTTTGTCCTCGCCCACGGCGTCGACGTGGTCAATTCGGATATGCAGAACTTCGCCCATTTCAAAGAGAACCTCGTAGCCGTTCAGCGCTCGGCGGAGCTCTTCGCCAAGGCTTGATCGACGACGCCGGAGGAGCTGGTGGTTGGCCCCGATCCGCAGGGAATGGCCAGCCACTCGGCCGATCAGCAGACGCCGCGCTGGGTCATTTCGGGACTCTCAGCTCTTTGAGCAGGAAGGTCATGGCCTTGACGGCCGCGTCGCGGCTTCTGACCGCCGTGACGCCGGCGATGACGTCGCCGACCTGGCAGACGCCGTCGAAGTCGCCGCCGCCCATATCGGCGAACAGGACTGACGCCCCTCCGATTTTGGCCGGTTCGCCCAGCTCGCCGAATTCCTGGAGGTGAGCCTTATACTTGCCCAGAACCTCTGCGGCGTTATCAACGGATTTGCAACGCGCGACGAAGGCGGTGAACTCAGCCTCGCCGACGCGGTACTGGGCCTTGAACGCGTTGGTCAGGAAGTCGAGCCCCAGGGCATCGACCATGAGGTACTGGACCGTATCGTCGATCCGATTCCTCGCCGGGAGCATGGCGAGACCCCATAGCTCCGCCGCTTTGCCTTTCAGGCGATTCGCCAGCGTATCGGCCAGGGCCGTTGCCGCTTTCTGGGTCTCCTGGTCGGGTCCCGACGTCAGGATCGTCGCATAGTATTGGCCCTTCCGGAAGAACAGGTCGACCCCGGTGCGGTAGCCGTCGTCGCCGGTTGCGATGGGCTTGCTGCCAGTCGAGCGCTCGACCGAGTAGACGCCGAAGGCGCCGAGGGGGGTGGTCATGTCGTAGAGGAAGACGTCGATGAATTTGGATGGGTCGTCCGCCCTGGAGAAGGTGACGAACGTCATGCCCGTCACGTCGTAGGAGTGAAACAGCTCGGAGCGGCCGTCGATCTTCTCGTACAGGTTGGCTTCGGTGTAGCGTTCAACAGGGCCCTTTTTCGTGAAGCCTTCCGGCGTGAGACCCTCGAGTGCCCGAGCAATGGTTTCCGTCCTGGCCTTCATTTCGGGCGTGATCCGGCCGGGGTCGTATTTGACCGGGCCGGCGGAGTCTTGTGCGGCGACGAAGATGGGGAATACCAACGGAATCGCGGCCAGCAATCGGTACATCGGATGCTCCGTTCTTGGGTCAAGGCATTTTCCCCGTACCACGAATTGGAAACCTTACGGCTCCCTCGCGGCCGAACCGTGGGTTGTCACTCGCCAGCGGCAAGGCGCCAATATCGGGCGGGGCGTCCCCTGGAAGGCGCAAAGGGTCGTTCCACTCCCTCGGCAGGACTACACCCGCCTGGACCGCTGGGCTGTTCTTCTGGAGACGAAAGTCGACCAAAGCGTCCGGCGACGTATCGAACTGCACGAAACACGGGTCGGCCACGATGGAGCTCGCTTCCCACCCGGCGGGGTACTTCGCTTTGAGGCCACCATCGATGACCGCCAGCTCACCAGGGTACGAACGCAGGGTAATCGGGGCGTCTTGCCTGCCGGCCACGGCGCAATACACATTTTCGTAATAGACGCCACCGCGCAGATACAGCGTGTCGCCAGGTTGGACCCGTTTCAGGGCATTGTTGATCGTCCGCCAAGGTTTGTCCGCGCTGCCATCCTGCGCGTCCTGGCCGCGAACGGGATCGACGTACAAGGCCACCCCCGGCGCCAACGGTCGGTCGGACGCCGCCAGTAACGGCCGAGCAGGAGAATGAGAACGGATCTGGGGCTCCGCCCCGTGCGACGGATTGAGCACTCCCGCCCAAGTCGCGGCCAGGAGCAGAGCTGTGAGACGCAGAAGGCTTGGCATCGTGTCTCTCCTGGCATTGAGTTATCGGGGCGGTTGGTACCCGAGCCGATTCCAGAGGGCGTCTTCCCCCCAGGAGATGTAGGCCACATTGAGAGCGAAGGGCGCCTTCTGGAAGATCTCGCGCATCAGCGCATGACGCCTGTCGAGCAACGGCTTCGCCACATCCGGAGCGACCTTCGCAGGGCTGGCAAGGAGGGCGTGAGCCTGCGCTTCGAGGTCGGTCCAATTCAGTCCCAGCTCGAGAAAATCCAACCGCCGGCCGATAGCCTCGTCCCCACCCGACTCCGCGCGCGCCTGCTCGACCAACCTTCGGAGGTCGTTGACGACCTCGGTACCGAACACCGCCAGGGCTGGCGTCGGCTGCGGCTTCTGCCTGGCGCTCGCGTCCAGAAGCGCTTCCAGACGGGTGAAGTAGCGACACACGGAGTCGGCCGCTGGGCCGAATCCGCTCCGGCAGTAATCGTCGATGAGAGCGTCCACGTCCTGGTCTGGGTCCCAGTTCAAACGCGCGATCACGTAGGTATTCAAGCCCTGGGTGGCCCAATGATGGCAGCAAGCGTCGAAGTCCGTGCCGAGCATTCCGTGGTCGGCCAGGTGGCGGAAATCCTGGCCGAACTTGTGAACGTACACGAGCGGCAATCCGGTGCGCCGCCCGATCAGCATCAGGTTAGAACGGAAGAAGATTCGCGAGGCCGCGCGCGACCAGTCGTCCCAATCGTGGAGCGACTGCTGCCGATACGCCTCATCGTGGTACCCGAGAGCAGCGAAGCGCACCACGAGGTTGGGGTGGAGTGCCCGACTGACTGGAGGCGCCTCGTAGGCGCTGTAGGCGTCCACGACCAGGTACTTATCGGGATGGGCCTTCGTCACCTGCTCGGCAATGCCGTTCCAGAAGAAGACCATGCGGTCCGTGAGTGCGACATGCGCGAAGTCGCGGCGGACTTTGCCAGTGAAATCCCAGAGCTTCACCTCGCGGCCCCTGGGGTCATCGAGCGCTTCGCACCGAGGGCAGATGCAGAAGCTCGAGCGCCCACCATCATTGGGTCCGACGGAGACGCCGAGCAGGCCCGGGTCCCGGTTCAGCTCCTCGATCTTGTCGCGCGCGATGGCGGCGATCAGCTCTGGGTTCGACTTGCAGAGCCGGGCGCGGTCGGGGTTGGCGGACTGGTCTCGTGATCCGTTCGGCTGGAGGGCGAACCACGCGGGGTGTTCCTTGCCGTACTTGGCCCAGAGTTGTGTGAAGGCGTGACCACCCTTCATATTGAGGGTACCGCCCAGCCGGTGCCACTGGAACCAATCGCCGGATGCCGCTTCAGTCTTGCTGGCTTCGGCCACGTGTGCTTCATATTCCTGGCGTGTAAACCCCAGCCGGTCGAGCCCTATCTGGAGTCGGTCGTGGTAGCCGAGGCTCCGGATATGACGCTGGGCGAGGCGAGGCGTGAATCGGATCTCGAAGTCCGCCACATCGATCGTGGCGCGGCGGGGGACCACCTTGCCCGATTCGCCCGGCCAGAGGTAACGCACACCGAGCCGATCCTCTAGAAAGCGTGTGACAGCGTAGCGCGTCCCGTTCGGGTCCGTGGGCGTGCGGCTGTCGGTGCCCATCAATGCCAGCACATGGTCGCGTGCCTGACTCAGGATGCCGCCGGCGCCCAGTCCTTCGGTCGTGAAGCCAAGTTGCTTGGCAACGACGCCTTCACCGATGAGCACCCAGGGCCGATCGGGAGTCGGATTGCCGCTAACTTCGCTCTCCTTACGGCTCGGGAGCATGACTCCGGAGATTTGTCAGACGTGTTCCTGGAAGATCCGAACCGCCTGCCCGGTGGAGGTCGTTGGACGGTCCGGAACGACGAGGATGGCACGAGGCTTCCCGTCGGCGACGAGAGTCACGGCGCGAACGGACACCGGGAAGAGCAGCGTCAAGCACAGCAGCGTCAAGCGCGTAATCCGCCTGCCGGAAGCGTCTTGCCGATCGACACCATCGCAACAACAGCCAGTGTTGCGATGGGAGGAAGCAGAAGGTCGGCCTCTTGGATCGCTCATGGCGGGATCCTCCGGGTCGGGCATGAGGAGCAACATGATCTGGGCCGGAGCAGCCCGAGTGAAAAAAGGCTCGGCTTATTGTCAGGATCTCGGTCAGCCCGGTTTCGATCCAATTGAACCCAGCCTCGTTCGCTGGGTCCAAGGAAAAAACCGCGGACAGGCGAGATGCCGACGACGTTGTGAAGGAAGGCCAAACGGCAGTCTACTGCCGTTTCTCAGAGCATCGCTCCAGCGTGCCGGCTTAGAGCCTATCCCAGTAGGCCCCCCGGACCCTGATTTTTCCGGCCTATGACGTGCCTACTGAGATAGGCTCTAAGTGCGAATCCCTGTAGGCGAACGTTAGCCTGGGAAACAAGGTGATTTTTCAGCCTACGGGGATACGCTCTAAGGTCAAACATCATGGCAGCCAAACGACGTGTATGGGCGCGTTCGAGTAAGCCCTCGACGAGCCGTGGCCCGCTGGCTACGCTCTGAAATGTAGGTTGACGTGGTCACGCCACTTCGTACCCACGACCTCAACGGTCGCGAGAGCGGCCGTTCCACAGAAACAACCAATCCATGGTGGGCTGAGAGATGAAACCGACATCACGCCGGAGCTTTCTAAGCGGTTCGATAACGGCCGGTATGGCCCTGGGGATGCCGCGGCTGATGCTCGGCGGTGAACCGGGTTCGGGCAGCCCCAATGACGCTGTGAATCTCGCGGTCATCGGGCTGGGGTCGACCACGGCAGTCGGAGGCGTGGGCGGACGCGGCCACCAGCTCATCGGCCGGCTCCGCGAGATCCCCGGCGTCAAAATCGTCGGGCTCTGCGACGCTGACCAGTCGCATCTCGATCGCGAACTCGCGGCGGCCCGTGACCATGGCGGGAAGGTCGCTGCATATCACGACCCCCGTGCCGTTTTTGACGACAAGAGCGTGGACGCGGTGATCGTCGCCCTGCCGAACCACTGGCACGCACTGGCGACGGTCTGGGCCTGCCAGGCGGGCAAGGACGTTTACGTCGAGAAGCCCTTCTCGTACGACCTGTGGGAAGGGCAGCAGATGGTGGCGGCGGCCCGCAAGTACGGCCGGATCGTTCAGGTCGGCACTCAGAATCGCTCCAGCGCGTTCCTCCGACGGGTATTCGATCGACTGCGCGGCGGCGAGCTCGGAGCCATCCGCTTCGCACACGCGTTGGTATACCGAGCCAGAGACGGCATCGGGACGGTTAACGAGCCAACGTCGCCACCACCCACCGTCGACTACGACCTCTGGTGCGGCCCAACTTCCAAGAAGCCACTCATGCGCAAGCAGTTGCATTACGAGTGGCATTGGTTCTGGGACACCGGGAACGGCGAGATGGGGAACAACGGCATTCACGTTATCGACATCTGCCGATGGGCTCTGAGACAGGACCGGACGCCCCCGCGCGCATTGAGCATTGGTGGCCGGTTCGCTTTCCACGACGGCGGGGAGACGGCGAACACCCACATCGCTCTGCTCGACTTCCAGCCGGCCCCGCTTATCTGCGAGATCCGTAACGTGAGCGTCGGCAAGGACGCCGCCGCGATGGGGAAGTTCCGCGGTCAGAACAAGGGCGTTGTGATCGACTGTGAAGGTGGCTACTTTGCGGGTGACGCCTCCGGCGGAGCGTTCTTCGATCGTCAGGGGAAGAAGAGCAAGGACCTCGGGAACGGCGACAGTCCCAAAGCCCTGGAGCTGGCCCATCTCTCCGCCTTCCTCGCCGCCGTCCGCAGTCGGAAGCGCAGCGACCTGGCGGCCGAGGCGCTCGAGGGACATCGCTCGACGGCCTGCTGCCACATGGCGAACGTGTCGCACCGGCTCGGGAAACAATCCTCTTCTGAGGCCATCCAGGCTGCGGTCACGAGCAGCCCCGAGATGGCCGACGCATTCGAGCGGTGCCGTGCGTATCTGCGCGAGAATGGCGTGGATCTCGACGCCACGCCAGCCACTCTCGGGCCCTGGGTGACCTTCGACGAAGGGCGCGGCCGATTCGTTGGCGAATTCGCCGACGCCGCCAATGCGCTGTCGCGGCGCGAATACCGCAAGCCGTTTGTGGTGCCAGAGCTCACCGCAGGCTGAACCAACCGCCATTCATTCGCGCTGCGTGCACTGGACGCTCGATCGCTACTGACTACCTCCGATCCCACGCATGAAGCCACTGCGAGGCAGTCCGCTACGCGAACCTGCTCCCAGGGGATTGCGTGTCGGATCAACAACGCTGAGCAACACACGCCCTGGACCGGCAGACTGCGATGGACGGAAACGTTTTGAAGCTTTGCCCAGGCTGTCGTGGCCTTCGGAAATCGCTCGCTCACGAAACTACGGTAGACGATGCAGGATATCGCTCCACTTCGCGAGTCATCACCATAACGAGGAAATGAATTTCCATGATAAGACGATTTCTCCTTGTGCTCGCGTGCCTGGCCGGTGTCTGGCTGGCACGTCCATCCGTGGCTGAGCAGCCGAACTTGATCCTCATCAACGTCGATGACCTGGGATACTCTGATACGGAACCGTACGGGTCCAAAGTCAATCGGACACCGAACTTGATCCGCATGGCGACCGAGGGCCGCAAGCTCACCAGCCACTACGCCGCACCGGTATGCTCGCCCTCGCGAGCGGCCTTGATGACGGGCTGCTACCCCAAGCGGTCGCTCCCAATCCCTCACGTCCTATTTCCGGCGGCGGCAGTGGGCCTGAATCCACAGGAAATCACGATTGCCGAACTGCTGAAGCAGGCCGGCTACGTCACGACCGCCATCGGCAAGTGGCACCTGGGCGATCAGCCGGAGTTCCTCCCGACTCGTCAGGGATTCGACCACTATTTTGGCATCCCCTACTCGAACGACATGGGACCGCCCGAGGACGGCTCCAAGAGCAACCCGGGCCAGCCGATCCCCAAGCGCAAGCCGAACGCGCCGAATTCTCAGCAATCGGAAACCGGTATCCGGGGGCTCGATCAGCCCCCGCTGCCACTCCTGGAGGATGAGACCGTCGTGGAGCGGGTGCGAGCCGACGATCAGGCCACGATCACCCGGCGCTACACGGAACGCGCAGTAACGTTTATCCGAGAGAACCGCGACCATCCCTTCTTCCTCTACCTGCCGCACTCTGCTGTCCACTTCCCCCATTACCCGGCCCAGAAATTCCGGCACACGTCGCCCACCGGCCTATTGGGCAACTGGGTGGAGGAGGTCGACTGGAGCGTTGGTCAGATCCTCGACACAGTGCGCGACCTGGGACTTTCGGAGAAGACGCTGGTGGTCTTCACCAGCGACAACGGAGGCCCTGTCAATCAGGGAGCCCACAATGCCCCTCTACGAGGTAGCAAGGACTCGACCCTCGAAGGCGGCATCCGCACCTGCACCATCGCGTGGTGGCCGGGGCACGTTCCCGCAGGGACGTCAACCGATGCGATCACGACGATGATGGACATCATGCCGACGTTCGTGACGCTCGCGGGCGGAACGGTGCCAACCGACCGGCGTATCGACGGAGTGAACATCACATCGGTGTTGACGGGCCAGGCAAGTGCGAAACCGCCCCGCGATACGTTTCACTTCTTCCGTGGCCTCAAACTCGAAGCCGTCCGATCCGGCCCCTGGAAGCTGCACTTGGAGAAGGGCCAGCTTTACGATCTTAGCCACGATATCGGCGAATCGCTCGACGTCTCGAAGGATCATCCCGAGGTGGTTTCGCGGCTCCGCGAACTCGCGAGCGCCATGGACAAAGACCTTGGAATTGACGGCAAGGGCTCCGGCTGTCGGCCTCTGGGACGGGTTTCGGATGCGGAGCCTTTGATCGAGCGCGACGGAACCATCCGGAAGGGGTTCGAGCCGCGATGATCGCGGCGTTGAGTTTTGCAACGTTCGATCGATCGGACGGAGAACGGGGTTGCAAAGTGTACTTTGGTCGAAATCTATGCGGCCCCGGGCGCGACGACGTGCGGAGGCTCGCCTCTGATGCATGAGCCCGAGGAATGCTTTGTACACATTGGGCATTTTTCACGGCGAGAGGAAGCTGGTGGTCTGCGCCGGAAACCACAAGGGATTAATGCAGCGGCAGACTTGACGCCGGAAGCCGCCTGGGAGGCGATCGACGCGGCCAGGGACGGCGACACCGTGGAACTCCCCGCCGGCACGGCAGACTGGTCCAAGGGATGGAACACCGGCCGAGGCGCCAAAATGAAGGTCGTCACCATCCGGGGCGCTGGGATGGGCAAGACGATCATCCGCGATCATCGCAGCCAACGGGGTAGCAACGTACCTTTCGAGCTGCAGAGGCTCGCTGGCAAGCCTTTCCGCATTACCGGCATGACCTTCGACGGAACGGGTTGGCCCGATGCCGATTTATGGTAATAATACATCTCGATCAGTGTTAAGTGCAAGGATTTTCGCACCGACCACGACAAGTTCAAGGCTACCTGCGTGATGATGACCATCAACGTTGACACCTATGGGCTGATCGACCACTGCATTTTTGACGACAAGGAGCTCGAGGCCGGTCTTGCGCATCCCATCTGGTTTTCCGGCCCCGGCGCCCCGAACTATCGCAAGCCACTGACCCTGGGCACCGCCGAGGCGCTTTACCTGGAGGACAACGAGGTCTACGTGAGCCCGATCGCGGCCAAGGGGGGCGACTGTCCCTGGATCGCGCCCAACCACGGGCCGCGGGTGGCCATCCGCCACAACCAGATCGTCAACTCGCAGATCGAAATCTACAAGGTTGGCGTCAGGCAGAGTTACTACAGCTGCCAAAGCGCTGATCTACGACAAGCCGTTTTCCGCGATCGGCCACAAGCAGGGTGAGCCCCAGGGGTTCATCTTCATCAACGCCGCGACGGCCATTGTTTTCAACAACACAGTGACAGGAACGACCTACAACACCCACACGATCCAACTCGCACACGAAAGATCATTCGTCGACAAAGGCGGATTTGGGGTGTGCGATGGCACGAACCCCGTCGACGGCAATCAGACCCCAGCGGGCCAGAAGGGAGCAGGCTATCCTTCGCGCGTTCGTGCGTCAGGCAGGTTGAGAGACTCAATCGCCTCGGGTATGATCCCTGTGCGACACCTCCTTCTCTCTGGCTAGGTCTGACCATGGCGCGGCCCAAGACTCCCGTTACGGCCAGGCGTGCCTCCGCCTCGACGCCGAAGAGCGCCTCGGAACTCCTCGACGAGATCCTTCCACTCGCCGAGCCGGCGACGAACGAGGTCCACCACGACGCGGCGGCGCTCGAGGTGGGTGATCCGTCGCAGCTCCTGGAACTGTCGGCCGACACGGCGTTCCGGCCGTTCCTGATCTGCCGGCTCGCGCCGAACATCGCCCTGGTGGATCCCGGACGGGCCCACGACCTGGCCGAGGCGCTGCGCCGCCGCGGGCACACGCCGAAGATCCTCAAGCCCTGAACGCCCCATGAGTGTAAGGCCACCCGCGAAGCCCTTGCCGCACGTCCTGGCGCTGGTGCGGCCAACGACCCGGCATCTCCCCATCGACCTGGACCACGAGAATGTTTCCGAGCTACGGAAGATCGCGCGGACCTGGTTGGAACGCGGTCACGCCTCACTGCCACGAGACGCGCTGATCGCCGCGCTCCGAAAGGCGATGGAGGATGACGAGGCGGCGGCGCGCGTCCTCCGCACGCTCTCGAAGGACGAACGTGCTGTCGTCGCGGTGTATTGCCGGTACGGCGGCATGGCCGATGGCGAGCTGCTCCGGATCGACCTCCTCGATCGCGGCGTCCTGGAGGTCGTCGAGAAGCGCTACAGCGAGCACTACACATCGAGAGAATGGAAGCAGAACCCGATCAAATCCCTGGCGGACCGCTGGATCCTGCGCATTGAGAGCGCTCGCAACGACCTTTACTGGTCCCATAGCTATCTCCGAAGTCCCGATCAGCCCTTTCCCAGCTACCGCCTGTCTGACGGGATCGCGCGCCAGGTCGAGCCCGCCGGCCCTCCACGGTGGTCGATCCCCCCGGCGGAAGCGACCCCCGACGCCATCACGCGGCGGTTGCCGGCCGAGGTGGCGCTCGATCTCGCCCGCGTCTTCGCGTACGTGACGGCTCGCGGTTCGATCAAGATCCGCAAGGATGGGAGCCTGGCCATTCCGACGCTCCGCGCGATGGAGAAGGCCGTGCCGTGCGACGCGGATCGCGCGTTCCCGCTGCCCGAGCCGCACGCCCTCTTCTGCGAACTGCTGCGCTATGGCGGGGCCCTCCTGTTCGAGGGGGATTCCGCGCGTGCCGATTCGGCCGCCGCGACCCGGCTGTTCACCCAGCCCGCCGTCTGGCAGGCCCACACCTGGGCGCGGGGCTGGTTGTCCGCCCGCAACTGGTGCGACGGCATCGGGATGTTGGAAGGCCACGACCTGGAATCGGGAAACCGGGCGACGTCCGGTCGCCACGTCCTCGCCTGGGCGCTGGGCTGCCTGGCGCGCGCCGGTGACCACTGGTACGACCTCCACACCTTCATCGCCGGGCTCCACGCACTCCAGCGGAATTCCAACTTCGCGACTCCGTTTGGGAAGTGCGCGTGGGACCCGCAGTTTCCCGAGGCAAAGACCGCGCAGCAGGCGGACCGCGAGGCGGCGCAGATCGCACGCTGGTATGCCCAGAAGGGCGTCTGGTACGCCAATGCCCTGATGGTCAGCCTGGTGGCACTCGGCCTGGTCGAGCGCGGCCGCCTCGGGCGCGCGGCTTCGGCCCCGTTCGCTTTCCACCTGACCGACCTCGGCCGCGCCGTCTTCGGTGCCCCGGAGGTCCCTTTGCCAACGGAGCAGCCGGGACAACGCTTCCTCATCGTCCAGCCGAACTTCGATGTCCTGGCATATCTCGAACAGGCCGATGCCTCGTCGGCTGGGTTCCTCGGCCGGATCGCCGAGAGCGATTCGGCGACGGGCCCGATCCGGACGTTCCGCATCACACAGAAGAGTGTCTACCAGGCGCAGGAGAGCGGGCTGAGCCAGGCCCAGATCGCCGGCTTCTTCGAACAGCACAGCCAGCGCCCACCGCCGGCCAACGTACTCAAGTCGATCGCCGACTGGTCGGGCAAGCGAGAGAGCCTGACGCTCCGCTCGGGTGTGATGCTGCTCGGCTTCGCCTCCACGACCGACCGCGACGCCTACCTGAAGGACAACCCCGGCACGCCCTGCGGCGAACGGTTCGTGCTCGCACACGATCCAGGAAAGAAGAACCTCGCGATCGCCAGCCCCCTGGTCACGAATCACCTACTGGCCCGCCGGCGCACCTGGGAGCTCGACGAGCAGGGTCACATCCGCACCAACGAGCCCAGCGACATCGTCCAGACGGCCTACCTCCAGCGGATCGCCCGGCCGACCTTGTCAGGCTGGCAGATCACGGCGGAGACGATCCGTCAGGCGGCCGCCTCAGGAATGAAACCCGCCTTGATCCATCGCTGGCTGGAGGACCATCTGGCGCATCCGGCGCCCGCCCTGATCGCCCTTGCGATCGATGCGTGGCTGGGCAAAGAGGGTTCCGTGGAACTGGTGGATGCCATCCTGCTGCACGTCCCGGATGAGCGTCAGTTCCTCGCCATCCAGTCGAGCCCGCGGCTGAAACCCTTCCTGCTCGACAGTCCCGGGAAGCACTGGCTCCTCGTCGAACCCAAGAACCGCAGGAAACTGGCCGCGTTGCTCCAGGAGCTGGGCTTCCGCGTCGGCCATGAACTGCCGTCTCAGCGTTCGACCGCCACCGGCACAGGCACAGGCGGCAAGCCCGATCAAGGCGGTTGAGTCCGGGAGCTCCTGAGCGCGCGGAAATCGTCGACGGCCCGATCGGGACACAGCCGGCTAAATAACCTTGCGGGAACTCGGGACGCGCCTGGACACGAGGCTTCTGTTTGAACATATAGAGGTGCTCTGCATCGGTCTGGTTTGGGCCAATGCGCGTCGCACGCCATCACACGACCCCAGCCGCCTTGCGCGGCTGGTGAAGAAGGTCGGAGGCTAGATACGTTGCCCCGGCACGTACGACCCCAGCCACACAAGGTGGCTGGGGTTGGGGGAGCGGATACAGCGCGTGATGCGGGATGGGCTAGCCACAGACCTCCTTCACCAGCCACACAAGGTGGCTGGGGTCGGGGAGATGACGCCCGCATACCTCTTACCGCGCCGCACGTTCGTGCAAGGTCATTTAGCGCGCTTCGGGTTGATCGACCACCGCAGTTCGGCAACTCGGGGATGCTGCAAGAGGCTGGGGTCAAAGAGAGACCCACCCCACGACGACAAGCTCGTCCTGATCAAACCCACGCAATTGAAGGCGGCCGGCTCCGGTGGGAATTGTCCACAGGCTGACCGTCGCCGTATCGTTGTGAACAGCCGACGAACCGAGAGGCTGGCCGTTCTCGTTGTAGACGTCGACGCGCGTGACGTTCGACGCGGTGATCTGAAGAGTTCCCTGCTGGCCGGGAACGAAATCTCCGTGCAAGGAGCGAACCTTAGACTCTTCGAGCAGCTTCGCGGCAGCCGCGATCAGGTCGCGATTGTCGTGGAGCACGTCGTCGAGAGTCATCCGGTGCGGTGGAACGTCCGGGATCACGCCGACGTCTTCCACGGGCAGCCCTGCGCGTTCCTTCACGCGCGTGGTGCGCCGAATGGCCACGCGCAGGGAAACCCCCTTGGGAAGCATGGGAAAAT
Organism: Singulisphaera sp.; assembly: GCA_027451445.1. GTDB lineage: Bacteria > Planctomycetota > Planctomycetia > Isosphaerales > Isosphaeraceae > DAIDJG01. The sequence continues at coordinate 21,737 of DAIDJG010000159.1, forward strand.
CGTTCGGAAGCAGCCTGTTGAGGAGAGGGAGATCCCAGACGTTCGCCCCGCCGGCACCCGTATGCCGGTGCACACCGAGCACCTTGCCGATCTGGTGGTCCTGGAAGCCCGCAGCAAAAATGTCGGTTGTGCTATAGCACAACGCATCGACGATCAACACGACCGGTCCCTGGTATTGCTGGCCGACGAGGTTGCAGGCGTCCGTCGGATCAATGGGCAAACCCTGGGAATAAATGTCGCCCGTCTCCATCCCAAGCTCGATCGAGGTGCCCCACCGAGTCAGTTGCATCTCGGGATTCGAGGTCTTCGCAAGGTCCAGGATCGTCTGGGTGTTGATGAACTGCAGGCGTGCCGGCTCGATCCTGTGTGGGGTGAGCACCTGAAGCAGTCGTTCCCCTGCAAGGATGTTACCGCCGCCGTTGCCGCGAACGTCAATGATCAGACCTGTCTGCGGCAGAAGACGCGCGATCCGGACGAACTCGGCGACGAACTCGTCCGCGTCCTCGACCATGAAGGTGGTGATCCGGATATACCCGAGAGGTCCCTGCAACCCCGGCACGGTTCGGAAATAGAAGACGTCGGGCATCAGGCTCACGTCTGTCGGACCGGCAAGGTGTTCGACAAGCGAAGCGCCCTGGATGCCACGTCGCGCAGCGAGCTGCCTTGCGGCTCCTGTTGCATGTCCCACCACCCGCGCCGATTCGATCGCCTCGTGGTGGAAAAGGGTTTTCTGAGCCCGGCGAATCGCTTCCGTCCGAGCGTCGACGCCGATCACGGATGCCAACGCAAAGGGGGCTTCGCCCAGGACGGCACCGGTCAGGGGCGGCGGCGGCAGAAAGACCTGCCACACGAACCGATGGCTCGCGGGCTGGCCGTTGGCGATGTAACCGATTTCGACCCATTCCTCATCGGGCGGAGCGGTATAACCCATGGGGCGGACCGTCAGACTTTCGAGGCCGCGGGCGAGCTGCGCATCCAGATTGCTTCCGGCCTCGCGTTCGGCGTTGAGCTCGACCGCCCTGACGAGGGGAATACCGTTCCAGTGTGTGACCTCCGTCCCGATACCGAAGTTCGGCGGGGCCACGAAGTCCGATACAAGCGCAGAGACAACGTAGCGACTGGCTGTCGAGCCGTCCTCGAAATACGGCTCGATGCGAAACGGCAAGAACGCGGTCTGCCCTTGATACGACTCGGGCAGTATGTAGTTCGTGTGCAGGTCACGAAGCGAATGGAATATTCGGATCATCTCGTCATGAAACCCGCGCGTCGTGAGCTCGCGGAAGCGCTGCTTCAGGATGATGAGACGTCGAATCGGGTCAATCGCGTGCATCGCCTTCTTGAGCGGGAGGTGCACATACACTCGCTCAAGCAAGCTTTGGGCGACGTTGATGACCTCCAGTTGTTCGTCAGGGGTCAAGTCGACTACGTTCATCTTGAACGTCGCGAGAGGCACCGCGTTCGCGAGCGGGCCGGCGGGCCGGGAGGGTGAAGTTGCAGCCGGCTCGGCGGCCGGCTCCACGGTGGGAGCCGCCTGGGCCGTAAGCGACGGGTTTTCCGTCAGAATCTCGCAAAGACGACCAATCTTGCGGATCGCGTCGGCCAGCAATTCGGTGTTTGGGTCGGGCATCGACGAGGCTCCGCGCTGGGTCTTGCGTTTCGGTTTGGGTGGCGGCGCCGGCACGGGGTCCGTTGACGCTGGCGTCTTGTTGGTCGACGGTGCGTTGCGTTTGCGTGCCATGCCGGCGCCTCGAAGGCCTGCCGCAGCCCTGCCCGAACGCAGATTCCGCGGCTCGTTGTGTCACTGCAACCGGAACGTCGGACCGGCGTCCCTTGGTCTGTAATCCGATGGGGCGTGCCCACACTGCGGCCCGTGCTCCGCAGGCTCGACGTTCACGACGCGCCGACCGGGTCGACCTCCACCGTGACTCGCACCCTCGTCTTGCTCTGATGGGCCGTGGCCGCAAGGGACGCCGCGAGTTGTCCGAGGGCATCCGTCGCGGCACCCGTCGTCGATACCGTCGCGGCAACGCGCACCGCCGCCGGTTCGCGGACCAGGGCCCGCGTCTGGTAGGGCCGGGGCGCGGCGTATGCCGTCGGGTCATCGGAGCGGACGACCGGCAGCGCAGGCGTCTGCCCTTCCAGCACAGCGTGCACGGCCGAGATGACACCCGAGTAGGTCGGCACCATCGAGTGGTCCGCACCGACGAGTTGATAGGTAGGCACGCCCTTGAGGATGGCACACGAGTGGGGTACCGTACCGTCTCCAACCATCCCGAACGCCGGGTCGACGACCATCGCGCCGGCACCGTCTCGGGTCACGCCACCGACGGTCGAGCCGGTCGGGGAGTTGGGGGCGTCGCCGCCGAGGATGATCGTCGTCCGATCGTCAAGGAACGTGGTGTCCACATTCCCGGCCCACCCCATGAACCGCTGGAGTCGCGTGGGATCGATCGGAAAGCTGCCCCACCACGACGGATTGGACACAGCGTTCGTTGACAGCCAGGGAACCCGGCTGGCCTCGAACGGTATGAGCTGATAGAGACCGGAGAACGTGCCCAGGACGGAGTTGAACCCCGCGCCTGGCTCCACGGCGAACTTGCGGACGAAATCGACCTCGGTCGCCTCGTTGCCCAGTCCGCGGACGGCCGACATGCTGCCGAAATTCGCCGGGGCCAGCAAAACCAGGTTTCGAACCTTGTCCAGGGTCGGCCGATCGGACTGGAGGTTCTGCAGCGCCCTCCGCGCGACGAGCGCCCCTTGAGAGTGGGCGATCACGTGGATGTCCCACTGGGGAGCCTGTCGCCTCAGGTTTTGCAGGAACAGCGCCAGGCCGGCAGCGGCGTCCTCGATGTTTCGCCGCCAGTCGAACGCATAGATGTGAGTCCAGTAGCGCGGAGAGAACAGGCTGGTTTCGAGGGACGCACGAAGCAGGTCGTACACGACGGGCAGCGGGCCGTCGGGCTGGATTCTCACGTGCGGGCCGGCGTCGCTCTCCTGCCCGTCGGGTCCGACGGGTGCGGTGAGCTTCAACAACGAGATCTTGTCTGCGAAGAACGTCTGGATCGGATTGATCCAGATCAGCCCGGCTCCCGGCGGGTTGGTCGCTTTGTCGCTGAGCTGGCTGGCCAGGAACCCCGGGACGATGACCGCCGTCGCCGAGCTGAGCAGGCGCGGTTGAATCAGGCCCCGCGCCTGGGCGGCGCGCGGGTCCGTCAAAGGTAGATCGCGGTCAACCCTCACCTGCGTCAACTGGGCGAGCGTGCTCAGCATGTCGCGCGTGATCAACGGGTCGGGATGCCCCGGTGCAGTGGCATCAGCCTCCTCCTCCATCAACACGCGTATGTCAGGTCTGAGGTAAGCTTCTTCGAGCTTTCGTCCCTGGAGCTCCTTGAGCAGTATCTGTCTTCGCGCCGCAGAGTCGCCTGGGTAGTTCGGCATTGATGATGTCTCACGAGTTTAAGAAGAGGAAAACCGCTGGCACACCGCTAGCGGCTGCCGGGCGACCCGGGGTCAGCTCTCGATGAACGCCCCAAAGATATCGCGGTTCACGGTGAGGTTGTCGGCGCGGAAGTAAGACGAATGCGCGCACGCCGGTTGCGGCAGCCACGATGGGGTGCAGCCGACCGGGTCGAGGTTCAAGAACTCTTCACTGACCTGATACGGATCGCCCTGGAGATGACCGCCGACCACGTCGAACCGGGCATCGAGGTTCACCCAGCGACCGACCATCGAGGGAAGCCGGCCGGTCTGTGCCTCCGGCATGAGCACCTTCTTGACGGGCCAGATCGAGAGCGCTGCGCCCACGGTGAACAGGTTATGAACCGAACCGGTGATCCCCCCCAGGCGCTCGAGTTCGAGGAGCCCCTCGTAGGCCACGACGGTCCCCCACGAGTGGCTAATGATCTCGATCTCCGTACCCGCCTGCAGCAGGGGGCGGACAACCCGAAAGAAGCAGTCGAGAACCTGGCTACGTATCGAGGGATCGAGCATGTAGCTCAGGAAATCGTTGATATTCCCGAGGTCCTGAATGCTGAAGTCGCGCCGCGACCGGCTCTGCGCTACGATCGCCCGCCTGGGGTCGAGCGCTCGCGCCGGGCCACCGGCTCCCGCAGCGGCTGGAGGCGCCTGGGTGGAGTCGAGGTCGCGATCGGCGCGGTCGCGGAGGACAGCCGCAATCTGCTCAGCAAGGTCGCTCCCCTGCCTCTGAACTGCGGCCCGGGTCAGCCCCCGCGCGTGGACCACCTGGCTCCACACGACCTCTTGCCGTTCCGCCCCGCGGTTCCCCGGTTTCACGCTCGCTGCGTACGGACTGAGGGCATTCCACCAAGGGTCCGAATACCCCGGCTGGTGATTGCCGATGCCGTGGACCGTCACCAGCACCTTCGAGGCCCCGCCGCGCCGAACTGGACGCCCCCCCGCAGCACCCCCCTGCTCAGCCCACGCGAGCAACTGGCTCAGGCCAACGCCCAGGTTGCGGAGTGCCTCGGTCGGAAACGCGACGGGGCCGGCCGCGCCGGTCGTCGTCACGGGCGCAGGCGCGGGAGGAGGTGCGGGCACCGCACCTGGCAAAGACAGGATCGGCCCGGTGGAACTGGCCGACTCGAGCTGCGGATCCTGTTGATAGGGGACGAGGTTGGCCGTCACCTGATCGTCGAGGGCCTTCCTGTCCGCCGCGGCACCCAGGCTCGACAGAATCTTGGTCAGGTAATAGGTGAACGCGCCGTGTGAGGCTCCGCCGATCGAGGCATCCGCGGCCGTCTGATCGGCCCGGCATGCTGCGTAGAAGACGTAGTTGAGCTCTTCGGCCTGCACGAGCTGCCTTGGGTTGAACGTCGCCAATGCCGTGGCATGTCGGGCCGCCATTGCGCGGTTCATGACGCGCTGGGCGAAGCTCTGACGCCGCCCCGCCAAAAAGCCCCGAGACCCGCTCAACGGCAGCTTCTCTGGTGGCGGCGGGAGGTACCGCACGAATGTCTGGGCCGACTCGGCGTGCGCGGCATGGAACGCAAAACTGCCGATTTCCCGGGCCTGGGAAACGGTAAGTACAGGGCTTTTCTCGAGCACCCGCGGTCGTGTTCCAGGCCGAAAACCGAGTGCCTCGCTGACCGCCGGGGCCAGTTCGCGTGTCCCGGTCCCTGAGTGGCAACTATCGAACACCGCTACGAAGCTCACGCCATCGGGGATACTGCTGAAAAGCTTACCGAGCTCCTTGTCGGTTAAGTACGCCTGCGGGTTGGCCAGATCGGCCTGGATGTCGTAAAGGCAGAGGAGCTCGTCGTCCCCCGTCGGGTCGTTCGGGTCGCTGATTTGCGATCCGTGACCCGAAAAATGGAAGACTAACCGATCGCCGGGCGTGGCCCCCTGGAACAGCCAGTTCGTGACTTCGGACACGATCCGGTCCTTGGTCGCTTCAGAGTCTCTCAGGGTGCGAATCGACCCCGCGGGAAAGCCGAACGTCCCGGTCAGCAGTGCCGTCATCCCCTCGAGGTCGTTGAGGCACCCCCGGAGCGGGTTCACGTACGGATAATTGTTGATACCCACGAGTAACGCGCGATCTGCCATGGCGAGCTCCTGGAAAATGTTGAATTACCGTGCTACCGAGGGGCCACTGGTTCGCATG
>DAIDJG010000160.1 GCA_027451445.1 Singulisphaera sp.
ACGAGGTCGTCATGCTCGGCGCCCATCTCGACTCCTGGCACGCAGGGACCGGCGCGACCGACAACGCGACCGGGGTCGCCGTCTGCATGGAGGCGGTGCGCATCTTGCGCGCGCTCGATCTCCAGCCTCGGCGCACGATCCGGGTCGCGCTCTGGACGGGTGAAGAACAGGGTCTCCTCGGCTCCCGCGCCTACGTCGCCGACCATTTCGGCACGTCGGCGCGCGCGTGCGAGACCGACGACCCCCGAAAGGCCGAGCGCGACGCCTTCTCCGTCTACTTCAATCTCGACACCGGCACTGGCCGGATCCGGGGTCTGTTCCTCCAGGGCAATGAACCCGCGCGTGCGTTCTTCCGTCCCTGGCTCGCCCCCGTCCGCGACCTGGGCGTCGCCACACTGACCCTCGCCTCGAGCGGGGGCAGCGACCATATTCCCTTCGACGCCGCCGGTCTCCCCGCCTTCGAGTTTGCACAGGACATGATCGAGTACAACACGCGAACGCACCACTCCAGCCTCGACCTCTACGACCGAGCCGTGGCCGACGACCTGAAGCAAGCCTCGGTCGTCATGGCCGCATTCATTCACAATGCGGCGAACACCGATGAGAAGGTCCCGCGCAAGCCGCTAGAGGCCGAAACGCTCAAGCCCCCGGTGAGCGTGGCGGAATAAAGCGCGACGTCCGCGTTTTGCTCCGATAAACGCCACGCACTTACTCTGAAAAGCCTGTGGACCCTCGTGAATCATGGGCAATCGAACCAACGGTCGTCCTCCGACGCGTCCCTGCTGAGACGCCACGATCGCGCTCTGGCTGGGGAAATGCGGCTATCTGGATTTAGAGCGCCTTAACGATTGGATTGCCCACATCGGGCAGCAGATCCCCAGACCCCTGTGCAAGGGCAAACATATAACTCCCCCCTTGGGAAGGGGGGTTGGGGGCTTACGCGTTAACTTAACGCTATGGTCAATCTCTTCCGAGACGCGAACATATTAACTCTCCCCCTTGGGAAGGGGGGGTAGGGGGGGTGGGCAGTGGCCGTCCGACGAGTGCAACTCCGCCACGAACCGCGTGCGGTTAATGCCCACGGCGAGCGGGGTTGGCCTCCGCCACCGGCGCCCCATTCCGCTCCAAGCACCCTCCTACAACCGGTAAAGACGAAGCCACACTTTACGGCGAAACGTCGCGGTAGACAGACATCATGACGGAAACGTTCATCATCCTGAATTCGAGCGTACGCATAGAGCTACGCCATTTCCGAACAAATGATCCGCTTGCGATGGCGAAGCGAAGAACCGAGAGCGAAGGCCACTGCCCACCCCCCCAACCCCCCCTTCCCAAGGGGGGGAGTTATATGATTCGCCGTTGCGACGGGGGTGGCCATAGCGTTAAGTTAACGCGTAAGGGGGGGTAGGGGGGCTGGGCATTGGCCGTTCGATGTCTGCAACTCAGCCCCCGAACCACTCTCCTGCGCATAACGATCGAAGGGCTGGGCCCCGCTCATTACGAGCGCTGATTCCCCAACCCCCCAACCCCCCCCCTTCCCAAGGGGGGGAGGTATATATACTCGCGTTAGGAAAGGGGGGAAGCGAGCTTTCCCCCACGCCGCGCAACGTCATGCGCCGCGCATGGGCCTCGCTCACATGACCTCAATGCGCCGCGCATCGACTCTTCGCCACCGGCATCTTGACCGGCGCCTTCCCCCCCGACATCATCTACCACGCTCATGCGGACTGGAATCGAAACGGACCAACTGCGCAAGGATCAATCCCCCCCTTTGGAACGGAGCTGTCGGACGTCGGGATTCCGCCGAGCGGAGGAACGTTCATGATCGTCGGAGTCCCCCGAGAGAGCTACCCGGGCGAGCGTCGCGTTGCGATGGTCCCCAGCGTCATACCGGGCCTTCTCAAAGCGGGTTTCGAGGTTGTCGTCGAAGCCGGGGCCGGCACCGAGGCCGGTTACCCCGACGCCGAATACACCAGCAAGGGCGCCAGGGTCCTGCCCAACCGCGCCGAGGTCTTTCAGGCAGCCGAAATCGTCCTCCAGGTCCTGTGCCACGGATCAAACGACAAGACCGGCAAGGACGATCTCCCCTTACTGCGCACAGGCCAGGTGCTGATCGGCTTCTTGCGACCGCTTGGGGCACTCGAGACGATCCAGGACATCGCCAGCCGGGGCGTCACCTCCTTCTCCGTCGAGCTCATGCCGCGCACCACTCGGGCGCAGAGCATGGACGTCCTCTCCTCGATGGGCACGATCTGCGGTTACAAGGCCGTCATTCTCGCCGCGAATACCCTGCCGCGACTGCTGCCGATGCTCACCACGGCCGCGGGCACGATCACGCCCGGCCGCGTCCTCGTCATCGGTGCCGGTGTCGCCGGCCTTCAGGCGATCGCCACGGCCCGTCGGCTCGGAGCCGTCACCTCCGCGTATGACCTTCGGCCCGCAGCCAAGGAACAGGTCCAGAGCCTCGGCGCTCGCTTCGTCGAGCTCCCGATCGAAGCCGAAGACGCGCAGGACGCCCGCGGTTACGCACGCGCCCAGGACGAATCGTTCTACCAGCGCCAGCGCGAGCTGCTCGGCAAGGTCATCGCCGAGAGTGACGCCGTCATCACCGCCGCCGTGATCCCAGGCAAGAAGTCGCCCGTTCTGGTGACCGCCGACATGGTCGCCAGGATGGCCCCCGGCTCCGTGATCGTCGACCTCGCCGCCGAGCGCGGAGGCAACTGCGAGCTGACCCGCGCTGGCGAAGACGTGGTGGAACACGGCGTGACCATCATCGGCGAGTTCAACCTCGCCAGCAGCGTCCCTTACCACGCGAGCCAGATGTACGCCCGCAACCTGAGCGCCTTCCTGCTCCACCTGGTACGCGACGGCCAGGTCCAGCTCAACCTCACCGACGAAATCATCCGCGACACTCTGTTGACCTGGGACGGCGCCATCGTCAACGCGCGTATCCGCGAATTCTTCGCGCTGCCGGCCGCTGAGGGAACCACGTAATGAAACTTGACCTGATGACGAGTCTCTACGTCTTCATGCTCGCCGGATTCATCGGCTTTGAAGTGATCCGCCGGGTGTCTCCGCTGCTCCACACCCCCCTGATGTCGTTGACCAACGCGCTCGATGCGATCGCCGTCGTGGGGGCGATCATCCTGGCCGGCTCGCAGAAGGGCACACTCGCGACGGTGTTCGGCACCATCGCGATCGTCGCCGCCACGAGCAACATCGTGGGCGGGTTCGTGATCACCGACCGGATGCTCAAGATGTTCAAGGCGAGCGGTGCGAAGAAGCACTGAGAGTCTATCCCGGGAGGGGAGCGGAGCCGGAAAAGGGGGACTGGCTCCGAGTCTTCGAGGTGCCTGTCCCCCTTTTCCGGAGCATCCGTGGAAATGGGGACCGGCACCGTCCGAATCGGAGCAAATTGGGACCGTCCATTTCCGCAGCCGTGATGAGGCAGGCTCCGAACTTCGGGAAGGGTTTCATGATCCGCAGCGAACACGTGATCGAACTCGCGTACCTGGTCGCCACGGCGCTCTTCGTGCTCTCGTTGAAGTGGATGAGCTCGCCGACCACCGCCCGTCGCGGCGTTCGAGCGGGTGAGGTGGGCATGCTGCTGGCGATCGCCGGTACGCTGCTCCACCACGAGATCGTCGACTACACCTGGATCGCCATCGCGCTCGTCCTGGGCACCATCATCGGCGTGCCGCTTGGCCGGGTCCAGATGACGGCCGTGCCGCAGCGGACGGCGCTCAGCCACGCGTTCGGTGCGCTCTGCGTGACCCTGGTGGGGACGGCGGAGTTCTACCTCAAGACTCCCGATGTGCCGCAATTCATGATGGCCGTGCTTTCCCTGGAAGTGATCCTGGGCTCGCTCACCTTCACCGGGAGCCTGATGGCCGCGGGCAAGCTCCAGGAGGTGCTGCCCCAGCGGCCGATCACGTACAAGGGGCAGAACCTCGTCAATCTCTCGTTGCTGGGGTTCACGCTCTGTATCGCGGCCTTTCTCGTCTATCACCCGGAGCAGAAGTACCTGTTTCCGCTCCTGGTGCTGATCCCGCTCGCCTTCGGCGTCATGATGATCATCCCCATCGGCGGCGCCGACATGCCCACAGTGATTTCCTTGCTCAACTCCTACGCCGGCCTCTCCGCCGCGGCGATGGGTTTCGTGCTCGACAGCAAACTCCTGATCGTCGCTGGCGCCCTGGATGGTGCCTCGGGCTTGATCCTGTCCATCAACATGTCGAAGGCGATGAATCGCTCGTTCACCAACGTCCTCTTCGGCGCATTCGGCCAGGAGCAGGCCTCAGCCGCCGGGGCAGAGCAGGGGAGATCTGTCAAGAACGCGACCGCCGAAGAGGCCGCCGCCATCCTCGCCGCGGCGAACTCGGTGGTGGTTATCCCCGGCTACGGCATGGCTGTCGCCCAGGCCCAGCACAAGGTCCGCGAATTGTTTGACGCCCTGACCAAGCGCGGCGTCGACGTCAAGTTCGGCATCCACCCCGTCGCCGGCCGCATCCCCGGCCACATGAACGTCCTCCTGGCCGAGGCCGACATTCCCTACGACAAACTCCTCGACATGGATGAGATCAACGGCGACTTTCCCCAGACCGACGTCGCCCTGGTCATCGGCGCCAATGACGTGACGAACCCCGCGGCGCGTAACGACCCGTCAAGCCCGATCTACGGCATGCCGATCCTTGACGTGGACAAGGCACGCACCGTCATGGTCATCAAGCGTGGCATGAGCCCCGGGTTCGCGGGGATCGACAACCCGCTGTACTACCTGGACCAGACGTTGATGCTCTTCGGCGATGCGCGGTCGTTCGTGGGTTCGCTGGTGCGCGAGCTGTCGGGAAGCTGAGCAGCGCGGACGGCATCGACGAATCACCTTCGCCCAGGACGAAGTGATAGGACCGGTTGGCAAGGCCGCAGGTATGTGGTACGGTGACATCAGGCATTCACAAGGTTTACCGTATATGCAAGCGATAACTACGCCCACCACCGACGCCGCGATCGTTGGCAGGCTTGATAAGCCCGACCACAGCGATTTCTCCGTGGAGACGGCCCGCGAAATCCTGAGCATCCAGCTTAGCGAGGCGGACCAGGTGCGGATGCGGGAACTCTCCGAAAAGGCCCAGGACGGCACGCTTACGGCGAGCGAACAGGGCGAGGTGGAAAGCTACCGCCGGGTCGGATATTGGCTTGGCGTCCTGTGGTCCAAGGCCCGCCTTTCGTTGAAACACGCTGGCATGGACGCTCCGAATGGATATCACACTTGAGCGGCTGGTCTGGCAACGGGCCAAATCTCGGTGTGAATACTGTCAACTCCCGCAGCGCTTCTCGCCGCTGCCACACGCGATCGATCACATCATCGCCCGCCAGCATCGCGGACCTACGAAAGCGGAAAACCTCGCTCTCGCCTGTTTCTTCTGCAACAGCTACAAGGGTCCGAATATCTCCAGCTTGAATCCACAGACCGGGAGAGCCGTGCGGCTATTCAATCCACGGAAGGATCGTTGGAGCCGGCATTTTCAGTGGAACGGTCCCTATCTCACCGGCCGCACGCATACCGGCCGCGTTACGATCATCCTGCTTGAAATCAATCGAGCTGAGGCAGTGGAACTCCGCGAGTATCTGACCCGTGAAGGATCGTTTCCACCCACCGAATAGGGGACAGGGCGATCACTTCAGAAATATCGCATCGGGTTTGATTCGGTCCATCAACATGAAGGCGATGAACCGCTCGTTCACCAACGTCCTCTTCGGCGCGTTCGGCCAGGAGCAGGCCTCGGCCGCCGGTGCAGAGCAGGGGAGATCCGTCAAGAACGCGACCGCCGAAGAGGCCGCCGCCATCCTCGCCGCGGCAAACTCGGTGGTGGTCATCCCCGGCTACGGCATGGCTGTCGCCCAGGCCCAGCACTATGCCGATCCTCGACGTGGACAAGGCACGCACCGTGATGGTCATCAAGCGTGGCATGAGTCCCGGGTTCGCGGGGATCGACAACCCGCTGTACTACCTGGACCAGACGTTGATGCTCTTCGGCGATGCGCGGTCGTTCGTGGGTTCGCTGGTGCGCGAGCTGTCGGGAAGCTGAGCGATCTGAACAACAAGGAGATAGGCCACCTTCCCTTCGGCGCGACGTGGTCCAGTCGACGGCGATCTAAGCCGTTGATTTAAAAGTGGTTGTGAAAATGGGAGCAACGTCATCCTCTTTATTTCCGGCGCGCCGAGTGGTACAAGGTACCTAAGAGTCCATCCCTTATCGGAGGGAACGACCGATGGAGGGTGTCGGCCATTTCCGCGTCGACCGACGCGCTATGCAGAGCTTATCGGATAGCCGCTTTGCGCTCGATACGAGCCACGGGAGTTACACGGCATGACCATCAGCTTTGAAATACCCCAGGATCTCGCGCAAGCGCTTCGCACCAACGGCTTGGACCTGAACCAGGAGGCGAAGGAAGCGTACCTTGTCGAGCTTTACCGCCAGGAACAGATCACGCACCATCAACTTACCGAGGCGTTGGGATTGAGCCGCTACGAGACCGATGGTGTCTTGAAGCGGCACAAGGTCTCGCCGAACGTCACCGCCGCGGAGATGCGTGCTCAAGCCGTGGCCCTCAAGGATGTGCGGGCGGAATGATTGTCGTCTCCGATACGACACCCCTGAACTACCTCATCCTCATCGAAGCGACTGAGGTGCTCTCCGCCCTGTTTGGCCAGGTTTATGCACCGCCCGCGGTGTTGCAGGAGCTCTCGCACCCGCGTGGTCCACAATCCGTCCGCGCCTGGGCCGCTTCACCTCCCGAGTGGCTTGTCGTGCAGGGGCCCGCCCAGAGGGTCGAGACGTTGCCCAAGGCGCTTCATGACGGGGAGGTGGAGGCCATTTCCCTCGCACGCGAGCTGGGGGCCGAGTGGGTCCTGATCGATGAGCGAAAAGCGTCGCGCGAAGCAGAGCGCCTTGGCCTGCGGGTCGCAGGGACCCTCGGCATCCTCGAAGAAGCGGGCGCTCGGGACCTTCTCGACTACGAGAAGAGCCGAGACCGGCTCGTTAACGAGACCAGCTACTATGTTACGGATGATGTCCTCCGCGAATCGGCGACTCGCTATCACGCGCGGAAACAAGCCCAGGAACACGATCGGCAGGATCGAGAAGATGTCCTCCCTGAGTCCGAGCACGAGCGGAAGCATTTCGGAGAATGAGCACGGACTCAGAGACTTACGAGCGTCTCGAGGAGCGCGTTGCCCGCTTTTTCAAAGGGGCATCGCTCACCTGCCAATGGGCAGGGAAATTCGCCCCTCCGGCGCCACCGCCGCGGCTAGACGGGCCCACGGACCTTGGGTAGGAACAGCGTGGGCGAAACGCTGCAGTACGCTCCGAGCGCCACGGCGTGCTTGGGCCCGATCCCGCGCTTGCCCGTGCACATCTCCGAGATCGACGAAACGGGAATCCCCGTCGCCCGCGCGACCTCGGCCTGGCTGCGGCCGTTCGTCCCGATCAAAAACCTGAGCATATCGGCCCCGGTTCGGCCGCTCGTGTCGATCGCATGACGCGACCGTTCGTAATCGTGGATGAGGACCGAGAGCACCTCCAGGTAATCTTCTTCGTCCTGGGTGGCGGCATCCTTGCGGAGGATCGCATGCGCGATCGCCGTCGCCGCGTCGAGTTGCTGGTCCGTGCGGACCGGTCGGAGCGGGAACTCGGCGCACAACTCGGCGAAACGGTCGGGCTTGACCGCGATCTTGGTCTTGGTAGCCATCGGACCGGGACTCCTGCCTACGGGGGCAGTCGATTTTCCATCTCTCTTCGTCATACTCGGCGTGTACCCTGATTTCACGCCTCGCCAACATCCGTCCGTCGTCATCCGTACGGCTTCTTCCACCGAATCGCCCGCGAAATCCGGGAATACCGGTCGTCCAGTATGGCTTGGTGCGTCATGATTCTTCCTCACGTCCGTTCCGCACGCGAGCGAACAGGGAACGCCGCAGCGCCCATTGTTTAGCCGATCTCACACACGATCGATGTTCTCGGGCTGCCGCCCCGATCATGCCTTGTTCAGCGGTCAAAAAGGGCCAAAAGCGCTCCGATATTTACGAGAAATACGATAAATGCTCTCCGAAGCAAAGGGAAGCGGCCTATTCGTTCGTTGCAAAAGAGAACGTCGTATACTTTAGTTTAACGTGAAAGTTCCGCCGGAGAACCTATCGTGCCGTCATAACTCCTTGTGTCTCTTGGCGCTCCGAATAGCCGCGCCCATTCCCTTACTCGGAATCGCAACCCGTTGCCAGCCTTGGGGCTCCGAGTCGCCGAGTAACGCACTGCGTCGGCGCGCTCGTTCCGGTTCGTCCCTCAGTAGGGATGAGGGATGAGGGATGAAGACTGGCACGACGTCGCTTCATCCTTCCTCGTTGATCTCCGGTGACTCTCTGCGCCCGGGCGAGACTTCTGTTCATCCCTCATTCCCCATCCCTGCCGAGCGCAGTGCCCCCTTCTCTATGCTCCGGGTAACTCGATAGTTCTTGCCCCCTCTCACGGCAAATCAACGTCGATTCGCACTGGAGTTCCGATCATTTTTGATGGTAAGGATTTCGTGATTTTCGTCGGGCCGTGCGCAGGAGGTGGCGGGAGAGTCGGCGATAAAGGATGACGATGGAGTCGTGACCGCACAAGTCGAGCAAACCGTCCGGCAGCCGCCCAAGGTTGTTCGGCGAGAAATCTCGTCATGTGGGTGGCCGGGGCAGAGGAGGCCGACAGGCCGACGCGCCCCGGAACTCGGCGCTCCTGTGGATACCCCTCGCTCATCACGACCATGGCCTTCTGGACGAGTGGCCCGGGTGGCCGGGGAAAAGCCCGCGCAGCCGGCGTGCCCCGGAGGCGCGAAGGACCTCCGGGGCACGCCCGCCCTGCGGGCTCGCTTTGCCCCGGCCACCCCGGGTCGCAATCCATCAACCCGAGGTTGTTCGGCGAGAAGTCTCCAAAAGACGGTGTACCAGGTACGGCCCCGGCGGTCGATCGAGTCGCGTCTGGCGCTTGACCTTCTCAGGGAGCGGTACGCCCGAACGCGGGTCGAGACAACCAAGGCCCTTCACAAGGAGCGGGCGGAGTGACGGATTAACCCGGCATCCTTGCTACGATGTCATCGTAGCCTGGTGCCACGTACAGGTCGACCGCCCCGTCGGCCTCGGGCACGAAGCGTGCGACCGGGTTCAGGACGACCTCGACGGTGTCCTTCTCCATGAGCAGGACCGGGACTCTGTAAGTACCGAGCCGGCGCTCGCTGAGCGTCTTGGCGATCCGCCGGGTCCGCCAGCCGGACGCTCGAGCCCCGCCCGCGACCTCGCCCACGAGGCTGTTCAGGCGGCCCACCCACTCGTCCTTCACCGCGTCGGAGTCCTCAATCCTCAAGTCTCACTTGCCCCGTCGCCATGGTTCGGCCCCGCCTCAGGATTGGCTGAGTCATTCTCGTCATTCAGGGCGACGAAATCCGCAACCATGGTTTTAGCCTGCATTCATTAGGTCTGGCAGGGCACGCCTGCCCCAGAAGAGGTGAGGGAGCGGCTTGGTTGTGCGCGGCGACGGTAATTGATGGGAGAAACGCGGTTTCTGAACATGCTCACTGATGGGGACCTTGTACTGTCCAGACGCCCATCAACGAGTCACGCGGCCCAAAGAAGCAGCCACCGGTACTCTCCGGTCGCGCCCCTGAGACCGGCCTATCTCCCATCGCAGATGTTGACCGCCATCCCATCGAATATCGTGACCGCTCTCACCTGGTCCGCGCAGATCGCCCTGATTTCATGTCCGCCCGATATCTACCCTATTCGCGGGACATAGAAAATGGCGCACTCCTCGTAAGTTACCCTGGTTTCATGCCTGGCTAGAATCTACCTGCCACAGCGACGGTGATCAGGTGCCGATCGCCAACGACATCGGCGATCTCGAATAGACGACGTGCCAATGTGTTTCTGACTGGCTTGGCCACGGCAATTGCCTCATCGCTCAGAACCTTGGGTCCACCGGCTCGCTCTCGAACGTGACTCCGCCGAACTCGCACTCGTTCTCCCGCAGCACGAACGGCTCGTGCGTCTTGATGCTGAAAGTGAGCCGTTTGGTGGAGATGAAACGGAGCACCTCGGAGGCGTCCCCAGTCACTGACCGGTCGTTCTCGTTGTCCGGGATCATGGGCGGTTAGAGATCGTACGAGACGATCACGGTTGGACGAACGTGCTTCCCAGCAAACTTGTTCGTTCCAGTCCTTCCGACGTCATCAGCACGACGATGTTCCACTTGGGGACCGTGATCAACATTGCGAAGTGGGTCCTCGACCAATTCAGCGGGGCCAATCGTTTGCGAACAGCCGCTCGAAAGCCTCCGTTGGCCCAACCGCTGGTTCAATTGCCGCTCGCTACAGCGAGGTGACGAGCGCCGTGTCGTGGAGGTGCTGACATCGAACCCCTCCTCTCTGACCCTTCCGGCGAAAAGCGACCATGGTGTTCCGCTCGTACTGGCCCTCGTCCGACGCCGCAGAAGAAAGCTTTGCAAGAATTTCTGGGAAATTGAAGGTCCCGGCGGGTGCCTCGATTCGCTCATCAATCGGCTCGCTTTGATATCGGGCCTGCGCCGACCCGTCCGAGCGGATGTCGAGATTCCAAGGCCCGTACCTCATCAGATGGATCTCGATGACCGGCCCTTGGTTCTTCATCAAGAATTCCACACCCTCATGGTGGTTGGCGGCGAGAAAGGGGTCTCCATCCCCCCATAAAGCTCCGACGAGAACGTCCCCCCAGAGATCGTAGTGCTGGGAGCTTCCATGCACGTAGGGTCCGTTCGACCAGACAGGCACCGCCGACGCACGTTCGGCATCGAAGCGTCTGGCCAAGCCCTCGTCACAGAGGTAAAGTCGTGACCCCAGCGTCAACTCTTGCAAGGTGAACGTCACGAGGAAGCGTGAAAGCGAGTCGCAGACGAGCCGCTCTCCTTGAAACCATGTCCCATCCTCGTTCATGTGGTCTCCGTAACACCAGACGGGTGGATCGTCACCGTTGGTGAGTGTTCGGCAGTGCCAGCACGCTTGGTTCTCCCAGAGGAAGACGATCTTGCCGTCGTCCTCGAACTTCACCCGATCGAGGGCGACTAGGCTGTCCTGATGCGAGAGTGCGGACACTGTGTACTCGACCGGCTCGTCGCTCTCCCGATCCGGCCAACGACCGGCGAACTCATAGAGGCGTCGAAGCGGCAGAGGAAGGGGGCGCTCATCCAGACCTTCAGCCGATTCCCCGAACGGTGGACGGCGTGGCCCAAGCCAGAACTCGATGAAGTCGCATAGGGCGTCCATCCGGGCACTGGCGGTCACGGCCTCTAGCAGTCTTGGATGGAACGTGCTCATTAAGATCCTCACCGCTCACGATTTGCCGCAGAGGGCGGGCTCGTCCCTACCCAGCCGTCCCGATCTACATCGGTGACACAACTGTCTCCACCTTCAAAGCGCCCGCCGACGATCGGCAATTAGAATGCCAGTCCGGTGTCCGAGTTCAACCGGTACGTTACACTGAATCAGGACCGAGATCCTGGCCAGGCACTAAACTTAGGGGACCTATGGTCGTCGCGCCGGACTGTGGCAGTGTTGGCCAGATGCTAAACTTAGGGGACTTATAGACGTCGCGTGCGATTTGTTCCTCGTACGTTGTCATGCAACGAAACAGCGCAGTTCACGCAGAGCACCCTGGTTTTGTGCCTGGCCAGGATCTGTCCGCCCTCATCTATGATCGCTCATCAATTATTGCTGTAAATCCCTTGGTAAACAATTCTTTCAAAACTTTGTTCAAACCATTATACTCTCGAAGTAAAATTGAACGGAAGCTACCATCAACATGCATTTGAAACTGGCCTGCAGAAGGCAGGCAGGTTTTCGAGAATTCGCGCTGTTCGTGTAGAGTGCTCATGTCGACAATAGACTCGATGGATCGCACGCCGTGAAAATAGCGGAAGGACAGCAACATCGCGTTCAAGACATCTTCGTCGAAGTAAGCCCGCCTATTGACGTCGAGGATCGCCTTCTCGGTGTCGGCGATTCGCTCGATAATTTGCCGGATGATGACCGCCCTCCGAACGACAAACGAGAAGTTCTCGTCATCCCCGAAATCTTCGGTTCGCTTTGACCCAGACTCTTCGAGTTCATACGAAGATGGGTGCGTACGTTCGACGACCTCAGGATTGACACCGACGATATCCAGGAACCCGCGCAGCCTGCTATGAAAATCCGGCCCCTTCGCTGACGCATACCAGTCTTTCTCCGCGTGTTTTCCGTAGCGGTCCGCCCAAAAATTCGCGCTGCGAAACGCGGAGTGTGCCGGAGCAATGCCACCGGCGAAGACAAGGATTGCCTTGCCGATTCCGAGCATGTTGTCGTGATGCTGGAAACGACCGTCCTGCATCGGGGCCAGGAAGTACTTTAACCATCCCAGCGGCTTACCCTCGAACTCACAATCGAACTCGTCGAAGAAGACGAGAGGTAGTCGGTCGTCGAGACCAGCGTCGCGCACCTGAAGGAGCAACTCCGTAAGTTGATTAAAGGACGAGAACTGCGCGAGGTTGAATGTGAACTCCTCGAGCCGGCTGCGTCGCCCCGCCACCTCTTGCGCGAGCTGTTTCACACCGAACGACTTGCCAGAGCCTGGCGGACCGAAGACAGCGACCGAGATGGGAGTCCGACGATCCATTCGGCTGAGGTATTCTGCGAAGAGGTTTTTGATGCTACGCAATCCTTCAATTTCGCGGCGCTCCACCACAAGAAGTTTGCCGAACAACGCAGAGGGAAAATTCGGTTTCGCTTCGTGAAAGGCTCGTTGCGGACCGAGCAGGACGATTTTGCGACCGAGATCGAGCGCGTTACGGGCAATCTGGGCGCGTCGGTCTTCTGGTAGCGATTGCGATGAAAAGTGGTGAGGGCGGACGTGCCTCAAGTGTTCACCGAGTATGCTCCGATAGCCAGAGAAACTGTTGTCGCTCAGTTTGTGTGCCTTAAAAACACCAAACCTATGAGCACCCCGATTGACGCAACCGTCGAGTGGTGCATCGCCAAAGAGTTGGACAATCGGCAGCCGAAGGTCTTCAAAGAGTTTCACCGTCCTTGGCTCGGGTCCGTAGCCCAAATCGTAGTAACGGCGACACGACTGCAGCGCAAATTTGATCCCGTCTTCGATCGGGATCGGAGAAATAGGAGAGATTTCGCCCTTCTCACGTCGTTCGTTCCGCCACGAGCGATAGAGTTTTCGTATGAGGCCGGCGACGAACACTGTAGTCAGGCCTGCGAGATCGCCGCATTGAACCGCGTCGCTGTACTCTCCCTCGATCCGCTCCCGGTCGAAGAATAGCGACAGACTCCCGAAATTCTTCGTCTCCTGGACGTCTTGCCGCGCTTCATCGACATCGTCTTCGTTCGAATCTCGCGACCAATGAAGCGCACCGTCAAGACCAAGTCGGACGATAATGTGACGGCACTCACATAGCGCCCCGAGCGCCCCCTCGCCTACGGCACGATGAAAATCCTCAATCGTACGTTCCCACGAGACTTTCTTTGCGAGCTTGATTCCTGGGGTCCCTTGAGGACCAATAAATCCATTGCGCAGCGTCTCGCCAGATACGACCAGGATGCAACGGTCTTTCAAACTGGT
The DNA here is from genome assembly GCA_027451445.1 of Singulisphaera sp. Lineage (GTDB taxonomy): Bacteria > Planctomycetota > Planctomycetia > Isosphaerales > Isosphaeraceae > DAIDJG01. The sequence goes on from DAIDJG010000160.1 coordinate 13,667, forward strand.
CTTCTGAACAAACTTTAGCAGAAGTGAATCTCTCACCTTGATCCAGTGACTCGCCTTGATGACGAGCCAAACGTGTTCCAAGTAGTGTTCGACCCGATTGTGCCATTCCGCCAACTGAAGCACCTCTTTCTCGCTGCCGTCGGCGAATCCGCGAACATTTTCGACACAGTCAGCCGGAATGAGGAATGGCACCCAGAATCTCGCGTCTTCGCTGTAGCCGAGCCCCTCGTCATCCACAACGACGATCGTTGGACAAGATTCGGTTGCTGAAGCGCTCTCGAATTCCTGAGCGAGCGGCGAGTTCGGGATGTTCGCCCAACTCTCGTTCAAAATGGTTGGTGCGGAAGCTTGCGGGCCCTCGACTCCGTGTGCGATCGCGCGTCGATACACGCGCCCACCGCCCTCGGAATGGGGAACATGCGCTGAGAATAAGCGTAGCTCACTGAGAGTTCGGACGACGTATTCCGAATCGGCCATTCGGATACTTTTCCCTGGGTGGGCGTAAAACCAGATGAAGTCCTCCACGTTCGTGTTGGCGAGTTCGAACTCATGCGGCCGCGGTTCTTGCGGAATCTTCGCGCGCATGATCTCGATCTGCCTATCGCTTGCGTTCTTCCAGCCGTGGTTCAGCTTCCCGAAGTCGACCATCCGGGCGTGTACATCGAACCGGCCCGAGAGAACTTCCACTTTGCCGGTATCGAATTCGAAACAAGTCTTATTGTTTTGACTTTTTGCATCGTGGGCGAGGATGTTAAAGCCCCTGCCAGGATCGTCAGAAACGATCCGGATGCCTGAACCAGGCGCCGGTTGGATGCTACACAGCTCGCCAGTTTCAGACTCAAGTCGGATCGAAGTGATCGACTGTCCGGTAACGTAAAGCTCGATCGCATAGAACGCAGCGCGTTTCTCGGCGTCCCGAACGCGAAACCTGCACGCTTCAAAGCATCGCTTCGTCTGGCTGACTTCAATTCGTCCGGGTTTGTCGTCATCCTCTGTGTTGAACTCCAGATCGCAGTTGTGCACCCCAAGTTTGACGTCGATCGTGTGACTCGATCGCTTCAGGCCAGCGTGACGTTTGATTGCGGGACTGTTGAGGGTAATTTTAATTCCGGAATACTCGCATCTTTCTTCGTTGACATACACGATCAACTTCGTCTCGGGCAACGGCTGAATAGAAAACAGTAAATCTTGTTCATCTTTTGCGTCAATCTCATAGCGGCCCTCCAGACGAATGTCGATTCCGTCCCTGACCCGAGCCTCGTACATGCGCGAAAACCTGGGCCCTTCGAGCGCAGCCTGCACCATGTGTCCCGTGAACCAAGCCCCGCCAGGAATTGCAAAGAGATGGGTTCCCGGATTATATGTCCAAGGTTGTTTCGGGACGCTTCGACCTTTCGGAGGTTCCTGGGAAATGAAAGCGTAATCAACTCCAACATCTCCAATTACTGCAACACGTATCTTTGAGATTCCAGTCATTTCTGACAGTTTGGCTTCCCCCATTGCACACCCCTCGAAATCTAATTGAAGGCGACACCTGTATTGACGGTAATACACCAGGACGTGTGTCGTCGCGATTGTGGATCCGAATTATCAATTATGCTCCGTCACTTCGCCGTGAGAGTCAAGAGAAATCTCTTTTTATGGCCGGATCTCATGAAGTCGCGGAATAACCAGTGCGAGTTGCCTCGAATTTGAAAGAAGCGAAGGTGGTCGAAAGCGGGAGCGTGGCTGCGGTGGCGCACATTTTCGGGAGTTCAAGAGTCGACGTACATTCAGGGAGATACTGGCCATGCAACTAAACTTCGGGAACATACAGACGTCGCCTTGGATTTGTTCCTCGCACATTGCCGCGTCAGGGAACGGTGCGGTTCACGCAGATCACCCTGATTTCACGTCTAGCCGGCATCTGCCTCCGTGGACGACACTCACCACGGGATGGGCAGACAATGCACCAAGGTGTTGAGGCGTTTCCGGGCCTCCTCGATCGTAACCGCAGCAGGTGGATTCTGATCGTCGCGTCGGTGCACCAGGAAGTTGCGATACTCACGCACCTCGTAAACGGCATCCCGGACGTCTTCGGAGAGAGAGCGAGCGTGCTTGAAGTCAGCTGTCCCATCGATCAGGTTTCTCGTCCTGATCAGGTCATCGTGGTCCCCCGTGATGTGACGACGGTACGAGCGAAGCGCTGTCTCAAACTCGGCCCGCGTCCGGAAGATGCACCCTGGTTTTGGGCCTGGCCAAAATCCGCCCTCGATCAATTCTTCTCCAGCGCTTCGGCGATGAGCTTGCCGATCTTGTCGTAATAGAGGCCCGCGGCGATGAGCTTGCCGTCGGGACCGATCAGGATCGCGCCGTGGACGTTTTCATCGTGAACGCCATAGGCCGAGGCGATCGGATTGGACAAATTGCCGACGATCGCCTGAGGCCAGGGTTCGCCCTTTTCCGCAATATACTTTCGGGTCTCCGCATCGTCCGGCGCAAGGGTCAGGCTCAGGATCGCAAACCGGGGATCATCGCCGAATCGTTTGTAAACATCGTTCATGCGCGTGATCTGAAAGGCCGACTGCTGGTCCCAGAGCGTCCCAAAGTCGAGCAACAGGACTTTCCCCTTGAAGTCGCCGGGCACAGCGAGCGTCTTCCCGTCGACCGTCGTGACCTCGAATGGCGGCGCCGAATCGCCCGCTTTGAGTACCGCGCGTCGACGAAGCCGCAGCATACCGACATCGAAGGTTTCGTCGGTCCGGCCTCCCGGAATGGGTGGGATCGTGAAGACCTGGACAAGCCGCGCGAAGGGGCCGGTCTCCCCAAAGGGTCTGGGCTCATTGACGTAAACGGTCAATCGATACTCCCCGGCAGGCAGGTCATCGAGTCGGAAGGAACCGTCGGGAGAGAGGCCAACGGCGACGGCGACGCGACGATCGCTGTAGGCCTGGCCCTCGGGGCTTTCCCGCCACCGCTGGGACCACTCCGACCATGCTCCACCCTGGAGGGAGGTCTTGCCCCGAAAGAGGCTCAGGGGATACGGGATGAAAGGCCGATTGCTTTCGATCGAGGCGCGGGCGTTCTGCGTGAAGTCAATCGGGGCGGTCCATCCTTCCGGCGGCTCAACGCGGCCAACCACCGATCTCCCGGTGCCTCCGACCGCCACGGTTACCGATGCGCCCGGATCGACGTGGACAGGAACTCCGAGCGACCAGACCCGGTCTGTGGCGTTCCCAGGGTCACGTCGACCGACGCGCAGGTCGCTGGTAGGCATGACCTTCTCGAAACGGAAGCGTCCTTCGTCGTCGGTCGTCGCCGACGCATGGAAGAAGAGATGGCAGAACATCGTCGAGCGATCCTGTATGTGCCCGCTCAGCTCGACGCGCAGTTTGGCACCGGGCCGGCTGCCAATCAGGTAGCGCCCCTCGACTGTGGCGTATGGTCGCGCCTGGATGTTCGGCGACGCGGCAATCGCATCCTTGCTCGCGTAGGCAAAACAATCGTCGCCCACGATGAGAACCATCCAGGGCTTCGCCAGCGACGTGACGGTGAAGGTGCCCTCGGCACTCGTGCGAATATCCCGCCCGCTCTCCCGCCCGGTGTGGACCTCACCGTCCTGGAGATTCAGGTTGCTCTCGTTGAGCACCCCGCGGTAAACCCTGGCACCGACCAGCGGTTTTCCATCAGGGCGTAAGACGGTCGCCACGGGTTCGGCACCGGGTTTGATCGGGGCGAGGTTGATGTCGTAGTCATAGACCGCCGTTTCGTCGCGGCGGATGACGCGAGAAACAAACGGCTCGTAACCCTCAGCAACCAGTCGGAATCGGTAAGCGTCGGCCGCAACGGGAATGTTCAGGTTGAGGTCGCCCTTGAAAACCACGACCCCGATTCCCGTGGACGGCATCGCCACCCACTTCGCCACGTCACCGGTCTTTGGGTCGGCTTCTCCATATTCGATCGCCGCGCGTTCGACGCGTTTCTTCGTCTCCGCATCGAGCACCTTGCCATGGACGGAGAGGGATGCTTTCAGCGTGAACGTCACGTCTTCGGCGGAAGGTTCGACGCGCTGTCGTGAGATGCCGACATATCCTTGACGATGAACGTTGATCTCAAGTGGATCGTCAGGGGCATCATCCCACCGAAATCGTCCATCGTGGTCCGTGTAGAGGAAGACCCGAAGGAAGCGATATCGTCGCCAGGAATCGACATTGACGAAGGCATTTTCGACCGGCTTGCCTTCGGAGTCGACCACCCTTCCCACAAACGCACGCGGACGGCCAAGCCGGATCTCGATCTGGGGAACCGCCTTGCCAACGTCGACGGATCGTTCGCCCGGAGCATGACCCCTGGCGATGGCCACGAGATAGTTCGTCTCCGAGCGGACCTGGCCGGTCCGGAAATGGCCAGCGTCGTCGGTCGAAACAGCGAACTCACGAACGTCGTTCCCAAGATGATCCTGGCTGCGCGACGAGTAGACCGTCGCTCCGGCGACCGGCTGCCCATAGGCGTCGACGACGCGGCCTTCGATCGGCACACCCTTCGTCATGACGGAAACGGCCGTGCCGGCACGAAGGTCGGCGATCCTGGGCTTTGCGCGGTCGGCCATGTAGTCGCGGTCGCTCAGGTAGTCGGGATGATCGATGGAGATCCCAAGCAACTCTCCCGTGGTTTCCGGTGCCCCTGACGTCTTCCACCGGCCGGCCGAATCCGTCGTCGCCCGCAGGTCGAAGAGGATTTCCGAGGTGTTCTTCTTGTAGTTGTGACTCCACAGGTAGACGGTCGCGCCGGCGATCGGGCGTCCCTGTTCATCCTGAACCGTTCCACCGAGCGATTCGCCCGCAATGAGCTTCACCGTCGCTTCACCGGGGACCGGCTCGCCTGGCTTGTAACCCCAGTTGTGACGTTGCATGGCGAAGCCGTCTCCCCAAACGTCGACTCCGACGTTCTTATCGCCAGGGCCCGTCGAATGTCGAATGTCGAGTCGGCCGCGCTCATCAGTGATCCGCCATTCGTCGCGCATGTCGATCCACACGCGGACGTTCGCGTTCGGGACGGGTTTGCCGGACTCCGCCGAGACGACCTGGAGGTGCAAGACCTTGACGGGAGCGCTGACGGCCTTGCCTTTCGTCTCAGCCTGGGCTGCCTCCGCCTTGTCGACCGCCGGAGGTGCTTCACTTCGAGTAAGCCGCGCGACACTCACAACCATTGCGAGTGCAAGCCCAACGATTGCGATCGCGAACCGCACCGTCCAACCGGGCAGGCATCGCGATGAGCCGCGACTCCTGTCGATCGCCGCCAGACGTCGTGCGAGCCCGGGCGATCGTGCCATCGCCAATCCCAGCGACTGTTGAGGACGCCGGACCAGCTCTGAAGCAATCGCGAGCAACGTGGCCCGGTATCTGGTCGCGCCGCCCATCTCGTGAATCGAGAAGGCGTCACAGGCTCTCTCACGGGCTTCCGATGCGGACCGGGCGAGCAACCACGCCAGAGGGTGGAAGCCGTAGATCGAGACGACCAGTTGCTGGAACACGTTCCAGGCGTAATCGCCACGGCGGACGTGCGCGAGTTCATGTAACAGAACAGCGTCCGCATGTTGATCGGGGTCGAGTGCGGCCGCCGAGGTCGGCAGGAGGATCTCAGGACGACGCCAGCCGACGACGACCGGTACGCTCACGGCAGCCGACCAGGCGAGGCGGACTCGTTTTTTGAGCCCGAGCCGGTTGTGCCAACGTTCGAGCGCTGCGTTCCATGCGGGGTCGTCCACGGAGATCGCGTCGCGTCGAAGTCGGATGACGACGCTGAGCCCGTGAATCAGCCGCGCTACCAGGAGGGTGACCGCGAGGACGTAGGATGCCACACCAAGGAGGGCCAGGCTGAACGACCGTGCCGCCGGCGACAGGACTCGCGAGTCGACCGACTCGACTCGAACGCCGGCGGCGTGCGAGGGGCTCGCACCCGGCTCGAGAGAGACGGTGTCGGTCCGGGTAGAAGCGCTTCTCAATCGCTCGATCTCGGCGTCCTGTGTCCCGGGCATCATGGACCGGATCTCTGCCGACTCGTCGTGCACAGCGTCCGAGGAGCGCGACCCGACGGATACGGACGGTACGGGTGCTGGTCGTTCATCGAATGCGGGTAGACAGGCCACGGCGAGTGGCGGGAGTGTCGCTACCGCGAGAGGAAGGAACAACAACCCAGCAAACCCGGCGTTGGCGACGGTCGCGGCGAACGAGGGTCGCCAGCGCATCGATACCCGCACGACGACGACCACGATTGTCAGCAAGGCCGTGGACCTAACCGCGACGTCAAGGACCGTCGAAAGCCAGCTTGTTCCGATCAATGCGATCACTTCCGATCTCCTTTCGTGGATCGTTTCCTGGGAGCAACGGGCTGCGTCGATCGTCGAAGGTTGTCGAGCTGATCCGAGGTGAGTTGTTCGTCTTCGATCAACCTGAGCACGAGGTCCTCGGCGGACCCTTTGAAGAACCGTTCGAGCAAACCGTGAATCGCCTGACGCTGGGCCTTGCGCCGTTCGATCGCGGCGCGGTAGATGTAGACCTTGCCGCGGGCCTCGTGGGACACGAAGCCCTTCGCTTCCAGAATCCGCAGCAGGGTTCGCACCGTCGAGTCGTGCGGTGAACCGGCCAGCCGTTCGCGAACCTGCTCGGCAGTGGCCTGGCCGAGTTGCCAGATCGCGTCCATGACCTCGGCTTCGCGCTCGGTCAGCACCTCGGACTTCTTGCGTGTCATGGTCTTGCCCTTCGTTAAATCGTTAACACTTCGGGCATCGTACCGGCGTACCAACGTTCTTCGCAAGACCGACTGTTAGGAATTTAACGGTTTCTGAGGTGGTCGTTGAATCCCAATGAGAGGCACGATCGGCGCCCCTCGCCGACCACGACACACCGCGCAACAAAAAGCGTCTCAACTCTCGAGCTGCTGCACCACAGCAACGCGAACATTTCACCACGCCAGCTTCGCCCTGCGGGCTCGCCCCCAGCCGCCCAAGGCTTATCAGCTTAGGAACGGGCCGGTAATAAGTTCCCGATTTCGGCTCGGCTCGACTCGGCGAGATCGTGAGCCGCCATGGTGGCTCGCTCCTGAGTTTGCCCCGGATGGGGCATTTGATAGTAGCCCAGCGTTTTAACGCTGGGATTGACGAAACCATTAAATTCTCATACGTCCTGGAGGGACGATTCGGGCTGGGCGTTGGCCGGGTGGCAAGGGCAGCCGCCCCGCTGGGGCGAAAACAATCAAATCAGACAGATGGGTGTTCGTCGAACCCAGCGTCAAAACGCTGGGCTATTGTCAATTGCCCCATCCGGGGCAAAGAGACCGACGGAACGCTCGTCTGCGAAAGCTCGACGGACCACGCTTACCGGAAGAGAAATCGGGAAGTTATTCCCGGCCTGTTCCTTAGCGCACGAACTCTCGTCCGGCTACGGAAAACCGGAAAACTGCACGGGCCTTGCACGATGGCCACTTCGAGGGTACATTCATTACAACCTAATAATGTTTGGGCCCCTCTGGGACCTTCCGTTTTCTTCACACGAACCTGTTGATCGCTCCACTTCCGGGAGCCTCGAGGGATGAGGTCAAGAGCTACCCACCGCGGGTTTTGCACTCTGCGGGGCGTGCTGATCGCCTTGACCGCGTTGGCATGCGCCGGGACCTCGAAGGCCCAGGCAGGTTGTTCGCATTACGTCGTGGCAGGCAACCAGCCCGCAGACGTGTTCGCCCGGTTTGAGAGCGGTGGACCCGGCCACGTGTTGCCGTCCTTGCCGCCTGGGAAAGACGCCCCGGTTTCCGGCAAGCCTTGCACCGGCGCGTTCTGTTCCGGACAACCGGCAGTACCCATGCCCCTCCCCGTACCGGCGGCCGTGGGCATGGACCACACCGAGCAATGGGGGGCACTGCTGCTTCCGCCCCCTCGCCACGCGGTCGAGGGGCGTGCTCACCCTCAGACTGAGGGGCTCGTGCGGGCAATCCACCAAGGGCCTTCCGTCGATCGGCCTCCTCGTTTGCACCACGTCCCGCACGCCTGAAAAACGACCGGGCCAGTATCGGAACGTGCTCCGGGCGCACTCGACTCGCGTCCCGCCCGTTTCACCGAGCGCATCGGCTGGTCGGTCGCGAGCAACCTGAACGACGACAAGCAAAGGCGAGAGGAGCCCCGGGCATCCCTGCGCAGGACTCTGCCAAGGGGACGACCGTCCATTCTCCGAAGTTCCGACGACGGCGTCGGCAACGTCGATGCCGAAAGCCGCGACGTCCGTGCTTTTTACCTTTTTCTTCAGAATCGTTGGTTGTGCCCCCCGCGCGTTGAAAAAAGGACGTAACGGGCGATCGCGGAACGGTTTCCGCCACGCCGCGTCCTGCACGGCAAGCCCCTTGGCTGGAACGCCTTGGGATCGCCGTTCAACGTGCATCAGGCACCACCGAATTCTTCCGGCCCACGGGGACGACTCATGCGCACTCGACGCACTGCTTTCACATTGATCGAGCTGCTGGTGGTGATTGCGATCATCGCCGTGCTCATCGCCCTCCTCCTGCCCGCGGTCCAGGCGGCGCGGGAGGCCGCCCGGCGCGCCCAATGCACAAACAACTTCAAGCAAATCGGTCTCGCTATTCATAACTATCTCAGCACGTATAACGTTTTGCCCTTCGGCAAGGGTCCCAGCTACAATCAAATCATTCCGGGAACCGCCTTCTATGCGCGCTGGTCGTCGCACAGCCAGCTTCTGGCGTTCATCGAGCAAGGGGTGCTTTTCAACAGCATCAACTTTTCCCTGGCCCCGGAAACGCCCGGCATGGCGGGCGACGTGCCGTTCATGCCGCCCTATCAGAACACGAACCGAGAGAACGCGACCTGCTCGCGGACCCAGATTGGGGTCTTCCTCTGCCCCTCGGACGGCGCTCCTCCCGTCGCCGGTTGGCCGGGATGCAATAGCTATCTCGGCAATATGCAAACATGGGCCTGCGATCTGGGTGACAATAACCCATCGACCGTCGCGCCCAGCGAGGCTCCGCACGGAATCTTCTATTACCTGAGTGCGGTGAGCCTCGCACGCGTCACCGACGGGACGAGCAATACCGCGTTCTTCAGCGAGAAGATCCGAGGCAACGGGATGCGCGACGCCGACGCGCGCTCCGACTCGATTGTGACTGCGTCGCCGACGTCGTTGAATGCGACGTATCAGACGTGCATGAGCACGCCCCCTTTGACCGCCACGCGACTGACCCATGTCCAGGGGGCCAGTTGGGTCATGGGGGAGATGTGCTGCACTCAGTATAACCACGTCTCAACCCCGAACACGGCCACGTGTGCGGGGCTGGGCTTTGCCAACGCCAGCATGGCCAACATGCCCATGCAGGTTCCTCCTTCCAGCCAGCACCCGGGCGGTGTGAACGTCCTGTTTGGCGACGGGACCGTGCGCTTCGTCAAGAACAGCGTTTCGCTCCTGACATGGCGCGCACTCGGCACCCGCGATGGCGGCGAAACCCTTTCATCGGACTCCTACTAATGAATTACGTTGCAAGATTGTGTCGCGAATTGATGGGCCGTCGAGCGGTCCTCGCGTGCGCCGCTTGGCTGGTCTTCGCCGCGGGGGGATGCACCAATGGCCACAGTGCATTGCCCGACCAGGATGCGGCCCGCTCGGCAGTCGAGAACGCGCTCAAGAGCTGGCACGACGGCGCCAGGCCCGGCACGCTCGCGGGAACCGAGCCCCCCGTCCAGGTCTTTGACACGCCCTGGAGCCAGGGTGCCCGGCTACGTTCCTACGAGATCCTGCGCAATGACACCACCACGGCCGAGCGCCGGTTTAACGTTCGCCTGTCAACGACAAACCCCGATCGCGTCCAGGAGGTCCAGTACTACGTGATGGGCCAGTCGCCCCTGTTGGTGTTTCGCGACGAGGATTACCTGAGAAACATCAACATGGAAGACGGCCCGAAACCCGCGAGGGGAGCCAGGCCGGCCTCGCGGAGAAGGTAGCCGCTGAAATGTCTCGACACCGTAATACGTTGAGGAATCGACACGCTCGGGAGCCGAGCGCACCGCGGATCGAACTCCCGTTCCCGCGCGTGCCTTTGGCGCAAAACGTGGGGAAGCCGCGCGCCGTGTCCGGGCCTTCGCCGGCGCTCCGGTTCGCGCGCCGGCTGCTCGTTGGCCTTGCTGTCGGCTCCTGTCCCGCTTGCGGTACGAACGCGAATCCGAATCCCCAGCGTTACGCTCCCCCCGCGGTTGATGCGCGCCGCGCACTCGAGCAATCCCTTGAAGCGTGGCGAACCTCGCCCGAGTCTGAGCGGACGGTCTCCACCCTCAGCCCCGTGATGTTCGTCGACCAGCAACGTCTGCCGGGGCAACGCTTGCGGGAGTACGCCGTGTTCGGCGAGATTCCGGGATCGGACGCCTACCGCCGGTTTCGGGTCAAGCTCGTTCTCGAGGAACCGGACGATGAGATCGTGACCACCTATTATGCGTTCGGTCAGGGCCAGATCTGGGTCTACCGGGCGGAAGACCTCGACATGCTTATGCACATGGATCATTCGATGATGGCTGCCGCCGCCGAGGACGCCGAGCGCGCTCTTGCCGAGAAGGGTCCGGCGGCGGACGGTCCGCGCCCGCACCATCATCATCCGGGCAAGCCGCTCGAAGACGAGGCCCGAGCGCGCTCCAACCCTTGACGATCGACTTTGATGCCATGGGGCTCGACTTTGCTTAGGGAACGGGTCTGACGTGAGTCATGCAAAGCCAGGCAGGTGGACTCTGCTTATGGTCGGGGTATCCCTGACCCTCGCCTGCGGACTCGCTGCGCCCGGCGAAGCGCTGTCGGCGTGCGGCCATTTTGTGTCGTCCTCGGGGGCGGCCACCGCGGGACTTTCTGTGCTCGAAACTTCGGACATCCTCGCACCGGTGCGCTTGCCGGGCGGATCCGAGGCCGTGCCCGGGGAACGTCGTACTCCCTGCTCCGGTCTCTCGTGCAGGGGTGAGTCGACGCCCCCGCTGATCCCTGCGCCCGAAAGTTCGCCGCAGCACGAGGTCTGGGCACTCCTTCACCGACCGCAAAGCCTGTCCCCCGCCTTGTTTGCCGGCTTGCCCGCGGCCGGAATCGCGGGCCCCCCCTGCATTCGCAGCTTCCCGCAGGAACGTCCCCCCCGCGGTTCCTTGATTTCCTGACGATCCGTGGAGGCGCCACGTAACGATCCGCCGACCCCGCTACGGTTCACTCGGCGATTGTGGCGCGGGCACTTGCCCTGGTCGCGCGCGCACTGCGCGACGCTCTCGGTTCGTAACGACAATGCGACTCGGCACGCGCTGACTCCGCACGTGGGCGTTCGCTGAACGCGGCCGCGCCTGGCGCCGGTCGTGGTAGCGCTACCTTTGTTTTCATCACTGGATCATTCCCCTTCGTGACGATGAGGGTCCCACTATGAGAATCACCGCACGGCGTTCCGGATTCACGCTCATCGAGCTGTTGGTCGTGATTGCAATCATCGCCGTCCTGATCGCGCTTCTGTTGCCCGCGGTGCAAGCGGCGCGCGAGGCCGCCCGGCGCATGCAGTGCACCAACAACGAGAAACAGATCGGACTTGCGGTCCACAACTACGTTGATGCGTTCTCGTGTTTTCCCTTCGGCAAAGGGGGCGACTACTCGGCAACGGTGCCCGGTGCGCCGGTCTATGCACGATGGTCGGCACAGAGTCAGCTTCTCGGCTACATGGAGCAGTCGACGCTGTTCAACGCAATCAACTTCAACCTCCCGCCCGAGACACCGGACGTCAGCATGATGGGCATGAGCTTCGAGCCCGCCTACCAGGATCCCAACCGCGCCAACGCGACGGTCTGCCGACTGGCGCTCAATGTCATGCTCTGCCCCTCGGACCCGGCGGTCACCGGCGACTGGCCTGGCGGCAACAGCTACGTGGTCAATCAAGGAGGGTGGCTTTGCGACGCCTGCGAGCAGTATCCCCCCATGGTCGGAAGCGCTGGCTTGCCCCTCGGTCCGTTCTACAACAGGAGCTGCGTACGGTTCGCCGCGCTGACCGACGGGACGAGCCTGACCGCCTTCTTCAGCGAGAAGCGGCGCGGGGCGGGGATGCCCAACCCGAAGAGCGACCTCTACGCGATGGGCAATGCGATGTCGCTGGGGCAAACCTATCAGCAATGTACCGCCCTGGACCCGGCGATGGCGATGGTGCTGAGCAGCCGCATGGGAGCGGCGTGGGCCGTGGGTTCGATGACGTGCATCGAATACAATCACGTGAGCCCGCCCAACACCCGTTCCTGCGGCGCCATGATCGGAGGGATGATGATGTCGGGGCCGACCGCGATGGTCAACATGGCCGTACAACTCCCGCCGTCGAGCTACCACTCCGGCGGCGTCAACGTGCTCTTCGGCGACGGCTCCGTCCGCTTTGTCAAGGACAGCATTGCGGCAGGCGTCTGGCTCGCTCTCAGCACCCGCAACGGTGCCGAAGTGATTAGCGGATCCGATTACTGAGCGCCGCACGATCCTAGAGTGGTTTACGATCGCATTGCGCACAGCCGCGACCGACCAGGCGGGCGACAGCGGGCGGATCGTGCCACAGGCTCGTGTGGGCTTAGAGTCTGTCCCACAAGTCCCGGGAGCGTGGAAATGGGGACTGGCTCCGGCCGTCTTCGGACGGTGCCTGTCCCCATTTCCACAGAAAAGGGGGACAGGCACCTCGAAGACTCGGAGCCAGTCCCCCTTTTCCAGCTCCGCTTCACTTCCGGGACAGACTCTTAGCCCCGGCATCTACCTTAGCTCCTACACTAACCCGACGCGCAAGCGAGGGATAATTATATCATGGTTTAGCTCACGCTTCGGGTCAGTATCGGGGATTCGGTGCCAGGAGGTGCACAACGCGGTCGTAAACCGCTGTAGTCACGACAAACGGCGAAACTTGAACTTACAATCATAGCATCTTATTTAATTTAAGTTATTAATAATCATTAATATTAGATAACATAATTTAATGACAGTATCCGCCTCTGGTGTCCGCGTTCGAAGTCGGTCTCATTCCAGGCTTGACACTATTCCTCGCGTGGAATCTATTCACTCCATGGAATAGGAAATCCCAATGGAATGGGACGTGCAATTCGACGACGATTTCGCGGCATGGTTTGACAGCCTGCCGGAGCCGCTACAGGATGAAATCATCGCCCTCGCCAACCTCCTCAGGGAACATCGACCGCGGCTTGGAAGGCCCTACGTCGATATGCTGGAGGACTCCGAGTTTAGCAACATGAAGGAGCTGCGGGTGCAGTTCCGACGTGATCCGTGGCGTATCCTGTTTGCGTTCGATCCCTAGCGAGCGGCCATCTTGCTAGTGGGCGGCAACAAGCGAGGCGACAAGCGTTGGTACAAGAAATACCTTCCCATCGCCGAGGAACGCTTCCGGCGGCATTTGAAACGTTTGGAACAGTGAGGTGTTTACGGCGATTTGTTTAGATGATTTTGTGGCGAAACTGCCCAAGGAAAGACAGGAAGCCATCAAGAAACGCACCGCGGAATTGCTCGCCGAGGAGGCGACGTTGCGCCAGGTGCGGGAAGCCCGCGAACTTTCTCAAGAGGAGGTGGCCAAGAAGCTTCATATCAAGCAGGCCGCGGTGTCGAAACTCGAACGCCGCACCGACATTTGCCTGAGCACTCTGCGCCACTACATCGAGGTGATGGGGGGCCAACTGGAGATCGTCGCCCGCTTTCCTGACCACGCCGTGCGAATCACGCAGTTCGAGGCGCTTGATCCGAAGCGGTGTCCGCAGGAGTAAGCCGCACATGGCCAAGCGCTGGAAACTTCCGCTCGACGGGCGAACGGCTCGATCTGGAGGTGGATACGGCTCGTTCCCCAAGTCGAATGCTCCAGGGTTCCACGGCCACACGCGGGACTCGAAAACCGGGAAGTGGTACGCGGTTTACGGCAACGAATGTGCTATCCTCGGATGCCATTGCGATCGCTGGGTTGAGGAGATTCCCGATCCGTCGTTCCACGCCGATTGTCCGTAGGTGCCAGGTCCCCGGTCGCTCGGGTCACTGCGCTGGTCGCAGCTTTTTGGTGTGGGAGAGAAGTCATGCCCATTTGCCCAACATGCGGCTCGACTGAGGTCCCCTGTCCGCGGTGCGCAGGCGAACGCGACGTTGCGTCGTGGATCGAGCCCTCTCCGAGCTCCGCACCCTGGAGTGACCTTCCGGGGCTCGGCTGTCCGTCGTGCGGCTATGCGGGCGACATGACACCGGACGGGCGAGGCCTGAGCTGCCCGGCGTGCGGCATCGTCTTCGCCCGCCAGCTTGCGGGTTCCAACCTGCACGTGACGCAAGCGGTTCGCTGTCCGGGTTGCGGCCGCAATGTCGGTCTCACCGCCGTGGACCTCGGCAAGACAGTGATCTGCCCCGGTTGCTCGTGCTTCCTGGGTACACCGCTGCCAGCGGCCGTGGCCAGCCGCAAAGTCAATCGTCGACCGCTCGCCTAACGTGATCGCGGGCAAAGGCGCCGCCACGCTGGTTCTCGACGCAATTGGTCTGACGGGCATCAGCGCATCAAAGAGGTGTGGGGTGCGTAAAGGTCCGCACTCCGTAGATTTCGCCTTCAGAGCGCGCTCTGCGACTCTCGCTGCGCTCACTGCAATCCACCCGGCGGCGCCAGGCCCGCGGCGCCTTGCATGTTTTCCATGGATTTCGAAGTACCCTCCGGTGGGAGATCCGCTTTCTTGCCCCCGGCGCCCGGCTTGGACTCCATCTCCTCGCAGCCTGCCACGAACAACGTAAGCACCACCGCGCTGACTCCCAGCCATCGACGCATCATCGGGATGCTCCTTTCTCGAGACGAACCGTTACCGCTCGATCGCCTGGAAAACCCGTACGGGCTAGAGGGTATCATGCCGGAATGCGTTCCACCACCGGCTCGAAGATCCGTTTCCTTTCACGCCAGGATGCAGGGCATTCCGTAAAGCGGCACGTGGGTATCCCGGCTCACGAGCTTGAATCCCTGATGCCCGGCCTGGGCGATGAGCATTCGGTCGAACGGGTCGCGGTGGTGATCCGGCAGCGTTCGCACGGTCAGGGCATGGTTGAAGGTCACAGGCAATGGAAGGAATCGGTTGGCGTCGATCGCCGAGGCCTTCGCCCTCTTGCGTCAGCGACCGCCAAGACAACCCGGTAACGCTACTACAGTGGCCAACGATTCGAGGTTTTTTGCTCTCACGACGGTCGCTGCGGCGTCGCCTTCAACCGGCCGAGCAGGTCCTTCCAGGCTGAGCGGTTCTCATTCTCGAGCTGACCGACGCGCTCCAGCAGCCACGCGCTCGACGCCTTGCTCGGGCCTTGCTCGGGGACGTTGCGAGGGATCCGCAATGGCGTCGCCTGCGGGGGCGGTGGGGTTGCGGGCTGTGGCGGAGGGGCGGGCAGGGGGGTGTGCGCGGGAGGGGTGTCGAGGCGCTGGAGGATCTCGGCGCGAAGGGTGGCGAGCTCGCGGTCGACCCGCTCCATGCGCTCGAGGTGGGCTGTCAAGAGCTTGGCGTTGTCCTGCTGCATCTGGTGGAACAGTTGCGTGATCGCCAGTTGAAACTCGTTCTGCTGGCGGAGGACCTCGCCCTGATTGCCCTGGATCGCACCCATCAACCAGGCGAGCAGGGCTTCCTGCGACTCGGCCGGGACCACGTTGAGCGGAGTTGTCCCCAACTCGGTCCCGACCACTTCGGGCTCGATAACCTGGGGTACGAGCGGGGGAGGGCCACCCGAGTCGGATCGCAGGGCCGGTAGGTTCGTTCCCAGGAGCTGAACGGTCGCGACAAACGAGGACGAGCCAATCGTCACGATGTCGCCATCGTGGAGCGGCAAGACACCGTTGACGGCCTGGTCACCGACCCAGAGATACTGGCCACACAGGTCGATCAGGAAGGCGCGGGTGGGCGTGCGGACAATCGCGCAGTGGACACGAGCCGCGAGCTTGTCCTTGATCTGGATGCCGCACGACGACGACCAGCCGAGGAAGACCAGCTCCGAGCCTAGCTCCCAGGGGGTCTCGTCCGACTGCAAAGGTGCCAGCGTCACACGTGCCAGGGCGGCCTGGTTCGTTTCGGCCAGCAGGTCATCCTCGGTCGGATCCGGGTCGTGGGGCTGGCCGCCGATGCGCATGCGCAGCAAGGTGATGCGACGGCCGGCGACCTCGAACGACTCGCCCACGCGCACCCAGCCGACCATCTGCCCGGTGCTCGTGATCCGCGTGCCCGAGCGTGTCAGGAGGTCGACGACGTAGAGTCCGCGAGGGTCGAGGTGGAGATAGACGTGGCGCTCGCTGACCCCCGGATCGTTGAGGTAGATGTCGCTGTCGGCCGACTGACCCACAAGCGCGAACGGACGGCGGATCGTGACGATCCGGTCCTTCTCGCGGCCCACGCCCTGGACCTGGAGCATCATGTCGCCCTCGGTCCAGAACTGGCCAGGGGCGTCGTCGTCCCGGTCCTCCATCGACTCTCCCTGCTCCTTGACCGCCGGCCCGGCGTCGTTCATCACCCGCTCGCCCTCGTCCGAAAACCACGAGTGGCCGGGGACGGCCAGAGTGCGGGCGCCTTCTAGAAGATATCGAAAGTTGGGAGAAAGTCGGACCATCATTTCGGGCCGGGTGGCCATTTTCGGTCGCCCATCCCCATCAGTTGGTCAAACACTGGGCCCAGTCCGCACGTTCGGAGGGCGCGAGTTGCTCGGGGATCAAGCCGGCTGCGCGGGCGCGGTCACGGGCCTTGTGAAACTCTTCGGTTTTGCCCTGCTTCTGATAGATGCGGGCCAGGTGGAAATAGAATGCGCCGCTGGGCGACATGCGGAGCGCGGTGTCCAGGTCGGTGATCGCCTCGCCGTACTGGCCGAGCCGCGACAGGATGACCGCACGGGTGTCGAGCAGGTGGGGCTGCGGGCCCATCTTGTCGAGCGCCTGGTTGATCCGCTTCAAGCCGGCGCGCGGGTCGTTCAGGTCTTCGGAGAGGCCCCACGCCATGTTGTTCAGGAACTGGTAGTCGCGCGGCTTGAGGGTTAACATCGTTTCGTAGAGCTGGTTCTCCTCCTTGTACCGGCCCTGAAGCCGGCGGAGGGCGGCCTCCTTCTGGATCAGGTCGATGGAGTTGGGCGCCTTCTGCCGCGCGGCTGTCAGGAACTTCTCGGCCAGTGCGGCCCAGCGCGGGTCGGCCTTGGGCACGCTCGCAAGGACCAAGGCCGAGGTCCCGGCCTCCGGGGCACCGTCGTTCTTGGCCACGGATTCCAGAATCGCCGCCGCCTCCTCGGCGTCATGGCCTGCGGGCCCATGCATCGCCAGATACTCGGCCATGGTGCACTCGCCCTGAATGCCGAGCTTGCCCACCAGGCGCGCGACTCGCTCCGCGGAGTCAAACGCCTTCAGGCTTACCAGGAGGGCGATCATTTTCTGGCCGGTCGGGAGGTCTTGCAGGGTCTTCAGGCGCTCGACACTCGTCTGCTCGAGTACGCTCGCGGCTTCCTGTTTCTGGTTCTTGGCGATCAAGATCCGGGCACGCATCTCAGCCACGGGGAGGCTGTGCGGGTCGAGCTCAATCAGGCGGGCGAGCTGCTTCTCCGCGTCGTCGAGCGCGTTGCCGTCGAGCAGGATTTTCGTGTAGAGCAAGATCGCCTCGGGCGTACCGTTCGGTCCCGCGGCGATCTCGGCATGCTTGAGGGCCTCGGCCCGCCGGCCGAACGAGGAGTGGATGCGGGCCATCAGCTCGTGGACGACCGGCGATTGCGGCAGCTCGTTCTGGAGTTGCTCCAGGATGGTGAGCGCCTGCTCGCGGTGGCGAGGCTCGGGCCCTTCCATGTACACCTTCGCGCGGACCAGGCGATCGTCCGGGTTATCGTCCGATTTGGGTCCGGAGCCGACCAGCCGAAGCGCCTCGCTCCAGGCGCCGAGGTCCCCGGTATGGCTGGCCAGCGAGAGCGCCAAGCGGTGGGTCGCCCAGGTCAGCGCGGGGTCGTTCTCGACGACCTTGCGGAGCATGCGTTCGGCCTCGGCCCGGCGGTTCGTCTGCTCGCAGTAGGTGATCACGGCGATGCGTACCGGGAGCTGGTCGGGCCACTTGCGGAGGGCCTCGCGATAGAACTCATCGGCCCTGGGGTAATCTTCCGCCACCCGGTAGCACTGGGCCCAGAGCAGCTCGGGGAACTCGGCCTTGGCGTGCTTGCGCATCGCGTCGACCGTCTTCACGGCGTCGTCCAGGCGCCTCTGGTAGACCTGGAGCATGAGGAGCTGGATCCAGGGGCCGGTCTCGGTGGGCTGCTGCGTCGTGAGCGTCTGCAAGGCGGCCTCGGCCTTCTCGGGCCGGCCCAGGGCGCGAAGCACCTGAGCTTGCCAGAGCCTGGCATCGAGGGCGCCGGCGTCTCCCTTGACGAGCTGGTCGGCGAGCCGCTCGGCGCGGTCCTTGTTGCCGGTCTTCAGGGCCTGAGCCACCGAGAGCCGGTCGATCCGAGGCGCAACGACGGCGGTTTCCTTGCGCAGGCGGTCGAGCTCGTCGTCCCGGCCTTCGCGAATCAGCAGGTCGACCAGAGGCGCCAGGGCGCTTTGGCCGCCCCCGAGATCGACGGCACGGCGGTAGGCCTTGATCGCGCCGTCGAGATTGCCCTGCTTCTCCAGCACCTGGCCTTCGAAGCTGTAGCCGAGCGGCAGCCGGGGATTGTCGGCTTCGATCTCGTGCGCCAGACGCCCGGCCTCTTGAAGCCGATCGGCGGCGTCGCGCGGGCTGAGGGGTTCCTTGGGCTTGATTTGCAGCAACTCCTGGATGCGGGCCACGCGTGCATAAGGGCTCTTCGGCCCGCCGACGGCTTTCAAGGCCTCAGCCTCCGCGCGAACCCCAGCCTCATCACCCAGAGCGATGGCCAGATCCACGAGCTGGATGTGAGGCTCCGGCTTGTCGGGGACGAGCTTCGCATATTCTTGAAAGGCCTTCCGCGCGGCGATCAGGTCGTTGCGCCCGGTGTGGAAGTCGCCCAGGGCACGCCAGAGCTCGGCCTTTTGATAGGCGGGAACGATGTCCAGCCCCTTCTCCATGGCAGCCCGTGCCTCACGGATGTGCCCCAGGCTGAGCAAGAGCGCGGCCTGGCTCTCGATCAGGAGTGCACTCGGGCCGGCGTCCGCAAGGGCCTGGTCGATCACCTTGAGCGCCTCGGCCGTCTGTCCCCGGCGGCTCAAGAACTTGGCCCGCGTGGTCCAGAGCGGAACGACCTTGGGGTTTGCCTTCGTGGCGTCTCGCAAGAGGGTGTCGAGGGCTTCATACTGTTCGCGGCTGAACAGGACGTCGGCCTCGGCGAGGAGCACTTCGAGGGCCCCGGGCGCGACCTTCCTGGCGCGTTCGATGGCCTTCTCGACGTCGCTCCACGACCGTTGGGCCGCGGGCTGCTCCATCTGCTGGAGCCAGAGGTACTGGATCTCCGCCCCCAGCAGGCGCGGCTCGCCGGGGACGGCCTTCAGCCCGAGCTCCAGAGTGTCAATCGCTTCGCCATGATGCTTGGGCCAGAGGATACGGGCGATGGCCAGCCAGGAATCACCCAGGTTGGGGAGCAGGTCCGAGGCCTTGCGATAGGCCGCCAATGCCTTTTCCTCATCCCGCAGCGCTTCATGGCACTCGCCGATGAGCTTGTAGACCACCGGCTCCAGTTGCTTGTCGGACTTGTAGACAATGCCTTCAAGCTCCTTCAGCGCCTCATCGCTGCGGCTCTTTTTCAGCAGTGCGAAGGCGTGGAGGTAGTGGTAGTACGAGTTGGGTTCATCGCCGCCGGCCAGGCGCTGGTACTGGTCGATCAGGGGTTCGGCCTCCTGAGTACGGCCGATGAAGAGCAGGAACTGAGCGAGCGAGAAGGTCAGGTCGGCATCGTTGCCCCCGGTCTGGAGCAAGCCGGCCCGCCAGCTCTCGACGGTGTCGTCGAGCCGGTGTTCGCGGAGGTCGACGATGCCTGCGACCGTCTTGACGCGCAGGCTGTCGCGGTCGCTCTCGGGGATCGCCGCAAGGTGCGCGCGGGCCGCGGGAATATCGCCGCGGATACTCGCCGTCTGGGCGGCCATAAGCCGGGCCTCGAGGCTTTTCGGATCAGCCTGCACCGCCTGGTCGATCTCGGTCCGGACGCGATCCGCTTCGGTGAACGAGTTGAAGAAGCGTGCCCGCGCCAGGTGGGCCGCAGCCAGCTTCTCGGGCGATTTCTGGTTGTTGGCGACGAGCTGGTCGAGCACCTCGCGGGCCTTGGCCTCGTTGTTGAGCTGGTTCTTGTAGAGCATCGCCAGACGCTCGCCGCCGGCCACGTCGCCCGGGGCCCTCTTCTCGGCCTGCTCGTACTCCCGGCAGGCTTCCTGCAGGGCCTTGGTATCGCCGTCTTCGCCCAGGAGTTGGAGGGCATTGGCCAGGAGCCGGTGGGCTTCCGCATCGTCCGCCCCGCGACGGATCAACTCACGGGCCAGGGTTTCAGCCTCCTTGGCCCGGCCGGGCAGTCTGAGCGTCAAGACCAGGAGCCGGCGCCGCGTCTCCTGCCGCCCGGCGTCCTTTCCCAGGATTTGCTGGTGGATCGGCACCGCCGCTTGCGCCTGATAAATCTCCTGTGCGGTCGCCGCCAGGATCTCCGCCTTCAGATCGAGCGCATCGAGGTCGTTGGGCTTCAGCTCCAGGTAACGCCCCAGGTAACCCAATGCGAGCGACGGCTGCTTCTGCTCCCAGCGCAGTTTTGCCTCGCGGAGCAAGCCCGACGTGCCATTCCGATTATTATGGACCGCCAGCCCGACCACGGAGGCCACGACGATCACGCAGCCGATTCCCAAGATCAAGACGCCGCGTAAATTCAGCCGGCGGCTCCGAGTGGTCCTGTTCCCTTCGTTCATGGTCTGCCTCGTTCACGAGGAGGGGGGGGGTGAAAATCCTTCCCCCGTGTGGAAGATTGGGGAACTCCGGTGGGGAATATCCCTGGATCCGGGGCCATCCCAATGCGCCGGACGAATGGTTCCACTATAGTAGGCCGTGGTTCCTGGACGCCGCAATGCGACAAAGAGGCAGCGCCCATGTTGCAAGAATTCATCGGCCAGCGCGCCGGGGGAACACCTGCAATGACGGCGCGGAAGTTGAGGGGGCTAACGATTCTTGCGGACCTGCTTGGACTGTGAGTCTGCTCCCGCGACCCCAGCCGGCTTGTCCGGTTGCTGAAGGAGGTCTGTGGCTAGACTGGCCGTGAATCCGCTCCCCTGACCCCAACCGGCTTGTCCGGCTGGTGAAGGAGGTCTGTGGCTAGATTGCTTCGCGCGTTCACCCACCTCGATTTTAGCTTTCGACCTTCTTCACCAGCCGAGCAAGCCGGCTGGGACCGAGTGTGTCGACGCGATACTAGCTTTGGACCTTCTTCACCAGCCGGGCAAGCCGGCTGGGTCGGGGAAACGACGGCGATTCTGCGGGCGCCCAAAATCTTTCCGCAGCCTTCCCAGGCTTCCTTTCTTGAGGCGCCAAGATGCGCCCTCCTAATAAGACAGGGCGTGTCGTACTGTTGCTACACAGCGTGCTTCCAGCTTGCAATGTCGCGCTAGCCGGACCATCATGATCATGTGGCTTTACGCTGCCGGTAGGATCGGCGTTCTCGTTTTGAGCGGTATGGTTCGCCCCACAACCCTGTCTCGCGCCGTTTGCCAGGCTCTCGATCGTTGGCGATCCGGCCGCGATCTTTGGAGCAGTTCTCATCATGCGGTGAGGGTCCCCCTGACGAGAAATTGATTATGAGCGTCACGGAAGCTAGAACCGAACCAACCGTCGCCGTTGCCAACGCGCCGGTGTCTCCCTCAGCGCGAGGGGTCACGGGCGCGACCTGGGGTCGCGTGGCGTTGGCGTGCGTGATTCTTCTGGCGTCGGGAGGAGTGCGGTGGTGGCAGACGCAACGGTTTAACACGCTTTTGAATCTCGGGAAAGAGTCGCCCTTCCCTCTGGAGGAACTGCCGCTGAACCTGGGTCCCTGGCGGGGTGAGCCGGCACAGCTCGATCCCAAGATTGCCGAGAGCACCGGATCGACCGACTACACGTTGCGCCGGTATGTCAACCAGACGACCGGGGTCAAGGTCGACGTCATCATCCTCTACGGCCCTGCCACCGCGATGTTCATTCACAAGCCCGAGATCTGCTATCCCAACGCCGGGTTTGACCAGGTCGATGCCGCAAGTGAGCGGACGGTCCAGGTCGATCGGCTGAGCGCACCGTTTCGGTCTCTGGTCTATGCGCGTGGGGAAGCGGGGCAAATCGAGCGCCAGGAGGTTTACTACTCCTGGAGGATCAACGGTCACTGGACGCCCGAGGCGGGAACTGTCAAGCAATTGGAACGTATACCTGGAATGTACAAAGTGCAGTTGTCTCGCGGCGTGACCATGCAGGAGCGCCGCGACGTCGGCAATCCGTGCGAAGCGCTTCTGGAAGCGCTCTTACCCGCGCTGGAGCAACGCATCAAACAGCCCTCAGCGCGGGGCCAATCCCGCTGACGTCCCCCGGCCCTTGGTACATCTGCGCACCCTTACGAAAGCCCATTTGTCATGGATACGCCGGACCCAAACCACGGACCTGTTCCCGCAAGGCAAGCGCACGTCCCGCCCACCGTCCAGGTCACTCCCGCCGAGTTCGACGACGACTATTACAACGATTCCTCTTCGTCCAAGAAGAAGCTCTCGCCCGGCCTCGTCTGGCGCGCATTCCGCCGCTACTGGTGGCAGGCGCTGTTGCTCTGGGCCATCGGCTCCGCCGGCCTGGTGGCCCTGGCCTACTATCGGGTCAAGCCGACGTACGAGGCCGTAGCCCAGGTGAGCGTCGAACCCCCCGAAGAAATCTTCGAACGCAAATCCTCCAGCCTCGTCAGCTTCACGGAATACCGCAACAGCCAGGTCTCGCTCATCACTGGGCCCGTTGTGCTCAGTTTGGCGTTGAGTAAATACCCTGAGCTTTACACTTATCCGAAGTTGAAAGACTCTCTCGATGCTGAGGCCGAAATCCGGCATGTCCTCCAGGTGGCGCCGGTGCGCGAGACGAACCAGATCCAGGTGAGCATGACGTCGGAGTTGCCCGCAGAGGCCGCCGCGGTTGTGAATGCGGTGGTCAATGCGTACATCGAGAACGCTCAGGAAGTGCATGAAAAGGACGCGAAACGCCGGCGCGAGAACCTGTTGTCCGTTCTGGAAGAAGCGCGGAACGCCGTCAGCAACAAGCGCTCCGCCCTGCAGAAATTGGGTGAGGAGCACGGTGAGGCCGTCGTCAAACAATACACGGACCAGAATCGGCTTTCGGTGAACGATTACGCCGAGCTCAACCGGAGGCTGACCGCGGTAAGCGTCGAGCGTGTTAAGGTCCAAAGCTATCTCGAAATGCTGAGAGGCGAGAAAACGGGTCTCGCGGCCGGTGTCAGTGCGCCGGATGAGCTAGCGCAAAAAGACGCGATCAGCAACATGTTTTATTCTCACCCGTCTGTGGTGCCCATCGTGGAACGCCATGCCACGCTGAAATCGCAGCATGACAGCGCCGTGCGGAAGATTCGCTCTCCCAGCGACCCTGCGCTCAGCCATTACCGGCAGCAAATGAAAGCACTGGAAGCTCGCCTGGATAACCTCTGGCATAGCCTGGAGCCCACGATTCGCGGGCGAGTCCTGAACGGAGCGGGCGATGACGGCGCCGACAACTCGGTCCGAGGCGTGGAGCGTCAGCTCGCGAGCCTGGTGGCCGAAGAGCAGGCCCTCAAGGCCAGGCTGTCGGAGATGACCGTGCAGAACGACCGGGCTGCCAACGATGGGCTGAAGCTCGAGTTCGCCCGTAACGATCTCACCACGGCGGAGGCGGTCCAGACGCAGTTAGAACGGCACTTCAAGCAGCTCGAGTTCGATTCGAAGGGAACGTTCTCGCGGATCCGTCTCGACTTTCAGGCGAAGCCGATGCTTCGGCCCAGCACGAACCACCGGGTCCAGGCCATGGCCGCTGCGCCGGTCGGTATGCTCTTTGCCGTGCTGGGGCTCTTGACCCTGTTCGAGCTCCACTCCGGCCGCGTGGCTGACCCTGACGAACTGTCGAGTCGGGTGCGGCTCCAGGTGCTCGGCGTCGTGCCGCCGCTCCCTCGGCTCCGGCCCGCGGGCGGCCAGCTCATGGCGCGGAACGATTACCGGGCGCAGCGGCAGCTCGACGAGTTCGTGCAGAGCCTCGATCACCTGCGTGTGGCGCTCTGTGCCCGGCCCGACCCTTGGGGCCGCAACCGGCACTGCGTGCTGATCACCAGCGCCATTGGCAGCGAAGGCAAGACGACCCTCGCCGCACAACTCGCCGAGAGGTGCGTGAACGCCGGGTTGATGACCCTGCTGATCGATGCCGACCTGCGCAATCCGACCTTGAGCCGGATGCTCGACGCCTCGGGCCAGCGCGGCCTCGTCAATGTGCTGCGGGGTGAGCAAGCCCCCGAAGATGTGATGTTGATCGTCGAAGACGCGGGCGGTTTCCACTTCCTCCCCGCCGGTACTCCCCGCATGGATCCGAGCCGGCTATTGCAAGGCGACCAGCTCGGCAACCTCCTGGCCCAGGCGCGTGAGAGCTTCGACATCGTCATCGTCGACGCCCCGCCCGTTCTCCCCGTTCCCGACGCCCTCACGATCGGCCGCTGGACCGACGGGGCCGTCCTCGCCGTACGCTACGACACCAGCCGCTTCCCCCTCGTCGAGCGGGCCAACCGCCGCCTGGCCACTGTGGGCGTTCCCGTGCTGGGGGCCGTCGTCAACGGCGTGCGGCCGTCCCAGGGGGGCTATGGAGGCTACTACGCCTACGGCGGCAGCAGCACGTCGGCGGAGCCGGCGGTTTGATTTTTTGTAGGGTGGGTATTGCCCACCTCTTCCTATGAACAGGGGTGGGGAACACCCCGGTACCGTTCAAATCGTTGTGAACCGTCGTTAACCATGAAAACAAAGGAACATAAATACTCACTCCCCCCTTGTGGGGGAGGGCCGGGGTGGGGGGTAACGCATTGCCTGTGGCCGTTCGAACCCCCCACCCCAGCCCTCCCCCACAAGGGGGGAGGGAGTAAAAACCCTCGGCCGCTTGGCCTTGCGGTTAGTTGAACGATATTGGGGCGATGCCCACCGTACGAATTCTGCGAGCTGGGACGAACCCGCTCTGAGGAGAGCAAGCGACGTGGCCACACTGCCGGTCAACTTTCCCGTAAGTCGGACCCGGAGGGTCTCGGAGGTCTTGCTCGTCGGGCTCGTGACCGCCGCGCTTGCTGTTTCGTTCGCGCCTTGCTTCGTCAACCTCGTCAGCCTCTGGAACGCCAATCCCAACAACAACTACGGCTACCTCGTCATCCCGATCGCCCTCTGGATCCTCTGGGATCGCCGGAACGAGCTCGACCGCGCACGGGTCACCTCCTGCGGCTGGGGCTTCGTGTTCCTCGTGGGGTTGCTGGCCCTGCGGGCCTTTTTGTACGAACGGAACGAACAGTACATCGAGGCATTCCTGATTCCCTGGGTCGTGGGCTCCCTGGTGCTGACGCTGGGCGGCTGGCACCTGCTGCGCGTGGCACTCCCGGCGCTCGTTTTCCTGTTCTTCATGCTTCCCTTGCCGCCGAGCATCAACGGCATCCTCGCCGGTCCACTCCAGTCGTTGGCGACTCACGGCAGCCTTCTTTTGATGCAGGTGACGGGGCTCCCGGTGTACCGGGAAGGGAACGTGATCTTCGTGGGTGCCGACCCCCTCGAAGTCGCCCGCGCGTGCAATGGCCTGTCGATGCTCGTGACCTTCGTGGCGCTGAATGCCGCGGCGGTGCTCGTGAGCCGTCGGCCGCTCTGGGAACGGATCATCGTCATGGTGAGCGCGATTCCGATTGCCCTCGCGAGCAACATCGTGCGAATCGTAATCACCGGCTGGTGCTACTACGCCTACGGCAGTAAGTTCGGCAATGAGATCGCCCACGACTGGTTTGGCTACGCGATGATGCTGTTTGGTCTGGTGCTGTTGCAAGTAGAGCTCTGGTTGCTCTCCTGGTTGTTCGTCGAAGTCGAGGAAATGGCCTTTGTCGCCCCCCGCCGCCGCGCCGCGGTTGAGAATGGTGTGGAGAAAGCTTGACGTTTTTGCATGAAGGTTCTTTTCTTTAATCCCACAGGCGTCCTGGGCGGAGCCGAGCGCAACCTGCTCGACGTGCTCACGTCGCTCCGCAACGCGCGGCCGGACTGGCGGTTCGACGTGCTCCTGGGGGCTGAAGGGCCGCTGCGAGGGACCGTCAAGGCGTCGGGCTTCGCCTGCACCGTGCTCCCCCTGCCGCGCAATGTGGCTCGGCTCGGCGACTCGGGCGGATCGGTCGGTCGGCTGGCATTGCGAGCCCCCGCGGCGGCCTGGACGACGGCACGATACGTCAGGCGGCTCAAGGCCTGGCTCCGGGCCGACGGCCCCGAGCGGGTTGTGACCAACGGTATGAAGGCTCACGTCCTGGGCGCCTGGGCGGCCCCTCGCCATGTGCCGGTGCTCTGGCACCTGCAAGATTTCCTGGGATCGCGTCGCGTGATGGCACGCCTCTTGCGGCTCTCGGCGGGCCGGAACGTTTCCGTCCTGGCGCTGTCCGGGGCCGTCGCCGACGATGCCCGGAAGGTGCTCGGGCCGCGCACCCCCGTGAATACGGTCTACAGCGCGATCGATCCGGAACGGTTCGCGCCGGGGCAGGGGAGTGATTTGGACGCTGCGGCGGGGCTGGCTCCCGCTCCTCCAGGGACGGTTCGCGTGGGTCTGGTCGCGACGTTCGCGCGCTGGAAGGGGCACGACGTGTTTCTCGAGGCCGTGGCGCAGGTATCTGACAACCTGCCGTGCCGGTTCTATATTGTCGGTGGGCCGATCTATGAATCGGTGGGCTCGCAGTATTCCCTGGAGGAGCTGAAGGCCAAGGCGGAAGCGTTGGGAGTTGGGAAACGCGTAGGCTTTACGGGACATCAATCCGATCCCGCCGCGGCCCTGCGGGCGCTCGATGTGGTCGTTCACGCGAGCACTCGGCCGGAGCCCTTCGGTCGGGTGATCGTGGAAGGGATGGCCTGCGGCCGCGCGGTGATTGCGATGCGCGATGGCGGCGCAGCGGAACTGTTCGAAGACGGCGTCTCCGCACTCGGGTGCACCCCGGGCGACGCGGCGGACCTCGCCCGGACCATCACCCGGCTGGCGCTTGACCCCGAGCTTCGCCAGCGCCTGGGGGCGGCGGGTCGCGAGACCGTTCTGGCCCGCTTCGATCGTGCTCGGCTGGCTGACGAATGGCTCCCCGTTCTCGGAGCCGATCGTCGGGCGAGCCAGGCGGAGTTGTCAGGAGAGCGGGCATGAAATGGATCATCACCGGAGGCGCAGGGTTCATCGGCTGTCACGCCGCGTCGCGGTTCCTGCGAGCCGGGGCACAGGTCGTGGTCATCGATAACCTCAGCCGCCGGGGGGCCGAGACGAACCTGGCGTGGCTCCGCGACCTGGGGCTCACCGAGTTCGTGAAGGCCGACGTCCGCGATACCGCGACGATGAACGCCCTCCTCGCGAAGCACGCCGACGCTGACGCCGTGCTTCACCTGGCTTCGCAAGTCGCGGTGACTACCAGCGTGCGCGACCCCCGCGCCGATTTCGAGACGAACGCCCTGGGCACCTTCAACGTCCTCGAAGCCACCCGCGTCGCCGCCGACGGGCGGCCGGCCGTGCTCTACGCCTCGACGAACAAGGTCTACGGCAACCTGACGCATATTCCGACCGTCGAGGGCGACGAGCGCTACGCCTACGCCGCCCGCCCGTTCGGTATCTCGGAGGCTGAGCCCCTCGAATTTCACAGTCCCTACGGCTGTTCGAAGGGAGCAGGTGACCAGTATGTCCATGACTACGCCCGCATCTACGGGTTGAAGACCGTCGTCTTTCGGCAGTCGTGTATTTACGGCACGCGTCAGTTCGGCATCGAGGATCAGGGGTGGGTGGCCTGGTTCTGCGTCGCCGCGACCCTGGGGAAGCCGTTCACGGTCTACGGCAATGGCAAGCAGATCCGCGACACCCTTTGGGTCGACGACCTGATCGACGCCTACGAACAGGCCCTGGCGCGGATCGACAACGTGCGCGGCGAAGTCTTCAACATAGGCGGCGGCCCGGCCAACACTTTAAGCCTGCGCGAGCTGATCGCCGATCTAGAAGAAGGGCTAGGACGGCCTTTCCGCCCCGCCTCCGCCCCCTGGCGGCCGGGCGATCAACGGGTCTTCGTCGCCGATATCCGAAAGGCCGAGCGGATGCTCGGCTGGAGCCCCAAGGTCCGTACGACCGAGGGCGTGCGCCGGTTGCTCGACTGGGTCGCCGAGCACCGTGGTCTTTTGGAGTCACTTGGCTTTTAGTATTTGTGACCATGGTGGATTCGGGAGACAATGGTTTTGGTTGAGTGTTCGCGTACGAGAGAATGGTGAGAGTTTCGCCTCTTTGTCCCGGATGGGGCAAGTGATTGGAACACAGGAACATAAATACTCCCTCCCCCCTTGTGGGGGAGGGTCGGGGTGGGGGGTGTATCGCGTCGCCCGTGGCCGTTCGAACCCTCCACCCCAACCCTCCCCCACAAGGGGGGAGGGAGTGAAATCTTTCGTCTGCTTTGGATTAGGGTTACACGATAGATTCAGCCAATATCCCCATGCATAAAACGCCACACTCTAAAATTCACGATGGTCATGTGATGTCCATGAAAAACCTGCGCATTTGTCATCTCGGAAAATTCTACCCTCCCGCTCCCGGAGGGATTGAAACCCATGTGCGGACCCTGGCCCTGGCTCAGGCCGACCTCGGAGCGAACGTCCAGGTCTTCTGCATGCGGCACGACCCGGGCCCAACGACGACGGAGTGGGACGGGCCTGTCGAGGTGACGCGCTTCGGTCGTGCTCTGTCGGCCGCGAAGCTCGACTATTGCCCCGACCTCGTGGCGGCGCTTCGCGACGTGGATGCCGACGTGCTCCACATGCAGGTCCCGAATCCGACGATGATCCTGGCGCTCCTCGCGGCTCGCCCGCGGTTGCCGCTGGTGGTCATGTATCAGAGCGATGTGATCCGCCAGCGTCTGCGGTCCTTGCTGTTCCGGCCGATCGAGCGCTTGGCGTACCGGCAGGTCCGCGCGATCGTGGCGAGCAGCCCCACCTATCCCGGCGGCTCCTCGTTTCTGCGCTCCTACGGCGACCGGTTGCAGGTCCTGCCGATGGGGATCGACCTCAAGCCCTATCTCGAACCGTCGCTCGAGGACCGCGACGAGGCGATGCGGATTCAGGTCCGGCACGGCCGGGGCGGGCCGATCTGGCTCGGCGCGGGGCGAATGGTCTATTACAAGGGATTCCACAACGCGATCCGCGCCTTGACGCGCGTCCCGGGCACCTTGCTCCTCGCCGGCGACGGGCCGGAGCGGCAGGCGCTCGAAGATGAGGCGAAGGAGCTGGGCGTCAGCGATCGGGTGGTCTTCCTCGGCAATCTGCACTACCGGGCGATCGTCCCCTATTACCTCGCCGCCACCGCGTTCTGGTTCCCGTCCAATGCCCGGAGCGAGGCCTTTGGCCTGGTCCAGGTCGAGGCGATGGCCTGCGGCTGCCCCGTGATCAACACCGCGATCCCGCACAGCGGCGTCTCCTGGGTGAGCCTCCACGACCAGACCGGCCTCACGGTCCCCATCAACGACCCGTTGGCGTTCGCCAATGCGGCCCAACGGCTGCTGAACGAGCCGGGCCTGCGTGACCGTCTCAGCGAGGGCGCGCGGCGTCGGGCGAGTGCCGAGTTCGATCATCGCGTCATGGCCCAGCGCAGTCTCGATCTCTACGATGAAGTCCTGACCGACGAACCGGTTCCTCACCTGGCGAGCCGGCCCCGTCTCATTCCCAGCCAGTGGTCCTGAGCCTTGCCATGAGCACGAGGCCGGCGCTACGGGTGCTGCATTGTTCCTCGGGCAACATGCACGGGGGCGTCGAGACGTTCCTGGGCACTCTGGCTCGGCAACGCAGCTTGAACCCCGACCTGGAACCCGAATTCGCGCTCGGCTTCGAAGGCCGGCTGAGCGACGAGCTGCGCCTCGCGGGCTCACCTGTTCACATTTTGGGTCCCACCCGGTTTAGCCGGCCATGGACCGTCTGGCAAACCCGTCGCCGGCTGCGGCGTCTTTTGGGCATGCGCCCGATTGATGTGGTCGTCTGTCATGGGTGCTGGCCGCATCTGCTGTTTGGCCCTGAAGCCCGACGAAGCGGCCGCCCCTTGGTCTTCTGGATGCACGACCTCGCCCAGGGGACACACTGGCTCGATAGGGGTGCTTCGCAAACGCCCCCCGACCTGGCGGTGGTCAATAGCCATTGCACGGCGGATGCGCTCCCTCGGCTCTTTCCTGGGGCGCCTCGGGAGGTGCTGTATTATCCGGTCGATGCGGTGAAAGTTGACGCGGATGAGGCGCGGGCTGCGATCCGTGCTGAACTGGCCACGCCTGGTGATGCGACGGTGATTCTCCAGGCGTGCCGCCTCGAGCGCTGGAAGGGGCATGCGCTCTTGATTGACGCCCTGGGCCGTCTCCGTGACCGACCCGGCTGGGTCGCCTGGATTGCCGGCGGCGTGCAGCGCCCGGCGGATCAGGTGTATCTCGATGAGCTGAAGGCGGCTGTGCGGGCTCTGGGCATTGAGGATCGCGTGCGGTTCCTGGGCCAGAGATTCGACGTGCCCCGGCTGTTGGCGGCGGCGGACCTCCACTGTCAGCCGAACATGGGCGCGGAGCCATTTGGGATCGCGTTCATCGAAGCCTTGCACGCCGGACGAACTGTCGTGACGACTCGACTGGGAGGGGCGGCAGAGATCGTTGACGACACCTGCGGTGTGCTGGTTGAGCCTGAGGATGCCTCCGCGTTGAGCATGGCCCTTGCCCGCCTCATCGACGAACCGGAGACGCGTGTCCGCCTCGGCGCCGGCGGTCCGGCGCGGGCGAGGAAGCTCTGCGATCCGTCCCAGGCGCTGACGCGGCTTGAGACCCTGCTTCGTCCCCTTTGTGCGAAGGGGGCATGATGGCGTCGCCGATCTGGCACATCCTGACGGGCGAATACCCTCCCGAGCCGGGGGGTGTGAGCGATTACACTGCGCTGGTGGCTGGTGGGTTGGCTGAGGCCGGGATCGAGGTTCATGTGTGGACGGCTCCTGCGAATCGAGCGGCTGATCCCCCACCCCCCCTAACCCCCCCTTCCCAAGGGGGGGAGTTGAAAGCACCCGCTCGCCGCGCGAATTCTTCCCCCCCTTGGGAAGGGGGGGTTAGGGGGGGTGGGGCCCAAGCCTCCGCCAACGGAACCTCCGCCCATTCCGAACGGAGCCCATTAAACTCCCCCCCTTGGGAAGGGGGGGTTAGGGGGGGTGGGGCCCAGGCCTCCGCCAGCGGAGAAGGCGTCCACCTCCATCGCGAACCCCACCTCTGGTCGCCCGAAGGCCTCACCCGTCTCAGCGAGGCCCTCGACGCAACCTCATCCCCTCGCGTGATCCTGGCCCAGCATGTACCGAGCCTCTGGGGTTATCGCGGCATCAACCTGCGCTTCGGCCGCTGGCTCCGCACCCGCCGCGCCCAGGGCGACGACGTCCGCGTCATGTTCCACGAGGTCCGCTACCACACGAAGCTCTGGGACAAACCCACTCGCTGGCTCCTCGCCGCCCTCCAGCGCCTCATGGTGCGCGACCTTCTCGCCGCCAGCTCCCGAGTCTACGTCTCAACCCCCTCCTGGGAACCGACACTCCGCCGCCACGAGCGCACCACACACCGACAATTCACCTGGCTCCCCGTTCCGAGCACGATCCCCGTCATCGACGACCCCGACGGCGTGGCCCTCCTGCGCCAACGTCTGGCCCTGCAAGGCGAGGTCCTCATCGGCAGCTTCGGCACCTATTCCGGTACGGTTGCCTCATTGCTCGCCCAAACGTTGCTTCGCCTGCTGGATGGGCGCAATGATCGCCGTGCCGTCCTGGTCGGCCGCGGGAGCGTGTCCTTCCTCAATCAGCTCGTCACCGCCCATCCTGCCCTGAAGGGCCGGCTGACCGCATTGGGTGGTTTACCACCCATTGAGATCTCACGCTACTTGCAGGCCTGCGACCTCCTCATCCAGCCCTACCCCGACGGCGTCACGAGCCGCCGTACGAGCACCACCGCCGCCCTCGCACATGGCCGAGCCGTCGTCACGAACCAGGGCTCTCTCCACGAACCGTTCTGGGCCGAGAGCGGAGCCGTCGCCCTCGCGCCAGCGCCCCACGCCGAAGGCTTGATCCGCATCACCGAAGCCTTGCTCGACGACCCCGAGGCCCGCGCAAACCTGGGCGCAGCAGCCCGACGTCTTTACGAGCAGGTCTTCGCGCTCGAACATACCATCAACCGCTTGTTGCGTCCCTGTGCCGGCGCCGCGAGGGAAACCGTGGAGTGCGCCCGATGAAACCCGTCCTGATCGTCAGCGGCGACTTCGTCAAGACCGGCGGCATGGACCGCGCGAATCACGCCCTCGCGACGTACCTGGCGAACCAGGGACGCGAGGTCCACCTCGTCGCCTACCGCGCCTCGGACGATCTCCTCGAACGGCCCAACGTCGTGCTGCATCGCTCGCCGAAGCCGCTGGGCTCGTACATGCTCGGCCAGCCGGTGCTCGAGCAGATCGGCCGGCGCTGGGCGAAAACGATCAGCGGCCGCGGCGGTGACGTTGTCGTCAACGGCGGCAACTGCATCTGGGGCGACGTCAACTGGCTCCATCACCTCAACGTGCTCGACAAGCCCGAGGTCGCCGGCAGCTTGCTCCGACGGATCAAGCGGCGGGTCAACTACCACTACGCCGCCTGGACCGACCGCCTCGCATTGCGCAAAGCCCGCCTCGTTGTGACGACCTGCGAGCGCAACAAGCGCGATCTGATCCGCTGGCTGTCGCTTCCCCCCGAGCGCATTGCCGTCGTCTACATGGGCACGGATCCGACCCTCTTCTACCCCGCCCGCTCCGAAGCGCGAGCGGCCACGCGCACCGCGCAGGGGTGGCCCCTCGATCGCCCTTTGGTCGCGTTCGTCGGTGCGCTCGGCGAGGATCGGCGCAAAGGCTTTGACACACTCTTCAGCGCCTGGAAGCAACTGTGCGGCGAGTCGAGCTGGGATGCGAACCTGATCGTCGTCGGCCGAGGCGGCGAGCAGGCCGCGTGGGAAGCACGCACGGCCGAGGCCGGCCTGTCCTCGCGGATCCAGTTCCTCGGCTTCCGTCGCGACTTCCCCGAGCTGCTGCGTGCGTGCGATGCCCACGTGCTCCCCTCGCGCTATGAGGGGTACTCGCTGGCGACGCAGGAGGCGCTGTGCTGCGGTCTCCCCGCCTTCGTCACCGAGTCGGCCGGCATCGCCGAACGCTACCCCGAGGCGCTTCGGCACATGCTGATCCCCGATCCCAACGACGCCGGCGATCTGGCGAACCGCCTGCGCGACTGGCGCGCGGCGATGACCCGCGATGCCGCCGCCGTGGCTTACCTCTCCGAAGAGCTGCGCTCCTGGACGTGGGAGCACACGGCCGAACAGTTTGCTACGCTGATGGCTGGCAAGCGAGAAGGTTGTTTAGATCCATCTGCGGTGACCAACGGTGATCGTCTCCGTACCCCAGCCACCCCCTGAACGCTTATTGGGAGGAGTTTCGTGTCGCACGCACTGTGGCTTCGCTCCCGATTTGGTGAGCCAAACTCCACACTAACCCGAAGCGCAAGCGAGGGATTATATTATAATTTTCCTCGCTTGCGCTTCGGGTTAGTATTGTTCTTTGCGTGCAATCACCGAGTAAACTCCTCGCTGTGAGCCTCCCTGATCGAGGACGACCCGTGGCCTTTCCCCATACACCTCCGCCGCTCCAGCAGCCGCGCCCGGCCCGGCCGAGGCCCGCGCAGGCAGACCCGTCGCGGATGCCCCCCTGGGGCTGGCTCGAGCTGGTGGTGCTGTCGCAAACGTTGTTCTCGGCGCTCTTGTTTGTACCGGGGATCTCGAAGGCGCGGACGGCGATCCGGGTCGCCGCCTACCTGGTTGCCCCCTTGGCCTGGTTCTACGTGGCACGACGCAACCGGACGCCCGCCGGCTCCGACTCGTTCCCCGCGCGGCCCTGGCTCATCTTCTCCGCGGTCTGGCTCATGCTGGAGGTGATGCACCCGAATTCGCACACCCTCAAGTCGGCCGCGGCGCAGGCGGCCTTGTACATCGCGATCCTGTCGCCTGCGCTCTGGGCGCCGGCCGCCCTGGCGTCGCGCAAGCAAGTGGGCCGGCTGCTGGCGATCCTCTTCGTGTGCAATGCGCTCAGCACCGTGGTGGGGATTGGGCAAGTCTTTCGTCCCGCGACCTTCAACCCACCCGACATGCCCGCCCTCAAGAACATCTACGGCGGCAAGAACCTGATGTATGAGACCGACGACGGACGCGTCATCATGCGGCCGTCCGGGCTGACCGACACTCCCGGAAGCGCGTCGCTCGCCGGCGTGACCGCCGCGCTCGTTGGCCTGTGCTGGGCGCTGCGGCCCATCGGCTTCGTCAAACGCATGCTTTGCCTCGGCGCGGCGTTCCTGGGGATCGCGGTCATTTATTTCACGCACGTCCGCATGGCGCTCGTGATGCTCGCGTTCTGCCTGGTTGCGCTCATCGGCCTGTTCATACTCCAGCGCAACTGGCGGCAGGCTGCGCTCCTGACCACGGGCGGCGTGCTCGCCTTCGTCGGTGCGTTCCTCTGGGCCCTACGCTCGGTCGGCAGCTCCGTCGCGGAACGCTTCGGGACCCTCGTGACCAGCGACCCCGGGACCCTCTACAGGACCAACCGGCTCTCCTTCCTTCAGCACGCCTTCAATACCCTGGCCTGGGATTCCCCCCTGGGCGCGGGTATGGGTTGGTGGGGCATGACGCATGCCTATTTTGGTAATTCCAGTATTCATACGGATGTTTGGGTTGAGGTGATGTGGCAAGCCTGGATCCAGGACGGGGGGATTCCGCTCCTGATCGGCTACGTCGGGGCGGTGGCGATCGCGCTTTACGATTCGACGCGAATTGCGCTCACCAGCCCCGACCGGGAGATCGCCTACTGGGGGGCGGTGATCGTCGCCTTGAACCTGAGCGTGCTCGTGTCGTGCTTCAGCTCGGTGCTGTTCCTGAGCCCGAGCGGTGTTCAGTTCTGGCTCCTGGCCGCAGTTCTGCACGCGGCTGACTACAGAGCCCGCCAATCCGCCCGGGCCGCCATGATGGCGGCTCGCGCCTCGGTCGCCGTGCCATGATCGTCGGCTTCAACGCTCGCCTGCTCGCCTCGCCCGACTTGCGGGGCTGGAACCGCTATACGACGAACCTGCTGGCCGCCTTGCCGGCGCAGGGGGTTCAGCTCGTCCTGTACTCCGACCGCCCCTTGCACGAGAGCCATTTGGCTCGCCTGCCGGCCGGGAGCTTCGAGACGCGTGTGGCGCCTCGGATGCGCTATTCGGTTTGGGAGCAGCACTGGCTCCCCCGGCAGTGCCGGCGCGATCGCATCGACGTGCTCCACACACCCTTTCACTTTGGCCTCCCCTGGCGGAGTCCTTGCCCTCGCGTGTTGACGCTGCACGACGCGATCGATCAGGCCTATTACGCGAAGCGCACTCCGAGCCGGGCACGCTGGACCCCCTCGGCGCTGCGGGACCGCTGGTACCAGTGGTCCGCACGGGTGTGCGCGGAGCGGATCATCACCGTGAGCACGCACGCGAAAGGGGATCTCGTTAGCGTGCTGGGCTTGCCGGAGTCGAAGATCACGATCATTCCCGAGGCGGCTGACCCTCGGTTCCACGCGCCGATTGCGTCCGAGGATCGGGTCCGCGTGCGCGAACGATATGGGCTGACGCAGCTTTATGTCTTCTACGTCGGTGGATGGGAGGAGCGGAAGAACCTCCCGTTTCTCATTCGCGCTTTTGGCGCTGCGGGGATTCACGGCGTCGAGTTGGTCCTGGCTGGCGGTCGTGACGATCAGCGGGCCGCCCTGGACGCGTTGGCTGCCGAGTATGGAATGGCCGCGCGCGTCCGCCTGCTCGGCTGGGTCGAGGACGCCGACCTGCCTGCCCTGTACGCCGAGGCCCTCTGTTATGTGAATCCGAGCGAATACGAAGGGTTCGGCCTCCAGCTCTGTGAAGCGATGGCCGTCGGCTGCCCGACGCTCGCCGCACGCGCGACGTCGCTTCCCGAAGTGCTGGGATCGGGGGGCGAGACGTTTGACCTTACGAACACCGATGCGCTCATGGAACTCTTGCGGCGGGTCGCGAAGGACTCCTCGTACCGGGCCGAATTGGCTCAGCGAGCCCGCGAGCGTTCGCATGATTTTTCATGGTCGCGCACGGCCGAGCGGACGGCGGCGGTTTATCGTGAACTTCTTCCCTCGTGAGCCCCCGCTCCATGCGCACGCGACGCTCTCTGCTCAACTTCGCGACAATGGTGTTCTACACTGGGACCACGATGGTTGTCGGCCTGTTCGCATCACCCTGGCTCGAGCACTGGCTGGGGAAAGAGGCGTTCGGTGCCTATCGCGTGCTCCTCAGCGGTTACGCCTACCTGACGCTCCTCGAATTCGGCCTGGGGGGTGGCTTGTCGCCGATGCTGGCGCGTGCCCTGGGGCAGGGGGATGATGCGGGCATGCGGCAGACGTTGGCGGCGGGGACGCGGGCGTATTTTCGCGTGGCGCTGCTGACGATCGCCGTGGGGTTATTACTGGTGCCGGTGATCCCCTGGTTCGCGACGGGGGTGGGATCGTCGACGGCCTTCGATCTGCGGCGAGGGTGGGCGCTGGGACTGGTGGGGTACGTTGTGCTCGGATTGCTCCCGTTCCGGATGCTCGTCGAAGCGCGGCAGGAAGGGTATCGCCTTAACCTTTTGCTGACGGCGCAGTCGCTGCTCGTCACAACAACGGCGCTGCTTGCGGCTCGGGCGGCGTGGGGGATCACGGGGCAAGCGCTGGCCATGGCGTTGGGGGCGTGGGCGTTCAGCCTGGTTTTGACCGCCGGTGAATGGCGACGCGCGCCGGGCCTGGTCCGATCGCTCTGGTCCAGCCGGCCGACGTCCGAGACACGCCAGGCGCTCTGGGCCCTGAGCATTCCGACGCTGGTCATCACGCTTTGCGGTCGCGTCAGTCTGATGAGCGATGATCTTATCGTTGGCGGGGTGCTGGGCGCGGAGTTGGTGACGACCCTCTTCTTCACCCAGCGCCTGGCCGC
This sequence comes from Singulisphaera sp., assembly GCA_027451445.1. Classification (GTDB taxonomy): domain Bacteria; phylum Planctomycetota; class Planctomycetia; order Isosphaerales; family Isosphaeraceae; genus DAIDJG01. The sequence goes on from DAIDJG010000160.1 coordinate 50,883, forward strand.
CCTGGCCCAGACGCTCCTCCAGGGAATCGGCAGCGCGACGTGGGCTGCCCTGGCCGAGCTGCACGCGCGCGGCGAGCACGAGATCTTCCGGCGCCGGCTTGTCGAGCTGACCGGCCTGGTCTCGGTGATCGCCGCCACGGGCCTTGCCCCGGTCGTCGCGTACAACCGGCACTTCTTCGCCCTCTGGGTCGGCCGGTCACTCGCCTACGGCGGCGACGCGGTGATCGCGATCGCGGCCTTGAACGCCCTTTTGTTCGCTCAGACCACGCTCTGGTCCTGGTGCTTCGGGGCCACCGGACACGTGCGTAGGATCGTCGGGCAATCCGTGGCGTGGGCCGCGGTGAACCTGCTGGTGAGCCTGGTGTTGACGCGTTTCGTCGGGATCGTCGGACCCTTGCTCGGCACGACGGTTTCCTACGCGGCGATTAGCCTCTGGTACTTGCCGCGTGCCCTTCAGCGCACCTTCGGCGTCTCTGCGGCGGAGCTCGCGAAGGCTGCGGCGAGGCCGGCGGTGTGGGGAGCGCTCTACGCGCTGGCGCTCTGGTGGCTGGCGCAGAGGCATCATCCGTATGGCTGGCTCGGCCTGGCCGTCGAGATGAGCCTGGCAGCGTTGGTGTTCCTGGCCGTGAGCGCTCGCTGGTTCCTCACCGCCGAGGAGCGTACACTCTGGCTCGCGCGGCTGCGAGGGTTCAGATCACCGGCCGGGGTAAAGCCGGCGTCACCCGTTTCGTGAGCCATTTTCCACGCCAATCCACCAGCCACCGCATGCACAAAATCCTTTGCATCATCACTGGAGGCCCTGTCGACCAACCCCGCGCGCGGCGGCTCGTGTCCAAGTTTCGAGCCGAAGTCACGTTCCTGGACGTCGACCGCTCCGAATCACGCCAAACCTCCAGCCGCCGCATTCGCGACGCCCTCTCATCGGCCCCCTGGGACCTCGTCTACCTCGAAGGGACCGGTATCGCCGGCGGTCTCAACCTGATCCGCGCCGCGAGGCAACAAGGCCTGCCGTTCATCGTCTCGTCGGGCGATCCGGTCGGCGGGTTCTTCCGTACGACGAAGGGGCCGCTCTGGGGCTGGGCCTTCGAGATCTACGAACGCCGGCTCTATCGCGCCTGTGCTGGGTTCATCGGCTGGACGCCTTACCTCACCGGCATGGCCCTGGCCATGGGAGCCCCTCGCGGCGCGACGGTCGAGGGAGGCGTCGACCTGAACGTGTTCCGGCCGGCGTCGCCCGACGAGCGGCGTGAGGCCCGCCGCGCCTTTGGGCTCGATCCGGATCACCTGGTCTGCGGGATCGTCGGCTCATTGATCTGGTCGCCCAGGCAGTCGTACTGTTACGGCCTGGAGCTGATCGAGACGATCAATCACGTCCAACGCGACGATGTCTCTCTCTTGATCATCGGGGACGGCACCGGCCGCGAGCGTCTGGAACAGCGTGTGCGGCTGGACCGTCGCGAGCGCGTCCGGTTCACGGGCCGCTTACCGCGCGAGGACGTCGCTCGTGCCCTCGTGGCAATGGACATCGCCTTCAACACGCAGACCCTCGATGGCCTCGGCCGCTATCGCCTCACGGCCAAGCTGCCGGAGTATTTGGCGTGTGGCGTGCCCGTCGCGATGAGCCCGGTCCCCGGCTTCTACGACTACGTCCGCGAGGCCGGCTGGGCTCTCCCTGCGCGGCACCCCGCCAGTCCCGAATTCGCGCGCGA
>DAIDJG010000161.1 GCA_027451445.1 Singulisphaera sp.
TGAAACAAGGGGACAAGTGGCTCATCCAGAGCCTTCAGTTCGTCGTTGTGGCGGAGCGGAATCGATAGGGCGGTTTACGATTAGGTTGCGATCATCGGGCGGTCAGCCTCCATTCGCAACGCAGGAACATATTAACTTACCCCACACCTTGGGAATGGGGGGGTAGGGGCAATACCGTTCAAATAGTCGTAAACGTCACGAAACCAGGAACATAAATACTCCCTCCCCCCTTTGTGGGCTCACTGATGGAGGTTTTCCGGAGCAATCGCCTGTTAGTCGTTATGGACAAAGAAGTTGTGTCAAGATGGATCGCGATCGCATTTCGTGGCTTAACCTCTTGCCTGTCATGTTCTAGCGACGACCAATCCCGAAAAACCTCCTTCAGTGAGCCCACAAAGGGGGGAGGGAGTTTAATCGTTCGTCCGCTTCGGCTTAGGGTTAAGTGAACGGTAGGGGGGGTGGGGATTGGCCGTCCGAGGAGTCCAATTCAGCCGCGAACCGCTCGCCAACGCGCAACCGTCAAGGGGCAACGGGAACAGCCGTTTGCGGGTGCTGATTCCCCACCCCCCCAACCCCCCCTTCCCAAGGGGGGGAGTTATATGTTCGCCGTTCCGGACCGGGATGCGCCGGCGGCCGTTCACGGCTCCACCTCGATCACAAAACTCTGGACCGCCTTCCCCGCCATCTCCGTCCCTGACGACACCACCTTCTCAACGCCCCACTTGAGCGTCGCCTCATCCAGCCGTCGCACCTCCCGTTCGAGCGTCACCGCCACAACCACCTCGGCTGTCCCCGTCTGGTCGGGCGTTCCTGAGAGCACACCACTCGTACGGTCGATCGACAGCCAGCGCGGCCCGCGCTGAAGTTCGAACCGGAGCCGTTCGACGTCCCAGAAGCTCATGACCTCCTTGCCGTTCACGACCCGCGTCCTCAGATCGCCCAGCGACCGAATGGCACCGACGGGATAGCGATACAAGGAGCCCGACTTCGCCCGGGTTATCGGCGCAGTCACGACCACAGGCCGCGGCGCCAAGGCGTACTCGGACGGCCCGCTCCGTTTACGTGCCGCGTCCACGGCGACCACCCGGTAAAACGCCTTGTTCGCCCCCTCGAGCTTGACGTCCGGACCCAGCACTTCCAACTCCGTCTGCGACGTCTCCGCCACAAAGTTCGCAGCAAACGTCGACGGCACCTGCTCCGAGATGCCCACCGTCACCTTGTACGGCTTGTCGCTGGCGGAGAAGCCCTTCTCATCGCTGGCATACACCCGATACAGGACAGGCTTTTCGCCCAACGCACTTGCCGCCCAGCGGAGCACACCGCGATTGTGCTCGAACTCAATCGTCAGCTCCCGAGGCGGCGCCGGCCCCTTCGGCGTGAAGCTCCACGTCGTGCTCCACAGTCCCCACACGCCCTTGTTGTCCTGCGCTCGCACGTGCCAGTAATACGCCGTGCCTGGATTCAGCAATCCCGGCGCCGGCAGCGTGTACCTCGGCCTACCAGCGTCGGGCGTGCGCGAGATTAGCTTGGCGAAGCTCATCGACAGGGGCCACCGCATATCGGGCCTTGCCGAGAGCTCGAAGTGGTAGTCGGCGATCGCGTCCCCATCCGGGTCAACGGCAGGCCGCCACTGGAAAACGAAGTCCGTCCCCTCTGCCACTGCTCCATCCTCCGGCGCAACCGGCTCACTCGGCGCCTGGGGCGCCTGGCTGGCGGAGCGCTCGACCCACTCGTGCGTGATCCGCACCCGCCGTTTCCCCTGCGACTCATCGGCATAGTGGAACGTGTTCGTGCCCACTTCCATCCCCGGCAGCGTGAGCGGTGCCATCTGCAAATCGTTCACGATCCCAAGCCGCTGCAGCTTTGCATCGCCCAAAAGCTCGCACTTGAGGTAGTACGCGTAGCGCGCCGGCCCTTCGGGCGCGAACGGCTTATCCAGATCGCGATCGACCTCCTGCCACGTCTTGCCATCCCACGACAGCGCAAACTTCGCTCCCGTCCCCTCGACCTCCAGCTTTCCCCCCACGAACACGTAAGGACTGCGCATCGTCCACACAACAACTCCGGTCTTCCCCTCCTCCGCCGAGAGCCCATCCGCGCCCTCACGGATCGACTCCACGGTCGAGGCCCCCGCGCGCCAGACCCGCCCGCTCAAATCGGGCCGGTACTCCCAGAGCCCATTACAAATCCGGTCGGGGAACCGAGGCGGACGGGACGCGTGATACTTGATTGGCTCCCGATGTCCCCAGCGCCAGACGATAGCCTCGGACGGCCGCAACGTCAGGCTCAAAGCGCTCATCGCGGAGTTGCGATCGCCGTTGACCTTCCCCTCGTACACGTAGATTGACGACTCCCACTCGTCCCCCGCCCGGTTCTCCGCTTGCAGCAGCCCCTGGGTGTGCGTACGGCGGACCAGGTCGTGATCGTGCACGAGATCCTGCTCCCCGGCCACGGTCTCGTTGTCGCGCAGCAAGTAGATCGAGTGCATATCGCCGTCCATGACGTGCCACGCGTTATCGTAGAAGACCTGTGTCACACAGTGCCCCACCAGACGCGCGGGGGCCACCTTGAACCCCGCCTTTTTCCATTGACCGGCGAGGCAGATGGAATCATTACCGCACGTGTTGTAGCCGTAGATGTTGAACACCTTAACAGGATCGAGCAGCTCGTCGTTATCCCCTTCGTTGTGAAAGCGGTGCTGGATCTCCTGCCACCAGAGGGCCATCGCCTTGTCCTTATCGCTCATCCCCGGCTCGATGGCCCGGGCCACGAGGCGGTCGATGCTGCGGAAGTCGTCGCGGCCGCTGACGAGCCAGGCATTGACCACGTCAGTGTCGCCCACGTTCTCCATCCGGACCGAACGGTTCGACTCCCACGACTGGTGGAACGGCTCCCAGACCCCTTGCGGTGACCGGCAGTTCCGGCCGTCCATCGTCCCCCCCTGGACCACGCGGTACTCCGTTCGACCCTCGGTGATCTCCTGAACGTGCCGCTTCGACACGTCGGTTGGGTGCCGGTTCGTCGCCCAGGGCGCCAGCGCTTCGCCGGGCGCCGCCGCGAGCAGCACAACGGTCCACGTCCACAGCGTCGCTCCCATGGGCCACTCTCCTCGAGGGTTACTGGTCGGTGCTGCCAAACCAGCGTTTCTGGAGATCATCCACGTCGCCCTCTTCTTCGAGCGTGAGCAAAGCGCGATTGATCTTCTCGCGATAAGGGCTGTTCTGCTGAAGGCCGAAGCCGTAGCCCTGCCGGTCGAACAGACCCTCGACCAGGCGCAGACGGGTGCCGGGGTTATTGTTCAAGAGATAGCGCAGCATGGGGGCGTCGTAAACGACGGCATCCACCTGCCGCTTGAGGAGTCGGTTGAAGGCATCGTCGATGTCGGGGAACGACTCAGCGACGACGTCATGTTCTTTGAGGAAGCTTTCGGACGTGCTTCCCGCCACGGTGCCGACGTGCTTCATGCGCAGGTCGTTCAGGCTGCGAATGTCGCCGGCCAGCGTGTTGACCGTCATCGTCGTGGCGATCGTGGCGGTGATGTAAGAGAATGAGCACGCGCCGGCCAGCATCCAGATCATGGCGACGACGCGGCCGAGCAAACCCTCGGGCGCCTTGTTCTCGCAGCCGCCCGTGATGAACGAGCAGATCGACCACCAGGCCGCCTCCCAGACCCCCGCCATGTAGGTTGCCGGGAACATCTCCGGGTTGTGCTTGCGCTCGAAGAACCAGAGGAAGTGCGCATTGAGCACCAGCGCGGTGAACAGAATACCCAACACGACCAGCGTGTCGGACTTGAACAGGCCGATGATGATGGCCAGGAACTGGCTTGATCCCTTATCATACGTGAGGATTTGCAGGCCCGACTCGTAAAACGGATGGCTAAAGTCGATTCGGTCCTCGCGCCTGGCCGTGATACTGAGCGCGCCCACGCCGACGTCGTCTTGCTTCTGCTCGAGGCGTTCGAGCATCGCCGGCACGGTCTCCACCACTTCGAACTCGAAGTCCAGCCCCGCCTCTTGCGCCACGCGCCGCCAGAGATCGACGCTGTAGCCTTCATGGCGCGTGCCCCTCAACATCACGAACGGCTTGACCGGCTTCAAGAGCACCTTCAGCTTCGGACGAGGCGCACCGGCCTGCGTATCGGTCTGGGCTCGCGCCGGGACGCTGAGGCCCGAGAGGATCAGGAAGGCGATCAGTCCACCGAGCAGGGAACGCGAGCGGTTCGCGATTGGGTTGCGATTATTTATGTTCACCAACCGGCCTTGGGCCCGTTGGGCGTGGGTCTCCTGACCCCGCCGCACGACCGCTCGCAGCTTGCTGCCCGAGGGGAGCCATTCCGTTTCGGGGTGAACCGGCCTTGGGCCGGTTCGGCGTGGGTCTCCCGACCCCGCCGCACGACCGCTCGCAGCCCTGAGCGGCCGCACCAGCCTTGACGGCTCCCGGTTCGACGCGGCATTGCCTCTGCGACCGCGCGGCGGGGTCGGGAGACCCACGCCGAACGACCTGCGGTCGTTGAGAGAATACGAGAGAAATTCCAAGACCACGCCCTTCGAAAGCGGGGGAACCTCATAACTCCCCCCCTTGGGAAGGGGGGGTAGGGGGGGTGGGGATTGGCCGTCCGTCGTGGGCGATTCGGCCGCGAACCGCTCGCCTCTGCTTGACGGTTGGCGGGCGCCGGAACCAGCCGAATGCGAGCGCTGACTCCCCATCCCGCCGGCCCCTTCGGGGCCAGAGCAGGAGAGCGGAGAAAGTAGTGAGTAGACCAAAGGCCGGGCCTCCGCTCGACTGCGGTCTACTTTCCACTTTCTACTCTCTTTTGGTTCCCAATGGGGGGAGTTATATGCTCGCTCGCCAGGAGGATGGAGTAATATGTTCCCGCAGTGCAAGCGAAGAATACGCTGTCCGATATGCGTAACCCGAGCATGAGCCGCTCGAAAACGGAGCCATTGCGTCGCGGTGGGGTTCTCATCAACGATCATCACAAGGCACTCTCTGTGAAACCGGCGGGGGAGAAGCGAGAAAGCTGGCGACGATTGTATCCGAAGCGCCGCCCATGCGTGTCTCCTTCTTATCAGACCTGCGATTCCTGCTGGCACCGTCCCCAGCGCTCCGCGCGTTCGACACGCCCCGCCAGCGCCCGGACAACCGCGGCCCGTCGATTCAACGCATTGTCGGAGCCCCCCGCAAGACCCAAGAGATCCTTCGCCAATTTCGCCGTCTTGCCCGACACCTTCAAAGCTCGAAGATACGTCGCCGCAGGAGACGACAGGCCCCCGCCCGTCTCGGCCAGCAACTCCTTCAGCAGCTCGAGGATCACATGCAGATCTTTCGGAGGAGATGAAAGTCCCGCCAACACGAGCTGCAACGCTTGCGCAACGACCCGCGTATGGAGCGCGGAGACCCTTCCCGCATCCCCCAGCGCCTTTACCACACGGCTCGGCTTGGCGAGCCCCTCCGTCTGGAGCCGGAGGATCGCCTCGCCTAGCAGCCGGCCGTCGAGCCGGCCGTCATCGACGGCGGCGATCAAGGCGTCGACACCCAGCCCTTGGAGCTCGGGCTGGTTCGACGAGAGAGCGCTGGCGAGCAAGAGCCGGGCCATCATGCGGAGCGGAGCGTCGGGATCCAGGAGACGTTCGAGGAAGGGCCGGAACATGCGTGCCTCTGTCGGCATACATTCCCGTCCCAGGAGGCCCTCGGCACCCGCTGCGAAAAACGAGTCGTGGCCCAGGGGCCAGATCGTCGCGATCCAGCACGACTCGCCAGTAGCCCCCCGCGCCCGCTCATCGTGGAGCAGCACCGTGGGCAGATCATACTGATAGGCGGGAGGCAAGGGAGGTTTCCGTGCGATGAGGGGCTCGTCGGATCGCCCGAGCCAGTTCGTGAACGTGTGCGGACCCGGTCGCAGGAAGCACAGCGCCGCGCGCCCGGCGTCGGGACCGAGACCGGGGTGGCGTGCTTCCACGAGCATGTCATCCTCGAGCGGCGCCCTGGCTCGCGCGGCGGCAATCCAAAGCCGGGCGTCCGGTCCAACGGCCTGGCTCTCGCCGCCCAGTGCGTAGCGCAAGGCGTCGGCAAAGGGCCCTTCAAGCTCTGCGGCGGCTCGTAATGCTTCAGCACGCGGGCCCGCATCCGGTGCGAGCCGCAGCAGTGCGAACGACGCGTCCAGGCGGTCGTGCCGAAACGTCGACGACTCCCAGAACCGGGCCCGCTCAACTAGCACCCGAGGGTCGATCCAGCCTCCCCGGTGCGTTGGCGCACTCAACAACGGCGCAGCCTGCCGCTGCGCTGCGCGGCCGGCGAGGGCGAGCACCCGGCGCGCGAAGATGCCGGCGAGATATCCATTAAGACTCGCCAGTCTCACATTGCGCCCTTGCCTGCCTGTCCAACTGAGCGCCAGAGCTCGCAAGGGTTCCAGCAGGTTCGACACAAACTGCTCCGGCTGATCGGCACGCGCCCGTAGCGGTCCCGTACGCACCGCAAAATCCTCAGGAGTGCGGTCGCAAAGTCGGGAAACGCCGTCGAGCACGCGCTCCAGATCATCTGGCTGCAGAGGATCCTCCAAAATGGCCGCAAACAGTCCGATCAATTCGTCCAGATCGGTGACGGGTACAATCCTCCGCTCGGGATCGAGCCGAGGAACGTCCGTCTCGAGCAGCTCGATCGCCGGCACCTCGCCGCCGTCTTGCTTCAGTACATCGAGCGCAACAGCGACCCCCGCCCGTTCCGCGAGATCGGGGTCGAGCCCGGATGCCCTCGCGAGCAGGTCGTCAACCTCGGCGGCGGTCGTCTCCGTCGCCGCAGCAGGCACAGCCTCGGGCCCAAGCCAAGATGCCAGCCGTGCCCGCTGGGAAGCCGCCACCGTGTCTTGCCGCGCACGCAGCAACTCTCTCAACGCCGCATCGGCCCGATCGCCATGGCGCTCGACCAGGTCGAGCACCGCCTTATGCACCTCCGGCGACTCGTGAGCCAGTGCGTCGACCGCAAGAGCCGCCGCGCGAGCCCGAAACCCAGGAACGCGCCGAGCCGCGCGATCGATCAGGTCGAGTGCGGATCGCACTGTCCCCTTGGCCCGCGCTAGCAGGGCCGGCCCGACTCCACCAACGATCAGGTCCGACTCGAGCCGGCCAGCCGCGTCAAGCTCCGTCAACACCTTGAGTGCGAACGTCACTGTCGACGCATTACGACTCGCGGCCAGGCCCAGGTAACGGTCCGCTCGCTCGGCCTGCTCGTCGAGAGTCGGCCGCAGCGTGTCGTGCATCGTGATGAACGACTTCGACCACGCCTCCTGAACGTCGCGCGCCAGTGCAGCGAGGCATGCCTCCAGCAACCGCGTTCGGGAGATCCGGCCCTCGCCGGCGAACCGCGCCAGCACCATGTCCCAACGGTGCTCCTCGCTCGAGCCGGGGTAGCTGGAGAGAGCCCCTAGCATGCTCGCGATGGGCTCCGTGGTGAAGATTTCCCAGACCTCGTCATCAAGCAGCCCCGGATCGTCCAGTAGCGCCTCGCGAAGCGTACGGCCAGACTGAGACGCGGCGCCCGCAACAATCATGCTATGGATGTAGGCCGCGCCCTGAGGCCGGGCGCACAGCCCCTCCCGGACGAGTCTCCGGACAATCGGCCAGACCGCCCCGTTACTCGGCGTCCAACCACCCCGCCCCGCCTGCGACGCAGTAAGGAGCATTTCCACCCAACCGTCGATCCACTCCGGCCGCCGTGCGGAGAGCACCGCAAAAGCGTCCTCAACCCGGGGCCGGCAGCGCTCGCCGAACTTCGTCAACTCCGCGAGTGTCGCCGTCGCCAGCACCGCGACCTGCGCCGCCCTCAGCCCACCCCACTTCGCCGCGGCTTCTGGGAAAAGACGCTGGATTTGATCGTCTACAGAGTAGGCGAATATGGGTATGAGACGAGCCGGTACCTCGGCCGTCACCGCCTTGAGCCGCGCCGCGGCCGTCTTTGCCAACTTCCGCCGCTCGGTCTCCGTCGCCTTCGCGAAAAAAGCGATGCACCCCTCGGTGTCCTCGGCATCGAGCAAAGCTTGCAAGTCGGTAACCGTCATTCGGCTCCCTCTCCATGCGTGTTTCTGCGCCCGGCACGATCGGCATCGCGAACATAGACCGGTTATCGCTTCGATTGCGCATCCTACCGCAGAGCGCTACCCCCTTTGCCACGTGGGGAACCTCATAACTCCCCCCTTGGGAAGGGGGGGTAGGGGCAATACCGTTCAAATAGTCGTAAACGTCACGAACGCAGGAACATAAATACTCCCTCCCCCCTTGTGGGGGAGGGCCGGGGTGGGGGGTTCGCGCTACCCGTGACCGTTCGCCCCCCCACCCCAACCCTGGGATGGTGAAAAGTGGCCTCAGACCGCGCTGCGCTCTTCCTTCCACTTTTTGTGCGCTTTCAGCGCGCATATTGGGTGATTTTACCTGGTGGCTCGTCAATGCGCTCAGGTCCCTCGTGCGGC
>DAIDJG010000162.1 GCA_027451445.1 Singulisphaera sp.
GGAGTGTCGTCGCGGGCGTCGCGATGAAGAAGCCAAGGTTCACGAGATAGAACGCCGACCCGTTCGCGTACCCCTCGCTCGGCGACGCGAGGAAGCTGATCCCGGAGAAAAGCGCCGCGAGGATGGTCATGGCGATCACGACACTTCCCATGCTCCGGCTCGCCAGGAAGTATTCGCTCAGGGTCTCCTGGCCACGGGTGAAGCGAACACCGATCGCCACCGTGGCAAGGAGGTACGCCACGAATATGGTGATGTCGATCCAGGTGAAATGAACCATCGGCGAGAGGCTCCTTGGCAAACGGAAGGGTGTCGTCGTTCACTCGCCGAGCGCGTCTCGGAGCAGGAGACCGCCGTCGACGGTGAGCGTGGACCCGGTGATGTAGTCGGCATCGTCCGAGGCAAGGAAGACGGCGGCGCGGCCGATGTCGAAGGGGGTCCCCATCCGGCCCCAGGGGAGCGTCGGGCCGGTCTTCTCGATGAACTCGGAGCCAAAAGTCCGATGTTCGCCCGGTGTGTCGATCCAACCCGGCTCGATGACGTTGACATTGATCCGGTGGCCGATCAGCTCGACGGCGATCGTGCGGGCGAGGTGGTTCAGCCCCGACTTGGCGGCGTTGTACGCAACGCTCCGCGCGTAGGGACGTTGGGCGTGAATGCTCGAAATGAACACGATCTTACCGCCACCGCCTCGCTCGACCATGTGGCGAGCCACCGCCTGGCTCATCGAAAAGCCGCCGGTCAGCGTCCCTTTCAAGACCTTTTCAAAGGTCTCGATATCGTACTTCAGAAAATCCTCCCGGCGCGAGAAGGCGGGGTTGCTCACGAGGATGTCGATCCTCCCCAGGGCGGCGACCGCCTCCCGCACGATGGTCGCGCACGATGCATGCTCGAAGGCATCCCCCGCAACGAGAACCGCCTTACGGCCCAGGCCCTGGATTTCTTGCACCACGGCCTCAGCCACGGTCCTCTCCCTGTCGTTGAGCACCACGTCCGCACCGGCGCGGGCCAGTTCGAGGGCGCAGCCGCGCCCTATACCCTGCGCTCCGCCGGTAACCAGTGCCTTCTTGCCGAGAAGTTTCATAAGAGCCTACTTTTCTTTGATCACCAGGCGGTCCAACCGCCGTCGATCACCAGGTTCTGTCCCGTCATGAATCCGCTCGCGTCGCTCGCGAGAAACACCACGGCCCCTTTGAGCTCGTAAGGTTGTCCCATTCGCTTCATGGGCAGCTTCGTGCAGAGCCGCTCCACCAGACCATCGGGAGCGTGCTCGCTGGGAAACGGGCCGGGGCTCAGGCAGTTGACCCGCACCCGGTCGGCTGCCCAGTATGCGGCCAGGTGCCGGGTCATTTGAACGATTCCCCCTTTGAGCGCATGGTAGGCCACCGAGCTCGCCGGACAGATCCCCTCATACGCGTCGGGATAAGAGGCCACGAGACCGTACATCGAGCCCAGGAAGACGACGCTCGCCGGCGCTTGGCGGGAGACGGCGTGATCGCGGACCAATCGCGCGAGCGTGAAATAGCCGCTGGCGTTGGCCAGTTGGCCGGTGAACTGCTCGGGCGTGATCGTCGACCAGTCGGCAGGTTCCGCTTCGTGTCCGTTGTCGATCAAGACGTCGATCCGCCCCGCGTGGTCGAGAGCCCTCGCGAACGCATCGCCAAGCTGGTCGGTCTTCATGTGGTCGAGCGCGATTCCAACGTGCGGGATGCCTTTCGATCTTGGCAAGGTGGCGGCGGCCGCGACGGCCTTGTCGGTCGAGCGGCTGGTTAGCACGACGGTCGCGCCGGCTTCCGCAAGGGCCCGGGCCATGGCGCTCCCGAGGTGACCCGTCCCGCCAGTGATGAGCGCAACCTTGCCCGAGAGATCGAAGAGTTCCTGGACGGTCGGCTCACGGTCGGTCGCGGTCTCCCGCATGCGGCGCTCTCCTGTCAGAAATCGTGGATCTGGTGCCAGCCGCGACTTTCCAGGCTCGCGAGCGCCGCGAGGTTGCAACGAAGGGTTTGCAGGCCCTCAGCGATCGAACAAGGGAATGACCGGCGTCCCTCAACGGCGTCGAGAAAGGCGTTGGCCTGGGCGATGAAAATCGTGTCGCGCTCGAGCGGCGGCATCGGCTCGTCGTGCCAGGGTTCGCCTGGGGTCGCGGTCCACCTCCAGCGGTGTTCGTGGAACTCACAGCGGACCGTCCCACGTGTACAGACAACGGTCAGCGTCATCTCGTTTGGCGCCTGGTGCTGGTTCAAGCTGTAGCTGGCCAGGACGCCTCCGTGCCTCGCCAAGACGTGGACGGTATCCTCGACCGCGACGTCTTCGAGAACCTGGTGGTCGGCGTCGGACACGAGGCGGTCGACCGGTCCGACGATCCACTCGCCGGCGTTGATGATGTGCGTCAAGGCGTCCTGGATGGCCCCTCCACCGGCGGCGCGGTTGTTGTAATAGATAGTCCGATAAGCCGGCCGGTAGGTCGGGAAGTGCTGCCCGGCGACCGCTACCAGTTCCACCGGCTTCCCGAACCGGCCGCTCGCAACCGCCTCACGGACGGCCCTGATCGAAGGGTGGGACCGGTAGACGTAAGCCACACCAGCCACCACGCCGCGATCGTCCACCACGCCCTGGAGCTGTGCAACCCCCTCGGTTCTCGTCGCGAGCGGTTTTTCGATGAGCAGGTGGACGCCCGCTTTCGCGAGCTCTGTCGCAAGCGGCACATGAAGGGGGGCTGGTGTGGCAACGACCGCCATGTCGGGAGGGCTGACGAGCGCAGAGGCAAGGTCGTCGAAAACGGTGGAAACACCATATCGCTCGGCGACGTTCCGGCGCAAGTCCGGGTTGATCTCGACCAGGCCGACCTCGGCGCGCCGGGTGGCCAGGAAGCAACGCAGGTGACGTTCACCGATGGAACCGACCCCGATGACGAGGACGCGGTGGTGCCGCATGGCTCGCTTGCCTCCTTCGGACGGCCTGGATCAGCGCGTTCTGTCAAACGTGAAGCCCAGAGTGGCGAACTTGTCTTGGATCGCTTCAAGCCCGGATTTGACCATGATGATGTCGGCCCCATGGGCAAGGAAGCGCGCCCCCATGTCGAGCAGCTCCCTGGTTCGCTCGACCGTCGGGCTCGGCATACCCCAGGCCTTCCCGGCGCGTTCGGCCGCGGCCGCGATGCGCTTGATCGCAGCAGTCGAGGACGGATGTTCCCACTGCCCGGGAATTCCGCTCAGGACGCCGAAATCGCCGGGGCCGAAGAAGAGGACGTCGATCCCGTCCACCTCGGCGATTTCATCAACGTGCTCGAGCGCCGCGGGGTCTTCGATCTGCGCGACCAGGAAGGTCTGCTCGTTGGCATACGCGACGTAGGGAGCCAGAGGCATCATGCAATAGGGGTTGTCGGCGTTGGCGCTGTCGATCCCCCGCTTCCCCCTGGGGTGGAACTTCGACCATGTGACGAGATCGCGGGCCTCCTGAGCATTGTCACAACGCGGATACATGATTCCGTTCGCCCCCGCCTCCAGGAGCCGGGCCAGTCGCATGAACTCCCCCTTGGCGGGGCGCGCCATGACGTCGGCCGTACCCACCCTCGCCGCTCTCATCAGTGTGGCGGCGGTCTCAACGCTGTGCGCGTGGTGCTCCAGGTCGAGCCAGATGCCGTCAAAGCCCATCAGGCTTGCCAATTCGAAGAGCGAGGCGTCGGTGAGGGCGAGTGCGGTCACCAGCACCGGTTCGCGGCGCGCCAGCTTGGCCTTGATCTTGCTCGGTCGCATGGAGAATCCTTCATTCAGGAATTGGTTCGGCCCCCAGGTTGCGGCACCGGGGCTTTGGGATTCACCAGGTTAACGCATGGGAGCCTTCGACGGGAGCGCTCGACGACGGAAGCGGTTCACGGCGAGCTCGGTGGTGGGGTTTCTTCGGTCTCCAGAACAACCCCCAGGCTGTCGCCACGGGAGACGCGGCCCAGCGTATGGAGGACCAGGACGATTCCCGAAGCATCGGCCGCAATCGGGACGACATTCCGGCCGAGGTGATCGGAGACGGCCCCGATCGATGCCCCGGCACGTACCCGAGAACCGAGTGTCACCCAGGGCTCGAAGAAACCATCGCAAGGCGCGGGGTGGCGAACCTGCATGTGCCCGGCTCCGGGCTTCGCATCTTCCACGATCAGCGGATGACCTGGAGCGAGCTCGATCTCCCCGTTGATGACTCCGAGATCGATGAGTACGTTAAGACAGCCGCGCACATAAGCGTCGACGCCAAGCGGATTGCACCCGCCGCCTCCCAGGTACTCGGCGTAGATCGCCGGTACGTGCGCGTCGCGGGCGACGGAGAGCGAGCGGCCGTCCAGGTTCGGGTCGGTCCCCCAGATAATCGGCAGTCCAAACAGCCGGGCCATCCGGCGCTGGCGTTCGAGCACGACAGCGTCGCGGTGAAGCATGTACCCCGCCAACGGATAGACCTGAAGCGCCAGGCCGCCGGTATGCAAATCGAGATACGCGTCGGCGTCGCGGATCAGCGCCGACAGGGCATAGGCAGTGCGTTCCGTGACCGAGCCATCGGCGCGACCTGGGCAGGTGCGGGCGAGGTCCAGGCCGTCTTCGGCCGTGCGTCGACCGAGCCGGAACGCCGCGTCGTTGACCACGGGAACCAGGGTCACTCGCCCCTTGATTTCACGCTTCGCCAGGCCGGTTCCGAGCCGGCGGATTGCCGCCATAGGCTCGAACTCGTCGCCATGGACTCCGCCGGTGATCAGGACATGAGGGCGGGCGTTTGGATCGCCGAGGGTCCAGGTCTCCAGCGTCATGTCAGGGCTTCCCGCTCCCGGCCTCCGGCGAAGCCGAACGCTCGTAGAACCAGCCGATCGGCACCGACCGGAATCGTGAGGAAATGCGGCCAGACGCCTCGTCGCGCACATAGTAGGTCAAGAGAGCACGGCCTCGGTGAAATACTACGCTCGTGTACGCGAAGGTAAGCTTGTCGCTGGTCTCCAGGTCGCGCCGATGGGACCAGGTCTTCCCTTCGTCCGTCGAGACCGCGGCGGTTAACGGCGTCCGCTTCCCGCCGTGCCCCTCGCCCTGGCGGAACGTGTCGTTCCAGATCAGGAGGAGGTCGCCCGTCGACGGAATTCGCCGGAGGGTCGACGGTGCCTCGGGCGCACGAACGCCCCACGTACGAGGCTCGCTCCAGGTCTCGCCTCCATCGTTCGACTCACTTACCGCGATGTGGCCGAGTTGCGTCCGGATATGCATGAGCAGCCGGCCGTTTTCGCGTTCCAGCACCTCGGGCTCCATCGCCCCTCGCTTCGGGTATTGTGCCGAACCTTGCCCCCGATGCCAGATCTTCCCCTGGTCGTCGGAGAGGTAGCACACGCAGGCGAAACTGGACGCTCCGGCGACGTCCCGCGTCGTAGCGACCGGCACGACCAGTCTCCCCGTTGACAGCACCGTCACACGGTCGTTGTTCAATACGTGATAGCCAGCCTCCGAGGTCACGCGAATCAGCGAGCCGAAGGACGTACCCTCATCGGCCGAGACTCTCAGATAGACATGCAGATCGGTTGTCGAGTTCTTCACCAGGTAGAACATCCCGATGGGACCGTCGAAGACCGCCTTCGGGGAGAGCCTGCGCAGAGTGACGGACATAACATTATTCTTACCCACGTTCTCCTGAACGACGCGAGGCGTGCTCCACGTTCGCCCCTCGTCGGCCGATTCGACAGCAATGATCCGGGCTTTCGCGAAATCCGAACCGCTCCCCGAGAACTCCGTGGTCGCGTAGAGCAGCCGGCCGTCACGGAGCACCAGCACCGAGCCCTCGCTGTAGCGGGGGTTTTGCTCGGTCGCGGGAAAGATGTCGCGGGCGAACATTTCGTTCGCTCGAGAAACCTCAGGTTTCGCGAGTTCCAACAGTGCCTCGGCCGCGCGGATTCGGACATCGAGGACCGGGTCGTCCAGGAGCCGGAGCAGGGCCTCTTTGGCGTCGACCGCGCGGGCCTCCGGCGCAAACTCGGCGGCGTAGACGCGCACCATTGGATCGACGTGCGCGAGGTTTCGAACCAGGGCCGTCCGACCTTCCGTGTCCCCGAGCGCCGCCAACGCGTGCTCGAAGTAAGCGCGCGTCAGCGGTTCGTCGAATCGCCGCGCGCCGGCCCGAAGCGAGGCGAGGTCGCTACGATCGCCGACTCTTGCCAGAACCCAGGCCGCGGTCCGGGCCGTCTCGCCGTCCTGAGCCAGCACCGCCCTGCGCAGCACGGCCAGCGCCTCGGGGTTCCCCCACCGCGCGAGGGCAGCCGCGGCCATGATCTCGAGTTTCGAATTCTCAGCGCTGGCAGCCAGTGCCCGGCGGAGCGACACACCGTCGCCGACTTGCCAGACCTTGAACAGGCTCTCGCACGCGTGGACATGGCCATACGGATCAGGTTTCGCCAGGCCCTCGACCAAAACGCGCGTAAAAGAGAGGTCACCGGCCCTCACCAGCTCGCGCGCCAACCCACAGCGTCGCTGGTCATCAGACTCCGACGGCAATTTCGGCCCGAGCGCAGCCCGTACCTCGTTTCCACACCCGGCGAGCGTGAGGGCCTCGGCGGCGTGCATGCTCGGCCAGAATTCCTTCGAACCCAATGCCTCGCGAAGGATCGCCAGACAGCGACCGCGCAACCCTTCATCGAGTTCCAGCCCGGCGGCCGCCCCTTCAACCCAGGCTGGTCTCGAGGCAAGGCCGAGGAAACCGACAACAATCGCGGACCGCAACGCCCATCCGGCCATACGCTGCCATTCCTCGTTGGCTCGTCCCATGTTCGTCTCGACCTCTTCAGTTAGAGAACGCCGATCACGACGACGCGTCTGTTGTGCCTGAGGTCCATGCGGACGTCTTCGAGGAGCCCGAAGTTCGTCTGTGAGAGGTCGTTGTTCAGCATGAGCGTGGCAACACGCGTCTTATCCATCTCGAAACCTGGGACGGGCAGGTCAAGCATCACATCAGCCCCATGTGGTCATCGGAAGCCGCCGTTCATGGTTCTGAAAGTCGGGGCCAGCAGCCACGGCGAGCATATCGTGACACCGGGGAGGCCGCGCGCCGCTCCGAGAGTAAACGTCCGATAATAACCCTCATCTTTTTGATGGGTCAACTACCCGAGCGAGCCGGCAAACGTTTCCGACAATCGCTAAAATCCACTTATTTTCTAAACCGCGAACATAGACTCAAATTATCGGACGTTGTGATCAATGTCCGCCCCGGAAGAAACATCATCGGCTTTCTCGGCAATCGGTGCTTTGCTAGGAGCCCATGGAGGGTGCCGCGTGGCTCCCAAGAGCCCCGCCAATTACCGGCGAAGTTAACAGGCAACCGGAGACTCCGCCACAAAATGAAGTTCGTTTCCACCTCGTGTTTCATAAAGTGATCGACCTGCGTCGCGGGACCTGCAGCACGCCCCCTACGCGACCCGATCCTCGAGACGCCTTTCGGCACGCCGAGGGGCATCTCATCGGAGACCACGGCAAGCCCGGGCTGGCCGGTGCTCCACTTCTATCACAACACCTGTTCTGCGCGAGACGCCCGTCGCGCGCGACCCGTTCCTCTTCGGCGTCGGATGGCAGGGGATGCGTCTGACCGAGCGCGACGCATTCAACAACATCTTCGTGCACACCGATCGGCTACCGAGTGTGGGGTTCGTGGGGATGTCGCAAGCGGCCAATATTCGCGAGGGGGGCAACCTGCTCTGGGGGATGAAGGAGGGACCGGGATTAAACGGCGACCCGTTCGCCAAGTTCCGCACGTCGGGCGTTTTCGATGGCAGCCGCCGCTGGCATGAACATAGCTGGACCGCCGATGTCCGAATGGCCGATCCGAAGTTCGTGCGCCTTCCCGCCGATTTGCGGCCCAAGATCGACAGCCCCGCCGTCGATGCTGGAGTACCCGTCCCCGCAGCCTGGCCAGATCCGCTCCGCGCGTCGGATGCGGGGCCGCCCGACGTCGGGACGGTGCAAGTGGGCGTGGAACCCTGGCGTATTGGGGTGGACGGGCGGTTGTCCGTTTTCGGCGAATGACATCGTTGGTGAATGCGCGATGATCCGACGACTCGAAGACTCGTCGTCGGATCAAGGCTGGCTCGGACGGAGCCTCGCCCTCTCAAAATTCAATTACATCATTCTGCTGTGATGCCTACGCCGTCTCCGTGTCGAATCCGTGCTGCTTGCGGTGGACGGGGCCGTCGTACTTCTTTGACGACTTGAACAACTCGAACCGGCCGTCCCCCGCGAGCTTGATGACCGACCCTTCGATGCGCGTGCGCTCTTCGGCCGTGATGGGCTGGAACTCACGGACGATCTTGAGGTTCTGTTCCAGGACCTTCATCGAGTCGATGCCGGAGACGAGCGAGCTGATCGGCAGTGAGAAGACGTAGCGGAGGGCACTCTCGATGGGAACCTTGGCTTCGCTGACGATCTTGCCGGCCCCGCCGAGGCTCTTCATGCCGATCGCACCAATCCCGCGCTGGAGGAGCACGGGAAGGACCTGGTGCTGGAAGCTCCGGTACTGGCTGTCCATCACGTTCAGGGGCATCTGGACCGTGGCCCAGTCGTACGGCTTGCCGAGCATCTTGAGGTGAATCAAGGGATCCTTGTGGCCGGTGAAGCCGATGAAGCGGACCTTCCCTTGCTCCCTGGCCTTCATCGCCGTTTCGAACGCACCGCCACGATCGAAGATCCAGTCGGGGTCATTGTCGTAGCAGATCTCGTGGAACTGCCAGAGGTCGATATGATCCGTCCGCAGGCGCTTGAGACTGTCTTCGAGGTTCGACTGAGCGTCCTTGGCGGTCCGTCCACAGCACTTCGTCATGAGGAACACCTTTTCGCGACGGCCCCCCTGGGCCAACGCCTTCCCCATCCGTTCCTCGGCGCCGCCGTCGTGATAATCCCAGGCGTTGTCCAGGAACGTGATTCCCTCGTCGACGGCTCGTTGAATCAGCGCGATGCTTTCCTCCTCTTTCGCCGCGGTTGTGCTGTGATAGCCCCCGAGAGCGATCATCGTGACCATCTCGCCCGTCTTACCCAGGGGACGTAGAGGAATTCCCCCTTCATTCTTGCGCACCGGTTCCGCAGCACCGGCGAGGGCGGCCGCCGCAAGACCCGCGGCGCTGGCGTGCAGGAACTCGCGGCGGTTAGGATCGTTTGTACACATCGAGTCATTCCTCCTTCGAAGGTATACGGACGGATTCCACAATTCATTGTCGTGCGCCGCAATCCCCATGCCCATAGAGTCACGGGCGTTTCGACTCGGGTTTCGCATGGTTGACTTCGAGTTCGCAAACGACCATCGCATGTACCGAGAGCCGAGGCACAGTGACGCTCACACCCTGGTCGGTCTGGTGGACTTCGAGATCCTTGCCTTCCGGCTCGATATGGACCCTGCGGAACCGATAGCGGTCGCTAAACCGCAGTCGGATGTCGGGAATCGTAACGACTTCCTCGCGCAGCGGTACGTCGTCATTGGGCAAGGCATGGTGCGCCGTGGTGTTGAGGTCGTTGAAGAGGTGGACGATCAGCCGCTCCGAGCCCGCTTTCGCCTGGCGCATCAGCGTCGAGTGGACGCACATCGGCGCCTCGACGACGATCGGCGGAGGGACCAAAGCCGCCCAGCCCATCGCATGAGCGAGTGCCAGGCGCTGATAGGGATACGGATAAAGGTAATAAGCCGCGTCGAATCCCGCCGCGAAGTAGGCCACGCGCCCTTTGCCGAACGTGTGAGTCACCACACCGGGAAACTCCGACGCACCGGCGGCCGATTTGACGCGAAGGGTCCCCACCGTCTTCGCCTCGTTGCTCCTGAGGCTCACGCGCACGGCGGGCCCCTTGAACGTTACGGGCTGGTCCCCAACGTAGATTTTCATGCGCCCCTGGTTGAGGAACGATGCGATATCTTGCTTGAAGTCGAAAACGTTCTTGCGCTTCTCCCAGTAGTCGGGACCAATGGACCTGGCGAAGTTGACATCCAGCTCCTCCTTGATGCTTCCCGAGGGGTCGGGAAGCCCCTGGTACTCGACCCCCAGGACGCGCTCGAGTGCGAAGTTCCGGCGTGGGTCGCCGTACTCATCGAACAGCGACGTGTCGAGGCTCGCAACGAGACCGCCGCCGTTGTTGACGAACTTCTCGATGGCGGCAGCCTGGGCGTCGTCGAGACAGGCGGTGTTGGGAAGGATGAGCACCTTGTACGGGGCAAGGTCGGCCGTGTTGAGGTTCCAGTCGTTGATGACGGCGAGGGGTAGGTGCTCCTCAACGGCGGCTCGGAACGCCCCGAACACGGATGCCATGTAACGCTCCTCGACGCGTCCTGCGGACCGGCCGTAGAAGTTGCGCGTGTTGTCGCTCATCACGAGTGCGGCCCAGGGTTCGGGCTTCTTGTGGGTCAGCCAGGGCCTGCGCTTCTGAACCTCGTCGAGGCACTCGTAGAGGGCGCGCTGAAGGTTGGCAGGCTGGATCACGGCGATGCTCGGCGAGGCGCCGTAGGTCAGGGCGAGCATCATGCGACGGTGAATCTCGTGAGGCGGGAAGCTGTCCTTGCCATAGGGGTTGCCATGGCTCAGGATGTAGGGCTCGCTGAAGGCAACGCGGTGGTTGGTCGTCGCCCAGATGTAGGCATTCGCGAAGGCGGGGACGATCGTCGTCCCTCGATTGGTCTCGTCAAGCCAGAACTCCTGATCGGGCGCATCGAGCAACAGGTTCATGCGCGAGGGCATGTTGCGCGGGATGCTCAGGAAGTGTCCGAACCGGCCGGCGTTTGTGGTCCAGGTCACCAGCGCGAGGTCGGGCTTGATGCCTTTGAGCCGCGTCTGCATGCGCTGAACGAGGTTCTCCATGCGGCGATCGGCCCAGTGTTGGTAGCGCCGGAATGCCGGGTCGTTCATGTCGGCGTTGGGGATCTCTCGCCCCGTGTCCTTCCGGAACCCGTCGCGGCACGACTTGCAGTAACAGACGCCGCCATAGTGCAGACCGTCGAAGCTGAAGGCGTCCACACTGGGAAATTGGGTCACGATCTCGGCGAGAACGTCGATGAAGAAGTCGCCGTAAGGCCCGAGTAAACAGAGCATGCCGCCGTGTGGAAACGCCTTCATGTCGATCTGCGGAATCTCGGTCGTGTTCGTCGCGATGCGCCGCCATTCCGGGTGGTTTTCGTAGACCTCACCCTGCAAGCAAGGAGGATAGACACCGAGGATGCGGACCCCAAGGCGCTTGTACTCGGCCGTTTCCTTCTCCAGGCGGTCGGCGGGGACATGGGGGCTCCGTTTCTTCAACAGCTTGCTGTCGTAGTAGACATAAAACGGGTCGACGAACCCCATTTCGCTGATCGTCACGCCATGCGCAGCGGCCGCCGCTCGGCCCTGGCTATCCATGACGGAAAGGGTGTAACCGCAACCGGTGGTCTCCTCGACCCACGACGGCAACTTGATCGCCCGGAAGGGTTCCGCGTCGAACGGCTGCCGCATGATCGTCTCGGCCCAGATTGACCGGGGATCGGATTGCCCCAGTGACGGGGAGGCGAACAGCCCCACCAGCATGAGGCCGAGCGGCAAGCGTCTCATTTCAAAGATCTCCGCGAGGTAAGCGAATGGCGCCTCGGAATCGAGAGCGCCGCAGATTCGTGCTCCCCCCTACAGTAACGAGCACCAAATCGTCTGCAAGAACGCCGAGCCTCCTGGATGTCACGACGATTCGAGCGCGCGTAGATTCGGAACTCCCGAATCGCTACCATGACAAATGTCATATGGCTGACGGTTCGTGACGTCCGATCGGGGGCGCAAGGCATGGACGAGGAGCGGTCTTGGAGTATTGTCTTGCGGACGCGGGCTGCATCGTGGTTATTGAAGGGATCTCGACTACCGCTCATCGCGGCAGTGCTCTCGGTGCTGCTCGCGTCGCCGGCGCTCGGCGTGGGCTGGGTCCTCGACGACTACTTTCACCGTGCCATTCTGCTTCAGCGGCCGATGTTTCGAGAGCTGCTGGGCTCACCATGGGAGATGTTCCGCTTCTTCCGAGGCGATCCCGAGCGCATGGGCCGCGTCCTGGATCTGGGCCTCTTCCCCTGGTGGACGGACCGATCGGTCAAGGGGGAGTTCCTCCAAACGGTCACCGTCCTCACCCATCGTCTCGATTACGTGCTCTGGCCCGACTCGCCGGTGCTGATGCACGTGCACAACCTGTTCTGGCTCGGCGCGTCAGTTGCCCTCACGGCCTGCTTTTACCGCCGGATGTTTGGCCCTTCGTGGATCGTCGTTGTGGCGGCGCTGCTGTATGCCATGGATGATGCGCGCGGGCCGACGGTGGGGTTCATCGCGAATCGCAATGTGTTGATCGCCGCGACGTTCGGCGTGTCGGCCCTGCTCGCGCACGATCGCTGGCGGCGTGGCGGGTCAACCATGGCGGCGATCCTGGCACCTTTGCTGCTCGGGGCGGCGTTGTTCACGAAGGAGGAGGGGATCGGGACGTGCGCCTACCTCGCGGCCTACGCCGTCTTACTCGATCAGGCCGGGCGTTGGCGCGGTTGTGTCGCACTGGCGCCGTGTGTCGCGGTCGTGATGATCTGGCGGGCGCTGCGGACCTCGTGGGGCTACGGCGTCAAGAACGTGGGTTACTACATCGACCCGCTGGACGAGCCCGGGCGATTTCTGGCGGCGGCCGTCCAGCGGATTCCGATCCAGCTCCTGGGCCAGTGGACACCGATCCCCGCGGAAATCGACGTCGTACTCGGTCCCAGAGCGCACGCGCTCTTGCTCGGTCTTGCAGTCGCGTTCCTCGCGCTCGTGGCTTACACCTTCGCTCCGCTGCTCCGGCGCGATCCGCTGGCGCGTTTCTGGGCCTCGGGCATGGTCTTCGCGACGATCCCCGTCGCCGCAACGTTGGCGATGGACCGGCTCCTCACCTTCGCCGGTATCGGCGCCTTCGGCCTGCTGGCGCAGTTCTGGGCGTTCGTCTTCACGAGCGCGGATGGCAATCCCGTCGCGTACATCGGTCCGCGAGTCCCGCCCGTCCCGCGTCCAGCAGAGGATCATATAACTCCCCCCCTTGGGAAGGGGGGGTTGGGGGGGTGGGGCGCCAGCGTACCGAATTCATCTCGACTCTGGCGAGTGCTCGCGAAGGCGCTCGCCTGCTTCTTCATCGTCGTTCACGTCCTGATCGCCCCACTCGTCTTCCCCTTCCGCGCGGCCAACCCGCTGGGTCCGCGCTGGATCGAACAGCGATTCTACGTCCCGCATCTTACGGCGGATGACCTCCCGGATCGAACCCTTGTGATCGTAAACGCCCCCAGCGTTGCTCACGCCGGCTACCTCATTTTCCGTCAGGATCTCGCCGGCCTGCCCGTTCCAAAGCATACGCGGGTGCTCGCTCCGGCAATCCCCTCGGTGTCGATCCGTCGCACGGACGAGCGGACCCTCGAAGTCACTCCGCAATGGGGCTATCTCAAGACCGTGTTGGACCGCATCTTCAGGAACGAGTTCCATGCGATTCCGGTCGGAGGCCGTGTGGAGTTATCGGGAATGACGGCCGAGGTCCAGTCTCTGACTGCCGACGGCCGGCCCAACGTGGTTCGTTTCCGATTCGACGTACCGCTGGAGTCCCCTTCCTTGCGTTGGCTTTGCTTCCACCACGGTGGTTTCGAATCCTTCACGCCCCCTGCGGTCGGTGAATCGATAACCATCCCATTCGACTGGCGCGCGGCGCTCCGGCCGGGTCGCGCCGAGATAGCCACTGGTTCGTCGCGGTTTTGATCGGTAGATTTGACTCGAACCGCGCGCAGTCTGATCATCAACCCTACCCCGCCTCACAGGCAGACTGTCGGGACGTGCCGACGCGCCGAATCAAACCGAGGAACCATGTCGCGCTCCACTTGCCCTTTCGACCTTCCCCGGGCGTTTGTGCTCTCGATACTGATCCCGTTATGCGCCCGCGCCGCGGACCCTCCAGCCGAGACGAGGCCGCCGGAAGTGTTACGAACCAGACTCCAGATCATCAACGGCAGTCGCCAGCCGATCGAGGTCTTCTGGCTGAAATCGGAAGCCGAACGCGTCTCCAACGGACTCATCGCGTCCGGAAAGGATTCCGTCATCACCACGACCCTGGGCCATCGCTTCGCGATCGTTGGCCGCGAGGACGGACGTGAAGTGCAGGTAACCAGCGCCGTGCGGATTCAGGGCGTTCGGTTCGATCCCGACGGCAAGCACGGTGTCCCGTCCTTCTACACACAATCCGTCAGTGCCGGCGGCTACCCCATCGTCGCATCGGACAAGGTGAGCCCTTACGCCTTGAAGGAAGCCGCGTACCTCGTGGACCTGTTGCTGGCCAAAAGGCCCGACGTCCGTGCCGCGATGATCCAGAGCGGATCGCGCCTTTGCATCCTTGCGCACAACGAGTTCACCAGCGACCTGCCCGAGTTCGCCCGCCTGGCCGAGGAAAAGCTGCGACAGTTTCCGGATCTCCCGGCCCGGGACTACTGGGACGCCCGCGCTCGGGGGCTCGGCGGCAGCGAGACCGACCCTTACTGCTCCTGCGCTGAGGAGAACCTGCTCGGCTATCCCGGCGACCCTTACGCCGCGGAGTGCATTCTCATTCACGAGTTCGCGCACAATATCCACTTGCGAGGCATGCTCAACGTCGACCCAACGTTCGACAAACGACTCCAGACGACCTACGACGCGGCCATGAAATCCGGCCTCTGGAAGGGCAAGTACGCCAGCGTGAACCATCACGAGTATTTTGCCGAGGGCGTCCAGTCGTGGTTCGACAACAACCGCGTGAACGACCACGACCACAATCACGTGAACACGCGAGACTTGCTCGTCGAATACGATCCCGGTCTCGCTGCGCTCTGTCGTGAGGTTTTCGGCGACACGGTCCTCAAGTATACGAAACCCGCCACGCGCCTTACGGACCACCTCGCAGGCTACGATCCCGCAAAGGCCCCGAGGTTCGTCTGGCCCGAACGGCTTGAGCGGGCGAAGGCGGAAATCCGCCGGCAGGCCGAGGCACGCGACAAGTCGGCGAACGGCAGCGATCAGTGAGGGAGGCGTCAGATGCCCGCCACATACCAGTACTCAACCACCAGATAAACCACGGTCGCGACCAGGAACAGCCCTCCCATTGCAACCATGAAGAGGATCAGCGTTTTCAGCGCACCGATCCTCGGTTCGAGCCGGCGCGCCAACAACCAGCCGAATCCGCCCAGCAGCGCATATCCGGCGAAGCCCGCGCAGGCGAGCGCGATCAAGACCGGATCGTTGACTCGATGATCCTGAATGTCGACGATCGCGATCGCCACATAAGCCGCGAGCAACATCAGATGCCAGACCCGTAGGGACGCGCGCGGGACTTGCTGGGAGGGTGTAAGCACTTCGGACATGAGCGGTGCCTCCGGCTCAAAGAAGTGGAAGAGCCAGTACGTCAGGAAGGCTTCAGCCGCGAGGCTGCAAGCCATACGGAGATGTGTCACGACAATTGTCGGATACTCGGTCCGGTTTGGCAAGGGATGATTTCCGAGTTGCCACCGAATTGTCGGCGGGTTGCGGTCGAGGAAGAGGGGTCTGCGCGTTATGTCAGCCGCCACCGCGTTCCCTGTCGGAGTTATGAGCGGTTTGCGCAGTCGTACCTATCGCATATTTGAGATACACTGATGCTAAGTGTATCAATTAGCGGATCGGTATTATCATCAGTCTTGACTGAGGGCAGGACGCGTGGTGATATGAGCCCTGCGGAGGCGGGGGTAGTGTAGGCTCTCGCAAGCGAGGTTGTGGGCAATTCTGAGTCACACCGGGCGGGTTGGCGCGTTTCCTTGTCGAATGACGGGCTTCGTATGTCCGCGATGGCCACACGAACCGGAAACACAACTGTGCCGCCGCGAAGTGCCCTCCACGGCTCGGAGGGCGGTCCGAGGCTGAGCTCGGTCCCACGAATGTTGCCAAGCACCACGCGGACTTCGCCGCGGTCCCCCACCCCTGTCGAGAATCGGCCCGAGACCCCGTTTGCCGGTGGTAACGGGCTCGTTATGCAGCGTCAGCTCGTCTCCTGCCAGGTCCTCGGTCGATTGTCCAGGGCCTTGCGGCGCGGGCACATGTCGTTTCGATCCTAACCACACATTGACCGCCCTCATCGGCGAGGAGTGAGCGCATGGCAACGATCGAGGCCATCGAACGGCTGGTGGAAGACAAATCGAAGGCTCTAACCAAGGCTGTCAAGGCGATCGAGAAGCAGGAAAAGATCGTCCAGGGCGTTGAGAAGACGCTGAAAGCGCTCAAATCCTCCAAAGCCGCCAAGGACGCTATCAAGAAGGCCGAGACAGAACTGTCTACGGAGCAAAAGAAGCTCGAAAACCTCCAGGAGTCGCAAACCGCGTCCCAGGAGAAGATTGCCGAGCTGAATCAGCGGCTGCGCGGGGTGAAGGAGTTCGTGAAGTCGCGGACTGACTTCCTGACGTGGTGGGAGAAGGAAGAGCCCAAGATGGCGGATCTCACCGACAAGGCACGCGAGGCGGCCGACGACGCCGAGGCGGCCAGCAAGAAGGCCGAGGTCGCCGCCGGAAAGGGAGAGATCGAGAATGCGACCAAGGAGGCGCAGGCGGCCCAGAAGGCAGCCGTCGCCGCCAAGGCCGCAGAGACGAAGGCGGAGTCGCTCTACCGGAACTGGGGTTCGACCTTCGACGTCCAGCGCAACTACAAAACCAGCGACCTCCCCGCCGAGGACGTCAAATCCTACGCCGAAACCACCAAGAAGGTGTATGAAAGCTTCAAGCAGGCCGACAAGCTGAAGGCCGTCGTCGTCAACCTGACGGACGCTGCGGAGAAGAGCGCCGAGACGGCCGATGAAGCCGCCAAGTCGGGCGGCGACCTTTCCCGCGTCCACCGCAAAGTGCTCGCCACGGTGAAGCAAGGGATGGAGAAAATCGCCGAGACCAACCGGACCCGGACCACGTCGAAGGTCGGCAACTACATCAACAACGAAGGTGAGCTTTTTACGCGGTTGCTCGGCCAGTATCAGGGCAATAAGGCCGGGATGGAAGCCGTGGTGCGCAAGGCCGTCGAACAGGCCGAACCGCTGATGGCGGGCATCATGGCCTCATTCGACAAGACCCTGACAACCCTCGATCAGATGCAGCAGAAGGCCCTCGCGCGCGTTCCTCGCGAGCAACACGGGGCCCTCAGATCCGAGATCGCCGAGCTGACCGGCATTCTGACCAACGAACGTCGTTACAAGGTGGTCTACGATCGTAAATATGAGACGACCCTGGTGGAATTCAACAAACTCAAGGATGCTCTCGGGTAAAGCCATTGCGGGAACATCGCGGGCGGGCCATTCATGCCCGAGAACGCCGGGGCAGCATCGCGATCGTCGCGGTGCCGCCTCAACCTGATTTCCACGACGGGACCCGTCTCGGCCATCGTGAGAGCACCTGCAAGCATTATAAATAAGAATTCACAACCTTATTGATCGTTGCTTCCCGGGCGTCTGGTATCGACACCGCCCGCGGACGACCGATTTCGCCCGCACCCCTCACCCGGCCCTCGTTGAGGGCCGACCGCTCCCGCAAGGGGAGAGGTGTGTCTTTACAGCGGTTTACCATCGCGTTGCGCACAGCGGCAGAGCGAGGCTCCGTGCGAGCCTGTTGCCGCCGCCGACCTCCAACGGGTTGCTCGGACCGAAATCATAGCGGTCGACGACCCACGCATCGATGAGGGCATTCACCGCGGCCCAGACATCGGGCGCCGCTCCATGTTTTTTGGCCCGACCTGCCCGCCGCTCTCGCCGGGAATCTTGGACGACGCGCGTCCACAACGAGGCCGTGGTGCCCGACTGAGCCTGGCTCGCACTCAAGACGTGGCTCAACGTCGAGATGGCGACGCAGCCAACACGGGTAACCCCCGTTGACCTGAATTCTCGTTCGGCGTTTCGATGCGGCGATATCGGGCATGACATCGCGGCATTCGAGCGTCTTTAGGCTTTCGCCCCAATTCAAGCGAGTCAAGCTTGAGCCTTCCCCCTTTTTCGCTGTCCCCTTTTCGCGACTCACGGGATCAGACCGAGATCTTCGTTAACGAAGAATTCGGTCTTCTATGAGTCGCCGGGGCAAGCCCCGTGAACGCGATTTCTTGGCTCTCTCCTTCTACTCCTTCCTCGGCGCAGACGCCGATCCTTTCGAGGAAATCCTGGGCTTACCGCCTCACCACCCGGGGAACCGGTGAGCCCGGGATCTCACTCTTATCACATAATTTATCGTTAACGTTGGTCATCTACGAGGTCGCCGGCTCGAAGCCCTTTCTCTTGCGACCCATCGACAACTGTACTTCATTCACCTCCCTCTCTCGTACAGCACGCTCTCAAGCGACAAAGGCTGGCGGCTTCATGATCAGTCCGACCCTTCGGGCCGGCACCGTCTTCTATCCGTGTTGATCACATCTAAGGATCAATCATCAGTTACTCATACGTCTCCCGACGCCTCGAAGCCAGAACCGGGGGAGCAAACCCATCTGACCCACGGTCCCCTTACTGGAAACCCGACTAATTTCTCGGTCGCCCCCTCCAGCCCTGTCTGCTCGTGATCGCTTCCCGAGAGCCCAAGACCTCGATCTTGTCCCCGCCCCTTTCAAAGGGGCTACGGTGACTGCCGAACTCACGACACTTTGTTCACCGGCTCGTCCTCCTCCGCAGCGCTCACCTCCGCACCCGCCGGCACCACGCCGGTCTCCAGGTACTTCCAAAGCGCCACCAACAGCTTTCGCGCCACCGCCACGATCCCCGATTTCCGCACCCGACCGTTCCCCTGGCCGAACCGCTCGCGGAACCAGCCGCTCAACTCGCGCTCCGGCTGGTATCGCAGCCAGAGCCAGGCCAGCTCGATCATCATCCACCGCACACGCCGATTCCCCGCCTTGCTGATCCCCTGCTCGCGACGGCTCTCCCCGCTGTCATACGGTGACGGTGTCAGCCCCGCCAGGCTGGCCAGCTCGCGCCGGTTCTTGATCTGCCGCCAGCCGAAGAACTCGCGCACCAACAGCCACGCCGTGTTGGGGCCGATCCCCCGCAGTCGCAACAATTGGCGCACCTGTTCCATCTGGGGATCGTCCGGGGCGCTGATCTGCTTCTTCCGCTCCCTCTCCAACGCGCCGATCTGACGCGCGACCAGTTGTCTCCGCTCGAACTCCCGCGTCAGTCTCTGTCGCAGTCCAGACGGTACCTCCGAGCCGTCCCACTGGCGAAGTTGCTCGAGTTGCTCGGCGAAGCCAGAGTGGATCGTCACCATCAGGCCCAGCCCGGCCAACAGTCCCTTGATCCGATTGTCGTGCCCAGTCCGCTCCCCTTTCAGACGGATCAAGTCGCGGTGGAGTTGCCGCCGGTCCTCGTCAGCCACCGTGGGAATGCGGACCACCGACCAGACGTGGTCTTCGCCCTGGTGCGAGCGGATGAGCATCGAGACCAGCTTGGTCGCGTCCAGCCGATCGGATTTGGCGCGACGCTTGCGGCGATTGACTTCGATCGATGCCGAGTCGACGACTCGGTTATCGATCCCTTCATGGATCAGAAAGCGATGGAGCCAGAAGCCGTCCCGGCCGGCCTCGTAGCAGGAGATCACCTTGGCGTCCGGCGGCAGGCCGAACCGCTCCTTGGCCTTCTTGATCTCAAGGAGGAGTTCGACATAGTTACCGGCGGCCAGCGAGCGGAGCCGGGGTTTCTGGGCGGCTCCTGTGGTGAAGGCCAGCTTCCAGGAGTTCCGGCCCAGCTCCAAGGCCAGGTAGAGTACCAGTCTGGTCGCTGTGGTAGAATGGTCCTCGTGAGTCGCTGACATGGGAATGTCCCTCCAAAGGGATGCTGATAGCCACATATTCAGCTTACCTTCAGCGACTCACCTTCTGCTATCCTCCTTCATGGTATCTGACCCGACCGATTTCGCGGCGGACACAGCGGTTAATGCAATGGTACCAGCGGGTGACATTTGGATCGACGAGATGAGCGCGCGCGATTGTCATGGTGGAACTCCATCCTGGAGTGTTCTGTCTTCGTGCTGGGGTCTTCGCTCATCCATCGGATCGCCATCGGAGCCGATGCTATCCAGGTCGCCGCAAAGCCCGTGTATTAAGTGCACGGCCAGATTCAGGCCCCTCGTGTCCTGGGACTTCCCTCAGAGCGAACATGGGCTTCTGGATCATCCGATCGTCAGCTTCAGCAGCTTCGCGAGTTGCATCGCGGTGTGTTCGTCGACGATCTTCTGCTTTTCGTCGAGGAGCCGCTCGGTTCCCTGGTCGAAATTGGCGCTTCGTGCCCTGGTATGAGTGATGCGCGAAAGTTCCGCTTGAAGGGTGGGATTACCCGGAGTGGCGCGGTCCGGAATCCCGAAGAAACCGAAATCGTTGAGAACCTTCGAGATCACATTTCCGAACTGAATGACGCTTGTGAAGGCATACGGACTGCCAGGATAAATGACGGGACGCGGGCTGCTTGA
This sequence comes from Singulisphaera sp., assembly GCA_027451445.1. Taxonomy (GTDB): domain Bacteria; phylum Planctomycetota; class Planctomycetia; order Isosphaerales; family Isosphaeraceae; genus DAIDJG01. Next base: position 20,458 of record DAIDJG010000162.1, read on the forward strand.
CCCTGTCTGGACCTGAGGCGCCGCAAAGAATCCGACGCCGGGGAAATTGAGACGACCTGAATTCAACATTCCCAGGAGCTGGTCGTTATAGACCCTCAACTGCGGCGTCTTCAAAGCGGCGAGGCCAGGATCGACGTGATAAAACTGAGTCTGAACGAGAGTCATCACGATATTGTTGATATTTTCCTCGTACCACCCGTTGACGGTATCCTGGTGAAGTGTTTCGTGGGCCAGAATCACACCCAGTACTTGAAAGGGCTCCGCCGTGTTGTCGCGCTCGAAACCGATTGCGATGTGACCGTCATTGTTTACGGTGGTGTACGTCGGCCGGGTATCGCCGGGCGCTCGGAAATCGATGCTGGTGTAGCGATGCGTTCCATCCGGCAAGTCAGATAGGACGTCCTGGATTGCTGGCGCGGCGACGGTTCCCGTCAGTGAAATCAAGGCGGCGCGGAGCAGTGGCGAAGGCACAATCGCCGTCAAGGTTGGGTCGCGGAATTGCTTCAGCGCCGTCGTCAATTGCGCCGTCGTGATCACGTGCATCGTGACTTCACGACTCAAAAACCGCGTGAGCTGACGGCGCATCATCGACTCATCGGGTGCGGGAATCGAGGGTTCGGTCGCGGGAGGCGATGAAGGATACGCATTGCTGCTGAAGTAACCGAGATCGGTCGGCTTGAACGGTCGGCCCGCGAGGGTGAACTCCACGGCCGAGACCCCTCTCGGCACGGTCGCCGTTTCGGATTTCGCAACCCCGGTCAATGAACCAGCGCCAAACGTCAGGTGAGCCTCTTTGGGAACAATTTCGCCCGTCAAAATGGTCACTGTCTTTGGGTGGGATGGATCGATGGTCGCCGACAGGATGGGGATCGTCTCAGGAACATGATGACCTGTAAGCGGGTCGATCGCCTGACCCGAAAGTGCGATCTCCGAGATGTTTCCCAGGGTCACCGGTTTCGAAAACGGCACAACTAACAGGTTCTTGTTGTCGACAGCCCCATCGGACTGGTCGGTTCGCAACACCGATTGAAGCGCAATACCGCCCGGCTGAATCTGGGGGGCGCCGGGGGAGGCTGAAAGAAGACACCGCGATTCCAGGCCCCACGCAGAGGGATTTCGCGGTTGCCATCGCCGATTCGTAGGCGATTTTTTGACATGAAAGCGGCGTCTACGCAAACGTCTCACGGGATCATCCCTCGGTTGCCGGCCAGCACGTCGTGGGTAGCTGCAACAAGATGTTAAACACTTTCCCCCCGCCGAATGGGGATGGTCAAGGAACGTCTCGGGTGAATTCGGCGATACGGATAAAATACCACTACACACCAAACATGGGCAATTTGGTGAGACCGGACGCGAACGACAGAGGCCAGGCGTCCCATGTCTGATGCTGATTTCCTCGGTTGCTTGCATCCAAGCATACAACCAGAAACGCCAGCCAAAGTGCATGTTCTGTACAAGTTCCCTACCAGAGACGCGGCACTGGTGTAAATTTATATATTCTCATAATATATATAAATATAATTATAATATATCCTATGATTTTTATATGCTTGTCTGTAAAACCGAGGTGGCGCACGGCACCGCCGTGCGCCAGTGGGACGTCAATCGTCCTAGCTTTGCTTCTTCTTTCCGTTGGTGGTGTCCAACGGAATCACGACCACCGGTCCCGAATTGTTGGTGACGATTTTGGGCGCTGTACTCGACACCGAGAACTGGCTGATCGCGGTGGAGGTCGCCGTTCCCGGAGAATCGTCGTTCAGCGTCACGGCGGCCCGGAAGGTGCCGGCCTTGGAGTAGGTGTGGCTGCCGGACACGGTATAGTCAGTCCCATTGAAGCCGACGACCCCGTGCGTGATCGCCCCATCGCCCCAGTTGATCGTCGCGTTGAAGTCGTTCGGGGTATTGCCCGTGTACGAATCGGTGAAGGTCGCGACGACACCACTCCACACCGTTCCCGAAGTGGCCGTCAACGATTTACTGTGGGGCGTAAACACATCAGCGTCCTGCACCTTCACCGTGCTCGTCAACGCGATTTGCTGCGTGCCGCCCTCCAGGTCGGGTTCCGTAAGCTTGACCCTCACCGGGTACGTGCCTTCATCGGCGAACGTGAAGGAGCCACTCACGGTGAACTGACCGTTTCCGCCGCTGATGGTGGCGGGCTGGACCGTACCGTTGCTCCAGGCAATCACCGCCGAGAAGTCGCTCGACTGGAGGTTATAGTCGTTCGAGGTGATCGACGCCACGGGACCCGTGTAGGCCGAGCCTTCAGTCGCGGTTCCGGTCACGCTCGTCGCGCTGAGGCTCGAGGGCGCGATGGTCACCTCACCGCCGCCAAAACTATAGTCGCTCGGCTGGCCCTTCTTCTCGACCAAGAGGGTCGTCTCGTACACACCCGAGGATGTGTAGGTATGGGTACCGGTGAGGTTGTAGCCCCCCGAGCCGTTCGGGACGATGGTGACGGGCACGAACATCGAGCTCCCATCACCCCAGTCGATGTCGGCGATGTAAGACGAGGCGGTCGTCTTCGCGCCGGTGAGCGTGAATGGGTAGGTGTCCGTGAACGAGCCGACCGTCACGTTGTTCAAAGGTTGTCCGGGGTTGCCGCTGAGGTTGGTGCCGGTGACGCTGATCTCATCGCGCTCGAGCACTTCGATTGAGTCATGCACAACCGTGGGCGCGGACGATTCGTGGTTGATCGTGACGGTGATGTCGTATTCACCGGGTGCGTAGTAAATGTGGCTTGGTCCGGTGACGGTGAAGGTCCCTGCCGGGGCGTACGAGCCCGGCTGGAAGCTGATCGTGGCCTGTTGGGTGTCGGGGTTGAGGCTTGTGCCGTCGCCCCAATCGACGGTGGCCTGGTACACGGCGGACAGCTTGGTCACGCCGGGCGTGTACTGATTGGGCTCGGCGCCGCCGGGATCTGTAAACGTGGCGAGAGGAATCGAGCCCGTGGGTGTGCCCTGGGCTACGGGCCCAATGGAAAAGTTGGACGCGCTCACGGATGGGTCACTTACGGTCACCCCAAAGCTGTCGGTCAGCGGCTTGTCATTCTGGTTGTCCGTCACCGTGACGGTCACCGTGTACGCACCTTCCTCGCCGTAGGTGTGGTTTTGCATCGGGATGGTGCCGGGGCTCACGCTGAACGCGGTTGGGGAACTCCCGTCTCCCCAGTCGATGGTCGCCGTGTAGCTCGAAGCTCCGGGGTAGCCGCTAAACGACCCGAGCTGAATGGACTTCGAGTTGCCCTCGACGGCGCTCTGGTCCGCCGGCGGGGTGATCGAGGGGGGCGTCTGGGTCTGGTAGGCGCCGATATCGGTGGCGTTGTTGACGACGCGGTAGAAATTGGGCCCGCGCTGATCGAAGATCGGCGGCGAGCCGGGGACGGTTCCGGTCCCGAACGCGGCGCTGCCGTTTCCGAGGGCCTGGGTGGGCGTCAGACCGCCATTGTTCTGCAGCAGACCGAGCACGGGATCGGCATTCAGCAAATTGCCGTCCCCACTGGGGATGCTCCCATCGGTGCTCAGGCTCGATGTGGTAGTTCCGAAGGAGTCGTACGTCCCGAGCAGTACGTTGGGGGTTGTTGAGCCCGACGACGCACTGGCGAGGATGGTGTCGTCCAGCGAGATCGTTGAAGCGAAGCTGGAATCGCCCTGGAACGCAAGGAGGTCCAGCGCACTGTTCGGGTTCGCGGCGGTGTTGCCGCTGAACGTCGCGTAGGTCAGGTTCGTGGTCGTCCCGGCGCTGATGTAGGCTTCAGCGTAGTTGCCGATGCCGCCGGCTCCTCGCGCGCCGCCCGACTGTGTCGCATGATTGTTGGCGATCGTCGAGTCCGTGACGGTGACGGTGCCGCCAACGTTCTCGATTGCACCATTGTAAGAGCCGTAGTTGCCGTAGATCGCGCTGTACTCGATATTGAGCGTGCCATAGTTATTGAAGATGCCGCCGGCGAAGAGGCCGGTGCTTCCCGAAACGTTGCAGGCGACCAGCGTAAGTTCCGCTTGGGGACTGGCCGACGGCGATGACTCGATGTTGATCGCACCCGCCAGGTTCGCATTACTGCCAGCCGTGATATTCAGGCCTGTCAGGGTGACGTTTGCCGACGTGAGCGTTCACCGGTGTAGTTGCAGCTTCTGTAGTGATCTCTGTGCGCGTGCGAGAACGCTTGCCAATTGACACTCATTGGCGTTGCAAGTTTCCGATCCTCACTTCGTTCCACTTCGCGCAGCTTGATCGACTGCTCT